>CANJSX010000055.1 GCA_947477055.1 Sphingomonadaceae bacterium | reverse complement strand
GGAACTGATCAAGCCGGGCACCGCGCACAACGCGCTGCCCAAGGACAGCGCCGACATGGCGCTCGGCCGTCTCGATCACTTCCGCAACGCCAAGGGCGGCTCGCCCACCGCCGAAGTGCGCACCGAAATGCAGCGCATCATGAGCCAGCACGCCGCCGTGTTCCGCACCGACGAAGTTATGGCCGAAGGCAAGGACAAGCTGGCGGCAACCTACGCCCGCATGGCCGACATCAACGTCTCCGATCGCGGCCTGATCTGGAACTCCGATCTGGTCGAGACGATGGAACTCGATAATCTGATCTCGCAGGCCAGCGTCACCCTCCACGGCGCCCACAACCGCAAGGAATCGCGCGGCGCCCACGCCCACGAAGACTTCCCCGACCGCGACGACAAGGGCTGGATGAAGCACACTGCGGCGTGGTTCGAAGGCTGGGGCGGCAAGGGCGGCGCGGTGAAGATCGACTACCGCCCGGTGCACGAGTTCACGCTGACGGACGACGTGGAGTATATCAAGCCGAAGAAGCGGGTTTATTGAGTGGGTTTCAAATTCAACATTGGGTTCCAAAGTTCTTGGTCAAAAACTTTGCGGACGCCGATGGCAGAGTCTTTCGATTGAACGTTGCTGACGACCAAGTGACCAAGCTGTCGCCGAGAAGCGCGGCCTCGCGTCCTAACTTCAATGTCCTGTTGGCAAACGGGGATCCGAAGTCATTTGAGGGCGAGTTTGAAAAGCTTGAGACAGCTGCGGCTCGTTCGATGGACGAGATCGTGCGGAGGCAGTCTCTTGCCTTTTTGAATCAAAGACAACGAAGAGCGATTGCTCGCTTTGTCGCCGCGCAGTCGTTCCGAACTGAAGCATATAGATTGAATTACGGTGACGCGTCACTTAATTACGGTGACACGAATTACGGTGACACGTCACTAAATCCCCAAATAGCGCCAATCCACCCCAGTGACAAGCTCCCCCACATCACCCATCCGCCAACCGCGCGCAGTGGAGAAGGGGACACGGAATACCGTGTCCCCTTCTCGCTAACCAGACATACTGCCCTAGGGCAGCGCAGCGGAAATCCAGATCGCCGACAGAGCGACGATTGCCAGCGTCATGCTGATAGCCAGCATGTAGCGCAGGATGTGAGGCGTGCTGCCGCCCCGCGCTTCTTCGGTGCTGACGTGAATTTCTTCGTCTTCGCGATGCATAACAGCCTCCACGGCATGGGCAGCTGAAACGCTCGAGATCGGGCGAATGTTCCCGGTTCGCTTCAGCCCGCCGCAGCCTCCTCGGCGACATGCCGCCGGGCGAATTGCGCCATCGCCAGCACGCAGATCACGATCCCGGCGAGGCAGGCGGCGGTGGCAAGGTAGCCGTCGAGCACCTTGGCCTCGGTCCCCAGGAACAGCCGCGCGCCCACCAGCGGCGCGGCGACCGCGGCGAACTTGGCCATGAAGCTGGCCCAGCCGCCCCCGGTTGAGCGGATCGCGCTGGGGTAGTAGATCGAGGTGATCGAGATCACCGCGGCATGGCCGACGCCGACCATGATCGAGCCGAGCAGGATCACCGGCACGAACATCCCGCTGCCATACTGCACCACCCCAAAGCCGACCATCAAGGTCAGCGGGATGCCCAGCAGCGGGGCGAGGGTAATCCAGGCCGGGCCGCGCCGTTCTGTCAGCGCCAGCAGTGCCACGCCGCCGATCGCGCCGATCAGCCCGCCGATCGAGCCGATCGAGGTGGCTTCGGTCACGCTCATCCCCAGCTCCTCGAGGAACAGCACGCCGTAGCTGGTCTTGAGGTAGATCGCGAGGGACGAGCAGAAGTAGGCCAGCCACACCAGCGGGGTGATATAGGCGAGCCAGCCCTTGAACAGCGAGCCGAGCATCTTGAGCGGCGAGGCCGAGCGGCTGGCGGACTGTTCGTCCGAGAGCTGGAAGGCGGTGAATTTCGTCAGGTCCTCACCGGGCGCGAACTTGCCCAGCCCGGCGGCGATGCGGCTGGCCGGCTTGTCCTTGGCCACCAGCCAGCGCACGGATTCGGGCAGGGTGAACTGCAGCGCCACCGCCAGCGCCAGCGTCATCGCCCCGCAGAAAAAGAACACCGCATGCCAGCCGTGCGTCGGGGCAATGGCATTGGTGATCCAGCCGCAGGCCGCGCTGCCGGTGCTGAAGCCGAGCATGATGATGGTGACCGAAGTGGCGCGCATCGCGGCTGGCATGGACTCGATGTTGAGCGACCAGGCCGGGGCCAGCAGCCCGCCGATCGCAAAGCCACCCAGCAGCCGCAGCAGCATCAGTTGGTCGGGCGTCTGGGCATAGCCGGTGGCAAAGGTCAGCACGGCGCTGAGCACGGTGCAGAGCAGGATCACCGGCCTGCGGCCGAAAGTGTCCCCGAAATAGGACCCGACCAGTGAACCGACCATCTGTCCGATGAAGGCGGCGGCGCTGACATTGCCCATGGTCACCACGTCGAGTTTCATCTCGTCGCGGATGTAGGGCAGGGTGAAGGTCATCAACGAGAAGTCGAGCCCGTCGAAGAAGGTGACCAGGCTCGACAGCAGCAGGATCGAGAGGTGGTAGCGGTTGAACTTCAACCCGCGCAAAAACGCCGAAACATCGAGCGTCGCGCCCGCAGTGCCAACCATCGTCAATCCTATTCCCGTTATACGTGCGCGCAAAGAATGAAGGATGCTACGGAATTAGCAAGCGGGATTGATCCGTTGTGGCGTCGGTTACGCTGGCGTTCGGGGCGAGGTTGTCGGATTGATATCTATCGGGCGGAGTTGAGCAGGTGAACAAAGGGACTGACATAGCGATCCCGGCTGACCCGAACGATCCCGAGGATTTCAACGTTACCGTTGCCGCGCTTGAACGCGCTCATATGGGCCGGCGAATTCGCAAGCTGCGCAACCGGCTCGGCATGGGCCAGCAGGAATTCGCACAAGCCTTCGGAATTTCGGCCAGCAGCATCCGCCAATATGAAATGGGTCGCCACATGCCGCCCCCGGCGGTGCGCGCCTATCTCAAGGTGATCGAGGCGGAGCCGGATATGGTGCGGCGAGTCATGGCGGGGTGATTACTCGAAGAAATCTTCATCAACCCGCTTGATATGGATGATTTCCTGGTCTCGGCAGCCGACATTGTAGCGGACCATTAGCCTCCCGAGCTGTGTCGCATCAATCAGGACAATACGCCCGCCGAGTTGGCGAGCCGTCTCCTGCGCGCTCCTTGTAAAGCCAGATGCTGTGACGAAAATGCCCTTTTGTGCCTTCTTCAAACTCAGTGAACCAAAAAATTCTCTGATTGCCGCAGGCCCAACTTGGTTGTCTTCGCCATACCGCTTCGCCTGAATATAGATTTGATCAACGCCTAATGGATCTTGATCGATAACGCCGTCAACACCGTCATCGCCTGATTGACCAATGGCACGGCCAGCGTCCTCAGAACTCCCGCCATAACCCATTGCGAGCAAGAGTTGGACGATCGAACGCTCAAAGAAGGCCGGGGTCCCCGCGCGCAATCGATCCAGCAGATCATTGGCGATCGGAGCATTTATGCGATCATAGGCATCGCGCAGAGCTTTCTCTGGCGTCGCATCAAACAATGCCGCGTCCGTCACCTGGGGTACTTCCGCCTCTGCCTTGCTCTTCGATTGAAATGCTACGAAATCAGGGATCGTGCGAAGAAATCGATTGTTGATCGAGATATTCGAATCTCGGAGGACTGCCTTTCCTCGTTCACTCGTCCGGAAATGTCCTCGGCGGGTTTATTCGATCAGCCCAGCTTGTTTCAGATAGGTTTTGGCCCAGTGGATTCGATTGTAAAATAGCGCCTGCCCACTGCTCGGAATTTGTTCTGCGCGCTCGTCTGCCGTCAGCCCAAACCTGTCGGCCAGTGGCTCGATGATATCGCCAGTCTTCACTTCCCGATCGATTGCGGAACGCAAGACGGGCTCCATCAATGTTTGATAATCAGGTATCACTTCCGCCCCCCCAATCCCACTTGCGCGACACTACGCCAGCTCCACCCGCAAGGTCCTGCCCACTGCCGCCGCCGCCCGCCGCAGCGTTGCCAGAGTCACCGAAGGATTGGCCGGATCGAGCAGGCGGTCCAGCTGTCGCCGGTCGGTCTTCATCCGCGCGGCCATGGCGGTCTTGGTCAGATGCTGTTCCTTCATCGCCGCACGAATCTGGTCGGCGATGATTTCCTTGATCGCGTCCTCCTCGCACCCTGCGAGCAGGTTTTCGCTGGCGAGGAAATCATCGAAGGTTTCTTCGCAGATCCGGGCTTTGCCAGTCTGTTCCATCAGTCCAGTTCCTTCATTCGTTGCAAAGCGAGGTCGATTTCCTGCGACGGTGCCTTCTGCGTTTTCTTCACGAAACCGTGAAGCAGCACCATCTCGCCAGACTTGAGGCAAAACAGCACCCGCGCGATCCGGCCTGATGAAATATCGCTCCTCACCTCCCACAATCCGCGCCCGAGTGGCCGACAATAGGGCATTCCGATGGGCCAGCCGAATTCGACTTTCTGGATATCCTTGCCAATCTCCCGCCGATCTTCGGGATCAAGGCTCAATAGCCACTCACGCACCGGCAGTTTGCCGCTGGCCGGCACAAAAAACCGCGCTGCGACTTTCTTTGAACGCTCAGGGTTCACGGACGATACGTGTCAAAAATGACGCGATTTGTCAAGTTGCAGCCTAGGCCGGCCCCAAATCCCCCTTGCCCACGGTCCCGCCGGCCATCGCCAGCATTGCATCGAGGCTCTTCTTCGCCGCCAGCCGCAGCCCTTCCTCGATCTCGATTCGGGGCTTCAGATCGCGCAGGGCGAGGTAGAGTTTTTCGAGCGTGTTGAGCGCCATGTAGGGGCAGATGTTGCAGCTGCATTGTCCGTCGGCACCGGGGGCGCCAATGAAGGTCTTGCCGGGCAGGGCCTTTTCCATCTGGTGGATGATGTGCGGCTCGGTCGCGACGATCAGCGTGTTTCCGGGGAACTCCGTGGCGAACTTGAGGATGCCGCTGGTCGAGCCGACATAATCGGCATGGTCGATGATATGCGGCGGGCATTCCGGATGCGCCGCGACCGGCGCGCCGGGGTGCTGGGCCTTGAGCTTGATCAGCTCGGTCTCGCTGAAGGCCTCGTGGACGATGCAAACACCGGGCCACAGCACCATCTCGCGATTGAACTTGCGGGAGAGATAGCCGCCGAGGTGGCGATCGGGTCCGAAGATGATCTTCTGTTCGGGCGGGATCTGGGCGAGGATCGTCTCGGCGCTTGAGCTGGTGACGATCACGTCGGACAGCGCCTTCACCTCGGTCGAGCAGTTGATATAGGTCAGCGCGATGTGATCGGGATGGGCTTCGCGGAAGGCCTTGAACTTCTCCGGCGGGCAGGAATCCTCAAGGGAGCAGCCGGCGTCCATGTCGGGCAGGATCACGATCTTCTCTGGCGCGAGGATCTTGGCGGTCTCGGCCATGAACCTGACTCCGCAGAAGGCGATCACCTCGGCATCGGTCGTGGCGGCCTTCTTCGAAAGCTCGAGGCTGTCGCCGATGTAATCCGCCAGGTCCTGGATTTCCGGGCTCTGGTAGTAATGCGCGAGGATCACGGCATTGCGATCCTTGCGCAGCCGCTCGATCTCGGCGCGGATGTCGATGCCTGAGAGATTGGCGGTCTGGATGGTCATTGGGGTCTGCCCTGTTTCAGCGAGGTGTCAGCGAGCGCCCCAGATGGCCCGTCAGTGCCGCTTAATCAAGGCAGGTAAGCCGCCATTGGCCGCGCCGCGCCGGGATGGCCGGCCATGACCGATTTGGTCAGTTCGATCGCCCAGGGCTGATAGGCCAGCAGCTGGCCCAGCGCGATCCAGCCGAGGCCGACGGCAAGCCCGACGAACCAGGCCGGATGCACCGCCCCGAGGCGGCGCTTGTCCGCTGCCATGCCCACAAGGATGAAGATCAGGCCGATGGAGTTGGAGACTTCCCAGCCGAGGCCCGAGGGGATGAACAGCGGCATCGGCATCAGCCGCCCGAAGGCCGGGCCGAGGATCGCGGCCATGGCACTCATGATCAGGCGCCGGTGCCAGTCAGTCCGGCGGCGCATGACCACTGCCGCGACGATCATTCCCGCGAAGGCCAGCAGGCCGATCGGGTTGCTGATCAGGAATTCATTGGCATCGAAGAAGAACGGCCCGCCGCTGCGCTGCATCGAGGTGATCGTGATGATGACACCCATGACCAGCATTGCCGGCAGCTAGATCGCCGAGAGCCACCCAAGCTGCCGGTGCAGCGCGAGGTTGCCGGCGGCGGCCAGGCCCGATTGGAGCACGAACAGCGCCACCCAGCCGAAGTAGATGAAGGCATGCAGGTGATAGACCAGCGGCACGGAAAAGCTGGACCGGCCGGCCCCGAGCTGGAAGCCGAAGCCGGCAACGATCAGCACGGCCATCGTGCAGGCCATCTTGAAAAAGAAGCGCTCCTCGCTGCGAGCGGGTGCGCCGGATTGTGCCATGGTTGCCATCGCGGAAATCTCCCCAGATCTGAGACCCGCGATATTCGTAAACTGGATAATGCACAGGCCGGTTGCCGATGGCAAGATGGCTAAGCGGGCCCGATCAGCGTGCCAGTATCCATGTCTCGCCCTCGCAGCGAACCTCGCCGCGTGCTGCCAGATCGATCAAATGCGCCAGCACCGAGCGGCCGGCGGCGGGCCAGAGCCGTTCGTCCACGCCCTTGTACATCCGCGGGACCATCGCTGCGATCGGCTGGGCGGCCTCGTCCAGCAGCTTGAGGATTTGCCGCTCGCGACTGCGACGATGGCCGAGCATGCCGCGCACCAGCTGGCGCGGTTTGTCGACCTGCGGGCCGTGGGCGGGATAATAAACCCGGTCCTCGCGAGTGTTGAGCTTCTCGAGGCTGGCCATGTAATCGGCCATGTCGCCATCGGGCGGCGAGACGACGGTGGTCGACCAGCCCATCACGTGATCGCCGGTGAACAGCGCCTGCGTCTCCTCCAGCGCATAGCACAGGTGGTTCGAGGTGTGCCCCGGCGTCGCCAGCGCGCGCAGGGTCCAGCCGGCGCCTGCAATCGCCTCGCCATCCGTCAGCACCCGGTCGGGTGCATAGTCGGGATCGAAGGCGGCGTCGGCGTGCGGGCCGGAATCGTCGAGCGAAAGCGGGGCGCAGCCGATCACCGGAGCTCCGGTCAGCGCGGCGAGCGGGGCGGCGGCGGGGGAATGGTCGCGGTGGGTGTGGGTGCAGCAGATCGCAACGACCTTCGCCTCGCCGATCGCGGCAGTCAGCGCGGCGAGGTGCTCCGCTTCGGCCGGGCCAGGATCGATCACTGCGAGGTCCTTCTCGGTTCCGACAAGGTAGGTCTGGGTGCCGGTGAAGGTGAAGGGCGAGGGGTTAGTCGCCAGCACGCGGCGTACCAGCGGCTCGAGCCTGTCCGAGCCGCCGACCGGCCAGGGCTTGGGAGGGAATTTCATACCGCAGCATATGGGGATTGCGCGCGGCACTGTCGAGCATCGCTCGACTTCCGCCCGCAAGCGCGGCACAATCGGGGAATGCGGTCCGGCGATACGATACTGGTGCTCGATGCTGGGACGACTTCGGTCCGGGCGATCGCCTTCACCCCCGAAGGCAAGGTGCTCTCGCTGTTCCAACTGGAACTGACCCAGCATTATCCCGAGCCCGGGTGGGTCGAGCACGACGCGACCGAGATCTGGGAGAAGACCCTCGCCTGCGCCCGGGCGGTGGTGGAGGAACTGGGCGGGCCGCGCCACATCGCCGGGATCGGCATCACCAACCAGCGCGAAACCGTCGTTGCCTGGGACCGGGCGAGCGGCCAGCCGCTCCACCAAGCCCTCGTCTGGCAGGATCGCCGCGCCGCACCGCTCTGCGCCCGGCTCAAGGAGGAGGGGCAGGAGCGCGACATCCAGGCCCGCACCGGGCTGCTGCTCGATCCCTATTTCTCCGCCGGCAAGATGCGCTGGCTGCTGGATAACAGCGAGGCGGTGCAGGGTGCCGCGGCCACCGGAAGATTGGCGCTGGGCACGGTCGAGAGCTGGCTGGTGTTCCGCCTGACTGGCGGCGCCTTCCTCTCCGATGCCAGCAACGCCAGCCGCACCAGCCTGCTTCCGCTCGAAGGGCAGGGCTGGGACGAGACGCTCTGCGAGATCTTCGGGGTACCGGCAGCGGCGCTGCCCGAGGTGGTCGATAGCGCGGGTGAATTCGGGGTCACGCTGCCCGAGTTCCTCGGCGCGGCGATCCCGATCTGCGGCCTGGCGGGCGACCAGCAGGCGGCGACGATCGGGCAGGGCTGCCTCCAGCCCGGCCAGACCAAGGCGACCTACGGAACCGGCGCCTTCGTGCTCGCCAATATGGGCGCCAAACTGCCGCGCTCACGCCACCGGCTGCTGGGCACAGTGCTCTATCAGCTCGGCGGGCAGCGTAGCTATGCGCTGGAAGGCTCGGTCTTCGTTGCCGGCAGCCTAATGAAATGGCTGCGTGACAGCCTTGGGCTGATCTCTTCGGCGGGCGAGACCGAGGAGCTCGCGCGCTCGGTGCCCGATAACGGCGGAGTGGTGATCGTGCCGGCGCTGAGCGGCCTCGGTGCCCCGCACTGGCGCCCGGAAGCCCGCGCCTCGATCACCGGGCTGAGCTTTTCGACCACTCGCGCCCATCTTGCCCGGGCTGCGCTGGAAGCCATGGCGATGCAGACGCATGACTTGGCCGAAGCCTTCGCGGCCGACGGGGCCGGATGGCGCTCGCTGCGGATCGACGGGGGGATGAGCACCAACGACTGGATGGCGCAGGATCTGGCCGACATGCTGGCAGTGCCGGTCGAGCGCCCAGACTTCGTCGAGACGACGGCATTGGGAGTGGGGATGCTGGCGGCGGTCGGGACCGGGCTTCACCCCTCGCTTCAAGCTGCGGCCGAGGCGATGCGCGGGCCGGTGCGGCACTTCGTTCCGCAGCTGGACGACGCCGCGCGGTCCTTGTGCATCGCGGCGTGGCGCAAGGCGCTCCTGTCGGTCTGAGACCGCCTATTTCCAGGCGGCCCACACCCCGTAAGAGCTGGTCAGCGTCAGCACGATGCCGACGAGGATCAGCATCTGCTTGGTCGGGAAATGCTTGGCGGCCCAGGCCCCGATCGGCGCGGCAAACAGCCCGCCGATGATCAGTCCGAGCGTCGGCCCGGCAACATCGACAAAGCCGATACGCCAGATGAAAGCGGCGGAGACCGTGATGGTGAGGAAGAATTCGACCGAGTTGACCGTGCCGATCACCTTGCGCGGGTCAGCGCCCTGGATCAGCAGGTTCGAGGTCACCACCGGACCCCAGCCACCACCGCCAACGGCATCGAGAAACCCGCCGAACAGGCCGAGCGGCGCGATCACCTTGGCTTCGCGGATTTTGGGTGGCCAGAAGATCCCGCGCACCAGGATGTAGATGCCGATGCTGGTCAGGTAGAGCAGCACGAATGGCTTGACCACGCTGGCATCGAGCGAGGTCAGCACATAGGCCCCCAGCACACCGCCGGCCATGCCCGGCAGCAGCAGGCGGAAGAACAGCACCTTGTCGATATTGCCATGCAGCAGATGGCTGATCCCAGAGGTGGCGGTGGTGAAGCATTCGACGATGTGGACCCGCTGCGAAGCCAGCGCCGGCGGCACGCCCATGACCCCGACCAGCAGTGTGTTCGAGATCACCCCGAAGGCCATGCCCAGCGCGCCATCGACCAGCTGCGCGGCGAAGCCCACCGCGATGAACGGCAGCAGATATTCAAGATTGATACTGCCGAAGTCCATCGTCGCGAATCCCCACCAAATGTCGATTGTTTTGATAGAGTTTCCACGAAGGCACGCGAACAAGATTTTCCCGCCATGACGCAAAGCGAAACTTTTTTGCGCCAAACCGAGACAGTTCGCGTCATGGCAGTCTTCCTTCGTCCCGTTTCCGAGGCGGTCGCAAACTGAAACGGGGCCCGGAGCGAACTCCGAACCCCGCAACTTCAGGCTATGACGAATCAGATACTCAGCAGGGTGTTCAGCTGGCTGACCACATCGGGCGTGAGCGTCGTCTCGGCCGAACTGGCCAGCGTAGTCTGCGCCGAGACCAGCGATTGCTGCGCCGCCGTCAGGCTGGTCTGGTCGGCCGTCAGCTGGGTCTGGGCGGTTGTCAGGCTGGCTTGGGCTGTGTTGAGCCCAGTAGTTGCCGTGTTGACCGCAGCGGGATCGACCGGATTGGCAGCCTGGGCCGCGGCGAGGTCGGCCTGGGCCTTCGTCACTGCCGTCTGAGCCGTTGCAGCTGCGGTCTGGTCAGTGGCGACCGCCGAGCCATAGGTCGTGATGTCCGCGTTGGCCTTGACCGTGGCCAGCTTGTAGCTGCCGACCGCGCCGACCACCGAGTTGGAGTTGGCATGGGCGAAGGCCGTGTCCGAGGCATGCCCGGCATTGAGCTTCTTCAGCAGCGAAGCGGCGGTACCGACGCCGGAGGCATGGCTGTTCGGAGCCGATGCTGCGGCCAGCGAAGCGCTCGAGCGAGCCTGTGCCGGCGTACTCGCGGGCCGACCAGTAGCAACGCCTTGCGGGATGTGTGCGGTGGCGATAGCAGGCGGGCCGGCGGTGACGCCCGAGGGCGGACCCTTCGGAATATTGGCTGGCGGACCCATCGGGACTCCGGCGGGCGGTCCCTTGGGAATGCCGGCGGGCGGACCGACCGGCACGCCGCCGGGCGGGGCTGCGTAGGCAGCGGCTGAAGCCAGCAGTAGTGTGGCAAATGCGCCGTTGCGTATCAGTGTATGCGACATGTTACTTCTCCGTGGCCCCCGGTGTCTTCGCCCTGTTGCCCGGCTCCGCATGATTGCATCGCCGTGTGGCAGGACGTCCCCGTATTCTATTGAAACAGGCTCAGCCTGATCCCGCCGCCGACCCGTGGGCTGGCGTCGTTGAACCCGGCCATGCCGTAAAGCGTGATCCCCCAGCGATTGGTGAACCGATAGGTCATGTAGGGCGAGACGACCGCCTGCCCCTGCAGGCCAGCGGCCACCGGTTCGCGATAAGCCAGGCTCACGCCGTAGTTCTCGCGGTCGGTCGGTCGGAAGTTCAGCCCGCCCGATGCGGTGATGCCGTTTTCCAGCTTGTAGGCAGATGGGCTTCCCAGCCAGGAATACCCGAACGAGCCGAACAGCATGACCTTGGGCGTCACCGACTTGTAGAGGCTGATATTGGCCGAATAGTCGGTCTCGCCGGTGCCGATCAGCGTGGAGGCGGTCGGCAGCTTGGCTCCGCCGCCCAGCTCGATCGAGGGCACTGCGCCATTCTCGCGCGTGACCAGATAGGCGGCCGAAAGATTGAGGTCGCCGACGCCCGAGCGCGAGGTGATCGCCGTGCTGCCGGGGTTGGAGACGATCACACCGCTGACGATCTGGCCGGGACCCTTGAGGAACACATAGGGTAGCGAGGCTTGAAGCCGGACCGGCCCGAGCTGCGCCTTGAGATCGACCGGAATGCTCCAGACCGTCGTGTCGAGCGCTGCACCGTAATGACCGGCGGAATAGTCGGCACCGGTGGCCACTTCGAAAGTCGCGTTCGAAAACAATCCCCCGGCATGGCCGACATTGCTGGACGGCGCCTGGGTTGCGGATTGCGCATCCTGCGCCGCTGCCACGGTTGGCAGACACAGCAGGGAGAGCGGCAGTGCCAAGAGGGTGGATCTGATCATTCCCCCGACATTTCCTGTTTTCATTCGTCCGGAGACGATGGGTGCGACCCCCTAGTCATATACAATCACAGCGTTGCTCGCGGATTGCGTAATGTCCCTAACGGCCTGTTAGGTGAACGGTGCCCGTCGCGGTATCCGAAACGCGATCAGATGTGCCGCTTTCGCAACGCTTGCTGGGATTCGAGCGTTTCGGGGTGGCGCACGCCGTCATCTGAGGACTGCCGCCCTAACGTCGGCGGTAACGGAAATACCAGACTTCATGCCCGTAAACCGTGCGCGCCTTGTGTTCGTAGCGGGTCTCGGGCCAGCCGCCGGGGCGGTGCTGGAAGTCGGCGGGCTTGTCGATCAGCCATTCGAACTGGTGGCGGTGCCGGCGCATCACCATCAATGCATGTCGCAGGTAGACGGCATGATCGGTGCCGAAACGGAACTCGCCGCCGGGGCGCAGCTTCGCGGCGATGAGATCGAGCGGGCCGTCGTTCATCATCCGCCGCTTGGCGTGGCGCGCCTTGGGCCAGGGATCGGGATGGAGCAGGTAGAGCATCGATAGCGCGCCGTCCGGAATGCGCCGCAGCACCTCAAGCGCATCGCCGTGATGGATCCGGACATTGCCGAGCGGCGGGTGCGCGCCGTTGTCGCCGGCCACATGAGTCAGCGCCTGCGCTACGCCGTTGAGGAATGGCTCGGCCCCGATGAAACCATGGCCCGGCAGCATGTCGGCCCGCGCCGCCAGATGCTCGCCCCCGCCGAAGCCGATCTCGAAATGCAGCGGGCAGGGTTCACCGAACAGGCCCTCGGCGGTGATCGGGCCTTCCTCGGGCATCGCGATCTGCGGCAGCAACTGCTCAACCAGCGCCTGCTGCGCCGCGCGCAGCGGCTTGCCCTTGGCGCGGCCATAGAGGCGGTTGATCGTAGTCGGATCGCCGGGTTTGTGCGCGGTCATGGCGCGCCCTTAGCCGGGTGCACCGTGGCGTGCCAGCCCCGCGCCAACGAAAACGGCCCGCCGGAGAGGACGGGCCGTAATCGGGTCTAACTGCTGCTTGGAATTGGTGTCAGGCGGCTTCGGCCTCTTCGCCCGGATCGCGCAGCACATAGCCGCGGCCCCAGACGGTCTCGATATAGTTGTCGCCGCTGCAGGCATGGGCCAACTTCTTGCGCAGCTTGCAGATGAACACGTCGATGATCTTGAGTTCCGGCTCGTCCATCCCGCCATAGAGGTGGTTGAGGAACATTTCCTTGGTCAG
>CANJSX010000054.1 GCA_947477055.1 Sphingomonadaceae bacterium | reverse complement strand
TCTTGGCCAGCTCCTGCAGCAGCGGGGCGGCGCCTTCGATGCCGTCCATGCCGTGGAGATAGAGCAAGGGTGCGCCACTGCCGGCAGTGAACAGCTCAATTGCCGTGCCGCGCACATCGACCATGCCGAGCGTTCCGAAGTCCAGTTCGTCGAGGCGGGCTGCCGCCATCGGATTCTCCCCCGTGTATTTTGCTTGCGCGCAATCTGTTGGCGCGGGACTGATACGTCCAATTCTTTGTCATTGACGTTTTGATGCCGCAGCGGCATCCGAACCCGATGGAACTGCGCCATCTGCGATATTTCCGGGCAATCGGCCGCGAAGAGCATTTCGGCCGCGCCGCGATTGCTCTCCGCGTCGCCCAGCCCGCCCTCACCCGCCAGATCCGCGATCTCGAGACCGAGCTCGGGGTCGAACTGTTCGAGCGCCTGCCGCGCGGTGTGCGCTTGTCCGACGCGGGCCGCGTGTTCCTGGCGGATGTCGAGGAAATCCTCGCCCTGGTCGACCGCGCCGCCGACCGGGCGAAGCGGCTGGGCAGCGGCCACCTCGGCACGATCCGCGTTGGGCTGAGCGAGATCATCACCGCGCACGAATTCATCTCGGTCGGCCTGCTGCATTTCCGCGAGAGCGAACCGGGGGTGGTGCTGGATCTCAAGTCGATGGGGTCGATGCAGCAGATCAGCGCCTTGCAGGAGGGCCTGCTCGACGCCGGGATCGTCTACGACGCCAACATCGACGAGCGCGATGCGGCCACGCTGGAGCAGGCCACGATCGGCGTCGGCCGCACGATGCTGGCGGTGCACCGCGAGCATCCCTTCGCCAACCGGGAGTCGGTGCGGCTGGAGGAACTGGCCGACCAACCAACGCTCTGGCCCGAACGCCGCTCGCAGCCCGGCTATTATGACAAGATCGCCGCCGCCTGCATCGCCAGCGGTCATTCGCCGCGGGTGATCCAGGAGTGCATCACCAACTCGATCCTGCTGAGCCTCGTGGCGGTGGGCATGGGGGTTGGCTTCGTTACCGTCACTAACCCGCTATCGGCAGCCCAGAACATCCGCTTCGTGCCGATCGCCGACCTGGACCTGCACTTTGCGGTGCAGCTTGTCTGGCGCAGCCGCGACCAGTCAGGCGCGCTCCGCCGGTTCGTCGAAGTGATGACGGCGCGGGATTCTGCTCGCTAGAGCAAAGCCATCGCCACGGACTTGGTCTCGGTATAGGCGTCGATCCCTTCGCGGCCATTCTCGCGGCCCCAGCCGGACTGCTTGAACCCGCCGAAGGGCAGCGCCGGATCGAGCCCGCCGCCATTGACGCGGACCGTCCCCGCCTTAAGCTTCTTCGCCAGTTTGTGCGCGGCGGAGAGGTTGTTGGTCCAGATCACCGCGCCAAGGCCGTAATCGGTGGCGTTGGCGTCGCTGGCGATCCGTTCGAGATCTTCGTCGCCGAAGGACATGGCGCAGAGCACCGGGCCGAAGATCTCTTCGCGCCGCACCGCCATGTCGGCGCTGGTGCCGGTCAGAACCGTCGGCTTGACGAAATAGCCCTCGCCCGGAACTTCGCCCCCGCTGGCGCGCAAGGTGGCGCCGGCCGCGACGCCGCCCGCGATGTAGCCGTCGATCCGGTCGCGCTGCTGGGCCGAGATGACTGGGCCCATCTGCGTATCCGCCGCAAGGCCCGGGCCGATCTTCATCGCGGCCGCGACCTTGGCGACGCCATCGATCACCTCATCGAACAGCGTCTCATGCACGAACAGGCGCGAGCCGGCGTTGCAGATCTGGCCGGTGTTGGCGAAGATCGAGCGCGCTGCGCCTTCGGTCGCCTTGGCGACATCGGCGTCGGGCAGGATGATCACTGGCGTCTTGCCGCCGAGCTCGAGCGTAACCCGCTTGAAATTGCCGGCGGCGGCATTGACGATCAGCCTTCCGACTTCGGTCGAGCCCGTAAAGGTGACCTTGTCCACCCCGGGATGCGCGGTCAGCGCCGCACCGGCTTGCTCGCCGAAGCCGGTGACGAGATTGAACACGCCTTCGGGGAAGCCAGCCTCGGCGATCAGCTGCGCGAGGCGCAGCGCGGTCAGCGGGGTTTCCTCGGCGGGCTTGAGGATCACCGCGCAGCCTGCGGCGAGCGCGGGAGCGACCTTCGCGGCGGCCATCGCCAGCGGCGCGTTCCACGGCACGATCTGGGCGACGACGCCGACCGGCTCCTTCAGCGTGTAAGCGTGCCAGGTGCCGGGGCCGGAAAGCGCAATCGATTCGCCGTTGAGCCGGGTCGCCCAGCCGGCGTTGTAGCGCAGCAGTTCAACCGCATAGGGCACATCGAAGAAGCGTGCGTCACGGAAGGGCTTGCCGTTGTCGAGGCATTCCAGCGCGGCGAACTCGTCGGCATTGGCCTCCAGCGCATCGGCGAGGCGAAAGAGCAGCAGCGCGCGGGTGGCGGGCTTCATCTCGGTCCAGGCCGGGTTGTCCATCGCCTTGCGCGCGGCGCCGACTGCGGCATCGACGTCCTCGTGCATGCCCTTGGCCGCCTGCGCCAGCGCGGCGCCGGTGGCAGGATTATAGGTCGCGAAACGTTCGCCGGCGAGCGGCTCCACCCAGTTCCCGCCAATGAAAAGCCCATGCTTCGCGGCGGCAAAAGCTCGCGCTTTCTCCAGCCCGGGGACGATAGCTGCCTCAGTCATGATGTCGGTCCTGCTTGCGTGATATCCGTCGAACAACGAATTTCGTTCGTCATTAGACAACAGTGTTGGCTCTTGTCGAACACAAATTGGCGTGGCAGACCGCGCGGCGATGGAGAGGGAATTCGATTACATAATCGTCGGCGCGGGCTCGGCGGGTTGCGTGCTGGCCAACCGGCTGAGCGAGGACGGCGAAGCATCCGTGCTCCTGCTCGAAGCCGGGGGGAGCGACCGCAACTGGCTGCTCGAGATGCCGCTCGGCTTCATGATGGCTGCGGGCAAACCCGCGCTCGACTGGGGCTATCAGTCGGTGCCCAACGAACGCATGGTTGGCCGCTCGGTGCCGGTGCCGCGCGGACGGGTTCTGGGCGGCTGCTCGACCGTCAACGGCATGATCTACATGCGCGGCAACAGCGCCGATTACGACGGTTGGGCCCAGCAAGGCGCACGCGGCTGGAGCTATGCCGATGTCCTCCCCTACTTCCGTAAGATGGAGACGAGCTGGCGCGGCGCCGATCCCTGGCACGGGGGCGACGGCCCGCTGGCGGTGACCCCGGTGGACGACCGCCACCTGCTCGGGCAGCAGTTCCGCGCTGCTTCGGTGGCAGCGGGCCACGCCGCCAGCGACGATCTCTCCGGCGCGCAGCAGGAAGGCTTTTCGCGCTGCGAGGTGACGGTCGATAAACGCGGTCGTCGTTCCAGCACCTCGCGCGCCTATCTCGAGCCGGCGCGCTCGCGCCCCAACCTCACCGTGCAATCCGGCGCCCGCGCCAACCGCATCCTGTTCGAGGGCAAGCGCGCGGTCGGGATCGAGTATTACTGCGAGGGCCGCAACCACATCGCCCGCGCCCGGCGCGAGGTGATCCTCTCGGGCGGGGCCTATAATTCGCCGCAACTGCTGATGCTCTCTGGGATCGGGCCGGCCGAGCAGCTGGCCGAACGCGGCATCACCGCGCTGGTCGATGCGCCGCAAGTCGGGCGCAATCTCTCCGAGCATCCGCTGGTCTACATGACCTTCGCGGTGAAGGAGCCCGTGACCTTTCTGCGCAACCTGCGCTTCGATCGCGCCGCACGCTCGGTGATGCGCTGGCTCCTTACCGGCAAGGGCGAATTCGCCAGCCAGATCACCGGCGGGGTGCTGCTGATGCGGACCCGGCCCGAGCTGGAACGGCCCGATATCCAGCTGGTGTTCCTCCCCGTGAGGCTCGACGGCAGGCTGTGGTATCCTGGCATCGGCCAGCGGCAGGAGCATGTGCTGTCGGTGATGGTGATCCAGCTCCACCCAGAAAGCCGGGGCAGCGTCGAGCTGCAATCGGCCAGCCCTTACGATCCGCCGAAGATCGACCTCAACCTGCTCTCCACCCAGGGCGATTTCGCCGACATCCGGCGCGGGATCGCAGAAACGCGCAAGATCTTCGCCGCCGAGCCGCTGGCGAGCATGGTCCGCGCGGAGCTCGCTCCCGGCAGTGATGCGCAGGACGAAGCCGCGCTGGATGAGTTCATCCGCAACAACCTCAAGATCACCCAGCACCCCTGCGGGACCTGCGGGATGGGTGAGGATCCCGGCGCGGTGGTCGATAGCGAACTGCGAGTGCGGGGGGTCGAAGGACTGCGCGTGGTCGATGCCTCGGTGATGCCCGACGAGGTCGGAGCGAATATCAATGCGGCGGTGATCATGATCGCCGAGCGCGCGGCGGACCTTATCCGGGGCAAGACGCCACTGGCGCCGGCATGACGAGCGACCTCCTCCCTTACCCCTCGTCATTGCGAGCGTAGCGAAGCAATCCAGATCGGCACACGCAAACGCCCTGGATTGCTTCGCTACGCTCGCAATGACGAAGTGACTTGGCCCGAACTCAGTTCGCGCTAACCTGCGGCTGCGGCTTCACGGCTTCGGCGGTAATCACCTTCGGCGCGGGGCCGCGATCAATCGCAGCCGCCAGATCACGCGTCGCGGGGCAGGTACCGTGGCAGAGTTGCTGCAACCGGGCGAGATTGCGCCGGGCCTTTTCCAGCGCGCCCTTTTCCGCCAGCGCCGCGCCTTCCCCGGCAATCGCGGGGACGTTCTGCGGATCACGCTCCAGCACTTCGCGGTAATAATGCAGCGCCTTGCCCTGCATGCCCTGCTTGCGGGCAGCGTCAGCCAGGGCGAGGAAGATGTCGGTGCTGCCGGGCTGCCAGACCAGCGCCGCCTCGAAAGCATCGGTGGCGGCATCGGCATTGCCCTGCGCCAGCACGGCACGGCCCTGATTGAGCAGGGCGAGCGCGTTGGGGTTCATCGTTGCGGGCGGCGCAGAATAGAGCGTGCTGGCGCTGACCGCGCCGAGCAGCGACAAGGCAAGGGCGGCAGGAAAGTAACGCATCAATTGCTCCCGCAGGGCAGTCATCGAGCGATTGCCTAACATGGCAAAGTGAAACAAGCGATGAAAAAGCCGTCCGTTCCGTCGTGGAACGGGGTCAGCCTGACGCCTTCGCCGCGCGGTCGGCCGGCCGGAAGCTGCGGTTGAAGAGCCTGCCAGCCGGGGTGCCGCGCAAGGAAGGCAGCCGCGCCGTCCGCCCCTTCGGCATCGAGCAAAGAGCAGGTGACGAAGACCAGCCGCCCGCCGGGACGGACCAATGTCGCGCCAAGATCGAGCAGGTAAGCCTGCGTCGCACCGTAGCGTTCGACCTGCGCCGGTGCCAGCCGCCAGCGTGCCTCGGGATTGCGTCGCCAGGTCCCGGTGCCCGAACATGGCGCATCGACCAGCACCGCGTCGCAGCTTCCGATGAGGTCGGCCAGCGCCTCGGTTTCCCGCCGGGGGTTCAGCAAGCGCTGCTCTATGTCATGCGCCCCGGCGCGTTCGGCTCGGGGAGTGAGGCGCGCCAGCCGTGCCCGGTCGCTGTCGCAGGCAATCAGCCGCCCGCGCCCGTCCATCGCGGCCGCCAGCGCCAAAGTCTTGCCCCCGGCCCCGGCGCACAGATCGACCACGGTCTCGCCCGGCCTTGCGCCGACCGCGTGGCAGGCGAGCTGCGAGCCGCCATCCTGCACCTCGATCTCGCCGCGCGTGAAGGCGTCCCACTGCTCGACCGGGGTGCCGGCAGGAAAACGCAACCCGTGCGGCGCGGCGAGCGGTTCGCCGGCCAGCGGCAGGTCCTGAGCGTTCCCCCGGAGCGGATTGATCCTTACATTTAGCGGCGCGCGGGCCAGCAGCGCCTGAGCTTCCTCGCCAGTGATGTCCGATCCCGCCAGCGTGGCTGCGAGCCAGGCTGGGGCGACGCCCTCTACTGCCGCAAGTTCGCCTGCGGCCATCGCTTCGGGAGCATGGCGCGAGCCATCGAACAGCGCCGCAAGTGCTGCGTCATAGCGCGCCAGCAGCAGCATCGCGGCGCGGCCGCTTGCGGGAATCTCGCCACAACTGCGGATCGCCGCATAGGCCAGTTCGCGCACCGCGCGGCGGTCGCCACTGCCGGCGTAGCGGCGGACGCGGAACCATTCGGCGATGATCCGGTCGGCGCTCGGCCCGTTGGAGCGCGCCGCGGCGATGACAAGATCGAGCACCTCGATCGCCGCCTGAACGCGCGCGGCGGGGGTCATGCGAAGGTTCCTCCCCGGCACGGGGAGGGGGGCCGCCGCAGGCGGTGGAGGGGGCTATCCGCCAGCACGCCATCGCGAAGTTGCACTCGGCCGAGAGCCCCCTCCACCATGCTTCGCATGGTTCCCCTCCCCGTTCCGGGGAGGCTAACCACGCGCCGGGTAGTTCGGCGCCTCGCGGGTGATGGTCACGTCGTGGACGTGGCTCTCGCGCAGGCCGGCGTTGGTGATGCGGACGAACTTGGCCTTGGTCCGCAGGTCGTCGATCGTGGCGCTGCCGGTGTAGCCCATTGCCGCCTTGATCCCGCCGACGAGCTGGTGGATCACGTCCTTGGCCGGGCCCTTGAACGGCACCTGGCCTTCGATCCCCTCGGGCACCAGCTTCATCTGGTCCTTGATATCCTGCTGGAAATAGCGATCGGCCGAGCCGCGCGCCATCGCCCCGACCGAGCCCATGCCGCGGTACGATTTGTAGGACCGGCCCTGGTAAAGGAAGGTCTCGCCCGGCGCTTCCTCTGTGCCGGCGAGCACCGAGCCGACCATGATGGTCGAGGCCCCGGCGGCGAGCGCCTTGGCGGCATCGCCCGAGGTCCTCAGGCCGCCATCGGCGATGATCGGCACACCCGAACGGTTGGCTTCCTCGGCCGCTTCCATAACCGCGGTGAGCTGCGGCACGCCGACGCCGGCGACGATCCGGGTAGTGCAGATCGAGCCCGGCCCAATCCCGACCTTGACCGCATCGGCCCCGGCATCGATCAACGCGCGAGTGGCTTCGGCGGTGGCGACATTGCCGGCGATCACTTGCGCCGAGTTCGAGAGCTTCTTGACCCGTTCGACCGCGCGGGCGACATCGCGGTTGTGGCCATGGGCGGTGTCAATTACGATCACATCGCATTCAGCCGCCAGCAGCGCCTCGGTCCGTTCGAAGCCCTTGTCGCCGACGGTAGTTGCCGCAGCGACGCGCAGGCGCCCGGAGGCATCCTTGGTCGCATCGGGGTAGGTCACGGCCTTTTCCATGTCCTTGACGGTGATCAGGCCAATGCAGTGATAAGCATCGTCCACCACCAGCAGCTTTTCGATCCGGCGCTGGTGCAACAGACGCTTGGCCTCGGACTGGCCGGTCCCGGCCTTGACCGTGGCGAGGTTCTCATGCGTCATCAGCTCGCGCACCGGCTGGGCCGGGTTGGCGGCAAAGCGCACGTCGCGGTTGGTGAGGATGCCGACCAGCCGTCCGCCGACTTCCACCACCGGGATGCCGCTGATCCGGTTGGCCAGCATCAGCGCCTGCGCCTCGCCCAGCGTCGCATCGGGGGAGATGGTGATGGGATTGATCACCATGCCGCTCTCGAAGCGCTTGACCGCGCGGACCGCAGCGACTTGCTGCTCGACCGTCAGGTTGCGATGCAGCACGCCGATCCCGCCGAGCTGCGCCATGACAATCGCCATATCGGCCTCGGTGACGGTATCCATCGCCGAGGAAATGACCGGAATGTTGAGCGCAATGCTCTTGGTCAGCCAGGTCTTGGTGTCGGCCATCGAGGGCAGGACATCGCTTTCGGCCGGACGCAGTAAAACGTCGTCGAAGGTAAGGCCGAGAGGAATGTCCATGGATGCCACTTTCACCTGGGGTTAGAATCGTGGCGGCCCATGTAACCAAGCGGGACGAAAAGGGCTAGTGCCCTATTTCACCGTTATCGGCACCCGCCGCACATCGCCGAACCAGCGGCCGAGCGCGACGAGGAAGCTCACATCCTCCGCCGCCCCGCCCAGCTCGATCCCCGGCTTCACCCGGTCGCCGGGGCGGTGGTAATCAATGTCGAAGAAACGCTCCAACCGCGGCAGGTCGCCATAGGCGGTCGAAACCAGCACGGTCGGTACATCATGCTCAAGCAGCGCCCAGCCGTCTTGCCGGCGGACATAGGCATTGGGTGCGTCGCTATCGCTGAGCTTGCGCCGCTGCGCACGCGCGACTGCGACAATCTGCGGATCGAGCCGGGTCATCCCCTTGCCCACGATCCCCAACGGCGTGCCCGCCGGGGCAATCGCGATCGAATCGATATTGAAACCCGCGACGATCGAGGAGAGCGGCAGCGGCGGATCCTCGGCGAAGGCCTCAGTCCCGAGCAGGCCGAGTTCTTCGCCGGTGGTGGCCAGAAAATAGATGTCGCGGTCCGGCGGAGGCCCCTTGGCCAGCCGCCGGGCAATCTCGATCAGCGCGCCGACGCCGCTGGCATTGTCGATTGCGCCATTGCAAATCAGGTGCTCAGCCGGCGGCTCGGCGCAGGTGCCGAAATGGTCCCAGTGCGACAGGAACAACACTGCGCCCGCTTCGGGACGGCGGCCCTGGATCATCCCGATGACATTGTGGGTGCGGATCGTCGTCTCGCGAGTGGTGGCCTCAAGGCTGGCCGAGATTTCGAGCACGCGCGGCGCAAAATCCGTCCGTGCTGCGGCAGCCTCAAGCTTGGCCACGCTCTCTCCGGCAGTAAGCAGCAAGCGGTCGGCCCCGGCGCGGGTGATGAAGCCTTCGAGATCGCCCCCCAGCGCCTCGCTGGCGAGCGCATAGCCCGAACGCTTCCGCCGCGCGGCCACGCTGGCAAGACTGCGGTCTCGATCGAGCACGGTCAGCACCGCCGATGCACCGCCCGCGATCAGGGCGTTCTGACGCTCATTGCCTTCCACTCCTCCGTCGAGCAGCAGGGCCACCCGCCCAGCCAGCTCCGCCCGGGGCGGCACGCTACCCTGTCCCTTACCGAGGAACAGCACCGGCGCGCCCTGCACCAGGCTGCGCTTGCCCGAGGTGAGCATCAACACCTGATCGGGCGGCAAGGCGATCAGGCGTCCCTTGCGGCTGAACTGCGCCACCGACGCGCCCGGCTCACGCGAAATCAGCGTGACCGGGGCGAACCATTCATGGCTGGGGTCGTTGGTGCCCGAAACCAGCCCGGCCTCGAACCACTGCCTCCCGATGTAGCGCAGGGTCTTCGCCTCGCCGTCGGTCCCCGGCTCGCGGCCCTGATATTCGTCCGAGGAGAGCACGGTCATATGCGCGAGGATCTGGTCCTCCAGCAGTTTGTCTCGCCGGGGCGCGGCGGACTGTGCGGGAGCGGCGACCGACAGGCCGAGCAGAAGCGCGGCCAGCAACGCGGCCGGCACTCGGTTCATCGCTCTTGTGCCTCGATTCATCGCGGGGAAAACTACACCAACGCGAAGCGACGGCAAGCGCACACATGATCCGGATCGGGCGATCCCCCGGCGATGGTGGCAGGAAAGCGACACCGCCTGCGACGCACCGGCCGATGGCCAAACCTCTCGACTTCAAGGACTTGTTCGCTAAAGTTCGCCACTGCCCGGGAATGGCATGGAGGGAAGCACGATGCGGCTTGACGATTTCGATCCGAACGCAGTGGATGTCGAGGACCAGCGCGGCAGTGGCGGCGGACGCTTCCCGATGCCGATGGGCGGCGCGGGCGGCAAGATCGGCTGTGGCACCATCGTCACCGCCCTGATCGCCTATTTCGTGTTCGGCGTGGATCCCGGCCAGATGATCGGCGGGTTGCAGCAGGTGCAGACCGAACAGCCGGGCCAGCTACCCGGGGAACCGGCCCAAGCCGGTGCCAATGCCCCAGAAAGCTGTACGGCCAACGCGCTGAGCCGTGAGACCTGCAATGCGCTCTCTTCGCTCAACAAGACCTGGCAGCCGATCTTCGCGGCCTCGCAGATCAAGTTCACCCCGCCGAAGCTGGTGTTTTACAGCCAGGCCGGACAATCGGGCTGCGGCGCGGCGCAAAGTGCGATGGGGCCGTTCTATTGCCCGAGCGACAGCGGCATT
Organism: Sphingomonadaceae bacterium; assembly: GCA_947477055.1. Classification (GTDB taxonomy): domain Bacteria; phylum Pseudomonadota; class Alphaproteobacteria; order Sphingomonadales; family Sphingomonadaceae; genus Novosphingobium. The sequence goes on along the minus strand of CANJSX010000054.1, from coordinate 2,892 downwards.
TACATCGACACCGATTTCTACACCGAGATGGAGCAGCGCATGGGCGCCGGCGGCGATTTCGCCCGGGCCTATGTCATGGCGCATGAATATGGCCACCATATCCAGACGCTGACCGGTCTTTCAGAGCAGATCCGCAGCGCCCAGCAGCAGAACCCGCGCTCGGCGAAGCAGCTGCAAGTACGAATGGAACTCCAGGCCGATTGCTACGCCGGCGTCTGGGCGGCCAAGAACCGCGACCGGATCGAGCGGGGCGACATGGAGGAAGGCCTCAACGCCGCCCACCAGATCGGCGACGACACGCTGATGAAGGCCGCCGGCCGCCGCCCGGTCGAGGAAGCCTTCACTCATGGCTCCAGCGCGCAACGCATGGAATGGCTGCGCAAGGGACTGGAAACCGGCGACGAGGATGCCTGCGATACCTTCACCGACATGCGGCGGTGACGGGGCCGTTCTCGTTTGCTAGCAAAGCGCCCATGAAACTCACCGACTGCCTCAATATCGACGATTTCCGCCGCCTCGCGAAGGCGCGCCTGCCCTGGCCGGTGTTCGACTATATCGACGGCGCGGGGGATGATGAGATCACCAAGGCGCGCAACACCGCCGCCTTCGCCGATGTCGACCTGATCCCCAATGTTCTGGCAGGCGTGGCCGATGTCGATACCTCGGTGACGATCATGGGCCGCAAGAGCGCGCTGCCGCTGGTGCTCTCGCCCACAGCCTTGCAGCGCGTGTTCCACTGGCAGGGCGAGCGCGCGGTGGCCCGGGCGGCGGAGAAGTTCGGGCTGTGGTTCGGCATCTCGAGCCTGGCAACAGTCAGCGTCGAGGAGATTTCCGCGCTGACCAGCGGTCCAAAAATGTTCCAGCTCTATGTCCACAAGGACAAGGGCCTCAACGCCGAGATGATCCAGCGCTGCAAGAACGCGCAGTTCGATGCGATCACGTTGACGGTCGATTCCATCGTCGGCGGCAAGCGCGAGCGCTGCCTGCGCTCGGGCTTCAGCACTCCGCCCAGTTTCACCCTCTCCTCGCTGATGTCCTATGCGATGAAGCCGCGCTGGGCGCTGGATTTCCTGCTGCGCGAAAAGTTCTCCATGCCGATGCTGGACACAAGGGTGAAGTTCGGTTCGGGTGGCGGCATCCCGATTTCTGCCTACTTCACCGATCTGCTCGACCAGAACCTCGACTGGCGCATGGCTGGCAAGATCCGCGATGAATGGGGCGGCAAGTTCTGCCTCAAGGGCGTGGTCAGCGTCGCCGATGCCAAGCGCGCGGCGGAAATTGGCGCGGACGCGATCATGGTCTCCAACCACGGCGGTCGCCAGCTCGACGGCTCGATCGCCTCGTTCGACGCCCTGCCCGCGATCGTCGATGCGGTTGGCGGGCAGATTGAGATCATCTGCGACAGCGGCGTTCGGCGCGGCACCCACGTACTGAAGGCCCTGGCCACCGGGGCCAACGCGGCCTCAGGCGGGCGGCTCTACCTCTACGCCCTCGCCGCCGCCGGCCAGCCCGGCGTCGAGCGGGCGCTGGGCATCCTCAAGGAAGAAATCATCCGCGGCATGAGGCTGTGCGGCGTCACCGCGCCGGGACAGCTAAACCGCGAGATGCTGCACCGGCGGTAATACTCACCCCTGCTGCTTAGCCAGCTTGTCGATCTCCGCATCAATGTCGCGCAGTTCGGGGGACATGTTGCGGTCCTGGGCGATGCGGTCACGGGCGTGGCGCAAGCCTTCGAGAGCGTGGGCCGGCGCTTTGCCGGGATCGGCCTTGCCGTTGCCGTCCGCACCCTTGTCGGATTCGGGATCGGGCTGGGCGTAGAGCGAACTGATCCTGATCTTCAGCTCCGCGATCTTCGCGTCGAGCGCCACGCCTCGGGTGCCGATATCAATCTCCGAAACCAGCTTGGCCAGCGGATTGTCGAGCGGCAGGTGATCCGAGAAGGCGACCGGAGCCAGCATTTCACGGGCGGATTCGACCTGGCCCGAAGAGATCAGTTCCAGCCCCACCTTCACCCGCAGATCGAGATAGGCCGGTTGCAGCACGATCGCCCGCATCAACCCGTCGATGGCGCCCTTCGGCGCAGGCTGGCCAGCGGTGGCGAAGCTGTCGTAAAACAGGATGAAGGGCAGCGCCGTATCTGGCGAAAGGCGGTTGGCCCGCAAAGCCTAGCTGCGCGCCTGCCGCCACAGTGCCGCATTGCCCTCGCGCTTGGCCCGCGATCCGATCAGCAGCGCCTTGATGCACATGGCATCGACATACTGGGGATTCGCAGCCAGCGCCCGGTCGATCGCGGCATCAGCCAGATCGTAGTACCGCGCGTCTTATTCCATCTCCGCGACAGCACGCTGGACGAAGGCACTCTGCGGATATTGCGCGGCGATCGGGCGGGCGGAAGCAGCGACCACCGGAGCGGTCTTCGCATCGACGCCGACCATCGATTGCAGGCGCAGCGGCATGATCGCCGCTTCGTCCACGGAGAGCTTACGGACGGCAACTTCGGTGGAGATCTTCAACTGCGCCGCGCCGACGCGAATCGCCGGGAGGGTCTTGCGATTGCGATAAAGTTCGAGCTCGCCATCGAACTTGCCGAGATCGCCGAACGCCTCGCGTGCCGCGTCGAGCTGCGAACGGCCGGCCTTCAACGCGGCTCCGAATTTCCCGAACTGTCCCGGTCGCCTGCCGCTGAACAGCAGATAATGCAGCACCAGCCAGCTCTTGGCATAGAGCTGGTCAAGGTCGCCCTTCGCCGGGGGATGACGATCGCTGCCGAACAGCCGTTCGATGTCCCAGGGCCCTAACCTGACCAGCGAATAGGCCCGCACTTCATTGCCTAGGCCGATCGTGACCGAGCCATCACCTTCCAGCCGGCTGTGTTCCCCGTCAGCACCAATG
>CANJSX010000053.1 GCA_947477055.1 Sphingomonadaceae bacterium | reverse complement strand
TATGGCAGAAGGATCCGAGCTTCGTGCGGGTGCGGATCGATATCGATCGCAAGATCAAGATTCTGCAGGGGACGACGGCGACCATCCAGTCGAGCTTTACCGGCGTTTCGAACATCCAGCTCAACGGCGGCGTAACCGGAGCTCCGGCGATCATCGAGCCGGGCCCCGAGGGTGAGCCGGTGATCCCGACCAAGCGGGGTGGCTTCGGCGAACTGCTGACCAATGCGCCGCTGCTGCTCGAGCGGCTCGCCAGTCTGGCCGAGCGGCTAAATCTGCTGTTGTCCGACGAAAACCAGAAGACCTTCGGCCGGATTCTCAAGAATACCGAGACGCTGACCGACAATCTCGCCGATGCCTCGCCGCAGGTGAAGACAACGCTGTCCGAGCTGCAGGTTACCCTCAAGCAGGCGGCCACTACGCTGGCCGGGTTCGAAAAGGTGGCGAATGCCGCGGATTCGTTCCTCAACCGCGACGGTGAATCACTCGCTCTCCAGTTGCGCACCACCCTGAGCAGCGCGCAGCGCGCTGCGGACCAGTTGCAGGCGACGCTCAACGATGCGCAGCCGGCGGCCAGACAGCTCTCCGAATCCACACTGCCGGCAGCGGAACAGGCCATCCGCGATCTGCGCGCCACTACCCGCGCGCTGCGCGATGTGACCGAGCGGATCGACAACCAAGGCGCGGCGGCCGTGATCGGCGGTCCCAAACTTCCGGAATTCAAGCCATGAGTATGGGGGCAAGCATGCGCATTATGGCGCTCGGTTCGATGGCCGTGGCGCTGACGCTGTCAGGCTGCGTCAGCTTGGGCGGGGGCAAGGCTCCGCCGACCCTGTTCACGCTCAGCGCCGCCAGCAAGCCCGTGGCGGGCAACACCTTGGCCGGCAAGGTCTCGGAAGCATTGGTGGTGGTGGAGCCCGAGGCCGACCGCCGGCTCGCGGTAACCCGTGTGCCGGTGCAGATTGACGACGCCAACGTTGCCTATCTCAAGGACGCGATGTGGGTCGAGCGGCCGACCCGCCTGTTCCGCGGGTTGCTGGCGGAAACCCTGCGGGCCAAGGGCAACCGGCTGGTGTTTGAAGACGATCAGGCCGAAGCGCGCGGATCGCTGCGCCTGTCGGGCCGGCTGGTCGAGATGGGCTTCGACGCCCGCAGCATGTCGGCGATCGTGCGATTCGACGCGGTTCGCGATGTTGGCGCTGGACAAGTCGCCACGCGCCGGTTCGAAGCGATCGAGCCTGGAATTTCGGCCGATGCCGCATCGGTCGGTCCGGCGCTTAACCGCGCTGCCAACAAGGTCGCCGCCGAAGTCGCGGAGTGGTCGGCTAACCCCGCACCAGCGCCGCGAACCGCGCCGCCGCGATAAACGCCCCGCGTCGCCGTTCGCGCCGGAACTCGGCCTCGGCATCCTTGCCCCATAGTTCGGCCTGCCAGTCCTCCTCGAGGTTGGCGGCATCCCACAGCGTTTTGATATCGGCGCCCGGATCGAGCGCGGCGAGGGCGATGACCATCGAGGCGGCGAGGCTGGCGAGGGTCTTGGTGGCCGCCAGGGTGAAGGCATCCTGCTCGGCGAGAACCGCCCGGATCCGCTCCAGCGTCTGCGGTGGCTGCGGTTGATGCAGGATGCTGTTGGCGCGGACGAAGTGCAGATCGAGCCGGCGCTCCGCCGCTTGCAACAAAGGCTCCCACAGCCCCAGCTGGCGAAGATGTAGGGGGTCGTCCGGATCGGCGCGGTAACACAGCGTGTCGGTCTCGGCGTAAGGCAGCAGTGTGTTGATTGCGCTCGCGACATCGGGAGCGATCGCGTCGATCGCGTAATCCGCCAGGTCGCGCAGCACGAAGAGCGTCGGGTCGATCTCCTCGCCTTGGCCTTGCCATTCCTCGGCGAGGGCGTGGGCCAGCGCCGCATTTGGCAGAATCAACGCGCGCTGCCCCTGCGTCTTGACCGCGCGCCCGTCGAGCGTCACGCGCCAACCGGCGTCGCAGGGTTCGGCGGCGGCATGCTTGTAGAAGCGCTTCATGGATTGGGCTTTTTCCAGCGCCGGGCGAGGATCGCGGGTGCGACGAAGGCGTCAATCACGCCGACGATCACCAGCATCGCACCGGCGATGCGCGGCAGCTCAATCTTGCCCGCCAGTATCGCAAGGCCGAAGATGCCGAGCACGATGCCGGTCAGCCGCACCACCTGCAGCACGATAAAGCGCGATTTGGCAGAGTCGTTCATTGTCCGAGATACTCCGTCAGTTCGGCCGGGCTGCCGGCAACAAAATCCGCCCCGGCCTGCACCAGTTCCGTCGGCGCGTGATAGCCCCAGCCGACGCCGATGGCGTGGACTCCGGCCGCCGTTGCCATCTCGATGTCATAGGCCGTGTCGCCGATCATCACGCATTCCTCGGGCGCAGCCATCAGTTCGGCCATCGCCGCTTCGAGCATTGCGGGATGGGGCTTCGAGGGATGCTGATCGCTGGTCTGCAGCGTGCCGAAATGGTCGGTGATGCCATGCTCGGCGAGGCAGAAAGCCAAGCCGCGCATCGATTTGCCGGTGGCGACGCCCAAGGCCCAGCCGGTTCCGCGCAGACCATCGAGCACTTCGCGCATCCCGGCAAACATCGGATCGCTGCGCTCACCGGCTTCACGGGCGGTGCGGAAGGCGTCCTTGTAGGCTTCGGCCACGCTGAGATGCATGGCTTCGTCGTGATCGGGCAGCAGGAGGCGCAGGCCGGGCACGAGGCTCAGGCCGACGATCCGGCGCACCACTCCGCGATCGGGCAGGGGCAGGCCATGTACGGCAAAAGCGCGGTCCATCGCGGCGCAGATGCTGGCTTGTCCGTCGACCAGCGTGCCGTCGAAATCGAATATCGCAGCGTTGCGCTTCACCGCGCGAGGTTCCGCATCAGTTGGGCCATTGCGGACGAGCCTTCCGCCTCAAGCCCTGCGGCGACGCGTTCGCGCTCCTCGGCGGGCTTGTTCTGCGAAAGCTTGAAGGTCGGCCGCCAGGCGAGAATTTCCATCTCGAAGCCGACAATCGCCGCCAGCAACCCGCGCAGCTTGTCAGCTGGCAGCTTGTCCATGGTCCAGACCTTGCCCTCGGCGATGCGGTCCTCCTGCCGGGCGGTGAGGTCTTCCAGCAGCGCGACCAGCCCGTCCTGATCCATCCGCCGCACCCGGCCTTCGAGTTCCAGCGTGACATAGTTCCAGGTCGGAACCTGCGCCGGATCGGAATACCAGCGCGGGCTGACATAGCCTTCCGGGCCGTTGATCACCGCCAGCGCGGTCATCCCGTCGATAAACTTCGCCAGCGCATTGCCGCGCGAAAGGTGGAACTGCACTGCTCCCCCCGGAGCTTTGGCACCGGTCCACAGCAGCGGGATATGCGCCACGCGCGGCCCGTCGGGGGTGGTGGCGAAGACCATGCCAAACCCGATTTCGTCGATCAGCGCTTCGAGCAGCTCCCGGTCGTCATGGCGGAAGGCGGCGTTGGGATGCATCAGCGACCTGCGGGTTTACGCGGCGGACCGGGCCGCTTCGCCTTGGATTTAGGGCTGGGTTTGGGCTTGGGAGCCACTGGCTTGCGCACGGGCACCGGCGAGCCCTTGCCCTTTTTGGGCCCCTTGGACTTCGCCGGCCGGTCGCTCGGTACGCCCGCGCGGATCACGCGGCGATCACCGCTTAGCCGCTCGCCGCGCCGTTCCTTGCGATATTGCTTGGCATGGGCCTTGGCCACCGCCTTCTTCTCCTCGCGCCCGAGCTCCGTCGAAGCTATGGGCCGCGCCTCGCCATCGCCCTGATCGAAGCCGAGCTGGGCCAGGCTGGCGGCGAAATGATCGGGCAGGGGGGCAGTGACGTCGAGCGGAGTGCCGTCCGGGTGGTCGATGATCAGGCGGCGCGCATGCAGGTGCATCTTGCGGCTGATCGAGCCAGAGAGAAACGCCTCTGGCCCACCATATTTGCCGTCACCCACGATCGGATGCCCGATCGCGGCCATATGTACGCGCAGCTGATGCGTGCGGCCGGTGAACGGCTGAAGCTCAACCCAGGCGGCGCTGTTGCCGGCCCGGTCAAGCACGCGGTAGGCGGTTTTCGCCGGCTGGCCGTGTTCGGAGTGATCGACCATCATCTTCTCGCCGCCGCTGCCGGGCTGCTTGGCCAGCGGCAGTTCGATCACGCCCTCGTCGGGCGAGGGCATCCCGACCACCAGCGCCCAGTAATACTTGCGCGCGGAGCGGCTGGAAAAGCGTTTGGAGAAATAGGCGGCGCTGCCGGGCGTCGCGGCAACCAGCAGCAAGCCCGAGGTATCCTTGTCGAGCCGATGGACCAGCCGCGGGCGGGGACCGGTCGGGGAATAAGCATCGAGCAGCAAGTCGACATGCTCGAATGTGCCGGTGCCGCCCTGCGTGGCAAGGCCCGGCGGCTTGTTGATCACGATGGCGGCGCGATCGCGGTGAATCAGCATCGCCTCGGCGCGGTCGAGCTGTTCTTCGGTCAGCGGCTTGCGCGCGGGGCCGGTCTTGACCGTGGGGATGTCGCCGCCGGGGGGGACGCGCAGCACTTGCCCGATGGCGAGCCGGTCGGCCGGATCGGCGCGCTTGCCGTCGACCCGGATCTGCCCGGTGCGGGCCCAGCGGCTAATCGTGGCGAAGCCGATCTGCGGCAGGTGACGCTTGAACCAGCGATCAAGCCGCACGCCGTCGTCGTCGTGCTGGACGGTGAACTGGCGGACCCGGTCGGAGGGGGTGGGTGCGGCGGTCATGCTGCCACCCGCATTACCAGGAGCCCGGCGAACAGTCCGAGAATGCCACCCGCCAGTGAAACGCTGATATAGATTGCCGCTGTCGCAAAAGCGCCGCGATTAGCCATGTCGACGATCTCAAGGCTGAAAGCGGAAAATGTGGTGAAACCGCCCAATACGCCAACTCCCAGAAGCAATCGCCAGCCTTCCCCTCCTTGGCCATACCGCGCCAGCCAACCGGCGAGCACGCCCATGGCAAAGCTGCCCAGGAAATTCACCGTCAGCGTGGCCCAGGGAAAGGCGGTGGCCGCAATCAGTCCGATCGCGCGCATCCAGGTGCGGCCGACCAGATAGCGCAGCCAGGCGCCGATCGCGCCGCCGAAAGCGACATAGATGGATGATTGCAGGAAATTGGGCGTAGTCATGGGCGCTCCCTTAGCCGCACCTGCGAGCGAAAACCACCCTAGCAATGTGGCGACAATACTTGCCAATGCCCCAGAGCTCTGCTAGCCGCCCGCCGGTTCGCGCCGTTCCGTATGGATTCGGCCCGGTTTTTCGTTTCAGTTTTCAGGTGCTCCCCCGCGCCGTATAACAACAGCGGGGTTCTGGCCTTTTGTATGTGAGGTGTGTCGGTTTATGCAGATTCTCGTCCGCGACAACAACGTCGATCAGGCCCTGCGCGCGCTTAAGAAGAAGCTGCAGCGCGAGGGCGTGTACCGCGAGATGAAGCTGCGCCGTCACTACGAGAAGCCGTCGGAAAAGCGTGCCCGTGAAAAGGCCGCTGCCGTGCGCCGCGCCCGCAAGATGGAGCGCAAGCGGATGGAACGCGACGGCGTCAAGTAAGCTTGAACGACGCAGTTCCATAAGCCATGAGGGCGCGGACGAATCCGCGCCCTTTTGCTTTTCACGATTCAGGATCCCGCCATGACCGAGATTACCCGCGTACCCCTCCAGCCGATCGCCAAGGGTTCGCTGGTCAAGCTGTGGCTCGGCGTGCTGGTGGTCCTGCTTGCCGCGCTGGCCCTGGCGTGGACCGCGATGCCCGCAAGTGTGAAGGTCGAGACGGTCAAGGCCGGCGCCGGCCCCGCACCGACGCTCGATGACGTGGTGATGATCAACTACAAGGGCACGCTGGATAATGGCACGGCGTTCGATCAGGCCAATGGCGCGATCTTCCCGCTGCAGGGCGTGATCCCCGGCTTCACAAAGGCGCTCCAGCAGATGCAGCGCGGCGGCAAGTACAAGGTCAAGATCCCGGCCGCGCTGGGCTATGGCGCCAAGGCCTCGGGCCAGATCCCGGCTAACAGTGATCTCAATTTCGAGGTCGAGCTGCTCGATTACATCAACCGCGCCGAATATGAGCAGCGCATGCAGCAGATGCAGCAGCAGCAGGGTGCGCAAGGTGCCGGTGCGCCGCCTCCGCCAGGAGCTGGTCCGCCTTCTGGAGCCGTCCCGCCGCCCGGAACCACTCCGCCACAGGGCCGCTGATCGCCGCGCTTGCTTGATGCACGGCGGTGGCTTTGCTAGCGCCGTGCCACGCAATTTCTGCCTGAAGGAATGACATGTCGGTCGATACCGCCACTGTGGCCAAGATCGCTTCGCTCGCCCGGATCAAGGTGACCGAGGGCGAGCTCGAAGCGATGGTGCCCGAACTCAACGGAATCCTTGCCTGGGTCGAGCAACTCGGCGAGGTCGACGTCACCGGGATCGAGCCGATGACCGCAGTGATCGAGAACCAGCTGCGCCTCCGTGCGGACGTGATCGGTGCCGATCCGCTGACTGGCGGCGGCATCCGCGAGCAGGTGCTGGCCAATGCCCCGGTGGCCGAACACGGCTTCTTCGGCGTGCCCAAGGTGATCGAATAATGACCGACCTTACCGATCTGGGCGTCGCCGCGCTCCGCGACGGGATTGCCGGCGGGGATTTCACTGCGGTGGAAGCGGCCGAGGCGTTTAACGCCAATATCGCCGCCGCCGGCGTGCTCAACGCCTTCATCGTCGCGACCCCGGAACATGCGCTGGAATCCGCCCGCAAGGTCGATGCCGACCGGGCCGCCGGCAAGACCCTTGGCAAGCTGGCTGGCGTCCCGATCGGGATGAAGGACCTGTTCGCTACCAAGGGCGTGCAGACCACGGCGGCGAGCCACATCCTCGAGGGTTTCACCCCCGAATACGAAAGCACCGTCAGCCAGAAGCTGTGGGACGCCGGCGCGGGGATGCTGGGCAAGCTCAATCTCGACCAGTTCGCAATGGGCTCCTCCAACGAGACCTCCTATTTCGGCAACGTGATCTCGCCCTGGCGGCGGTGTGATGGCGGTAATGCTGCAATGGCCCCCGGCGGCTCTTCGGGCGGCAGCTCGGCGGCTGTCTCCGCAAGGCTCTGCCCGGCCGCCACCGGCACCGACACCGGCGGCTCGATCCGCCAGCCGGCGGCCTTCACCGGCATCTCCGGGATAAAACCGACTTACGGGCGCTGCTCGCGCTGGGGCATCGTCGCCTTCGCCTCCTCGCTCGACCAGGCCGGCCCGATGGCCCGCGACGTGCGCGACTGTGCGATCATGCTCGAGGCGATGGCCGGGTTCGATCCCAAGGACACCACCAGCCTCGACCTGTCGGTGCCCGCTTGGGAAGCCGGGCTCAACGCCAATCTCAAGGGCAAGAAGGTCGGCATTCCGCGCGAATACCGCGTTGAAGGCCTCGATGCCGATGTCGCCAAGAGCTGGGACGACGGGGTCGCCTGGCTCAAGGACGCCGGGGCCGAGGTGATCGACATCTCGCTGCCCCACACCAAATACGCACTGCCCGCCTATTACATCATCGCCCCGGCCGAAGCCTCGTCCAACCTCGCGCGTTACGATGGCGTGCGTTACGGCCTGCGCGACCTGCCCGATGGGGCGAATTTGCAGGACATGTACGCCGCGACCCGCGCCGCCGGTTTTGGGGCCGAGGTCAAGCGCCGCATCCTGATCGGCACCTATGTGCTCTCGGCCGGCTTCTACGACGCCTATTACACCCAGGCACAGAAGGTCCGCACGCTGATCAGCCACGACTTCAAGAACGCTTTCACCGAATGCGACGTGATCCTCGCGCCGACAACGCCGACGGGCGCCTTCGGGCTGGGCGAGATGGTCTCCGATCCGCTGGCGATGTATCTCAACGACGTGTTCGCGGTTCCGGCCAGCCTTGCGGGTCTCCCGGCCATGTCGGTCCCCGCCGGGCTCAACCGCGAGGGCCTGCCGCTCGGCCTGCAGATCGTCGGCCGACCGTTCGACGAGCAGGGCGTGCTGAACGCCGGGCTGGCGATCGAGCAGAGGGCTGGCTTCACCGCCCGGCCGGGGAAGTGGTGGTAAGGTGACCAGCGGCGCCCCGCACGAGGCGCCGCACCGCTTCGCCGCGCTCGATTCGCTGCGCGGGGTGGCCGCATTGGTGGTCGCGGCGGAGCATTTGAACGCGCAAGGGCCGCTCTTCGGCCAGCGCTTCTTCATCAACGGGTTGCTGTTCGTCGACTTTTTCTTTGCGCTTTCGGGTTTCGTGATCGCCGCAGCCTATGCCGACCGGCTCGTCGCGGGCTTTTCGCAGGCGCGGTTCCTGTGGCTGCGGCTGGGGCGGGTTTGGCCGGTGCATGCGGTGATGCTGGGGGCCTATCTCGCGGTCGAGCTGGTGGGGAGCCGGATCACCGGGCGCGAGGCTTTCGGGCCGGTGCGGTCCTTGCCGGACCTTGGGGTGCAGCTCCTGCTGCTGCAGAGCTTGTGGACGCCCTCACTATACACCTGGCTGCTGCAGAGCTGGTCGATCTCGGCCGAACTCATGCTCTACCTCGTGGCCGCCTTCGGCTGGCGTGCGGCGGGGCGGGGGAGGTGGATGCTAAGCTTAATCCTCGCCATCGCCGCCGCTGTAGCGATGTTGTTTCCCGACGCCGTCGGGCTGCATCACAAGCTGCTGCGCGGGTTCTCGGGCTTCGGCTTCGGGGTGGTGGCCCATGTGGTCTGGCGGCGCTTCGGAACGCGGCTGGAGGCAGCAGGCCAAGGCGCGATGACGCTAATTGAAGTTCTTCTCGCGCTGGCCGTTATTCTGGCCGTGGCGACGGCTGGCGACGATGCCGTGTTCGGCCTCTACGGCGCGGGTTTCGCCATCGTGGTGCTGGTCTTCGCCGCCGGACGCGGGCTGGTCTCGCGGATGCTGCTGGCGCGGCCGCTGGTGTTCCTCGGGACCATCTCCTATTCGCTCTGCATGGTGCACACCCTGGCGGAGAGCGCGGCAATGACGCTGGCCTCGCGAGCTGCAGCATGGGCTGGCTACCCCCACTGGTTCATCCCCATCCCTGGCAACAACCGCCCCGCCGCCAGCGCCGATTTGGGGCTGGGGGCGGACCTGATCTCGTCCGGAGCGCTGGTCGTGGCCGTGCTCGCGGCATGGCTGCTCTACCGGCTGATCGAGCATCCCGCCCGCGAATGGTCGCGCCGACAAGCTCCCCGGATCGGAAAAGCCGCATGACGGACCAGTTCCCCCCTTTTCAGCCGCGCCGCCGCGCCCTATCGGCATGGGCATGAGCAATTATCGCATCCACGGCGCCACGGGCGAATGGGAGGTCGTGATCGGCCTCGAAGTCCATGCGCAGATCACCACGCAGTCCAAGCTGTTTTCCGGCGCCGCCACCGCTTTCGGGGCTGAGCCCAATTCGCAGGTGTCGCTGGTTGATGCGGCGATGCCCGGCATGCTGCCCGTGCCCAACCGCGAATGCATCCGCCAGGGCGTGCGCACCGGCATGGCGGTGGGTGCCCAGATCAACAAATACTCGCGCTTCGATCGCAAGAACTACTTCTACGCCGATTTGCCGCAGGGCTACCAGATCAGCCAGCTTTACCACCCGATCGTGGGCGAGGGCGAGATCGAGGTGATCCTTGATGACAAGGACCCCGAAGGCTCGACCAAGACCATCGGGATCGAGCGGATCCATGTCGAGCAGGACGCCGGCAAGCTGATGCACGATCAGCACCCGACCATGTCCTATGTCGATCTCAACCGCTCGGGCGTGGCGCTGATGGAAATCGTCAGCCGGCCCGATATGCGCTCGCCGGTTGAGGCCGGGGCGTACCTGTCCAAGCTGCGCACGATCCTGCGCTATGTTGGCAGCTGTGATGGCAATATGGACCAGGGCTCGATGCGGGCCGACGTCAACGTCTCGGTGCGCCGCCCGGGCGAGCCACTGGGCACCCGGACCGAGACCAAGAACGTCAATTCCGTCCGCTTCGTCATGGCCGTGGTCGAAAGCGAGGCGCGCCGTCAGGTCGATCTGATCGAGGACGGCGGCCGGGTAGTGCAGGAAACCCGCCTCTACGATCCGGACAAGAACGAGACCCGTTCGATGCGCTCCAAGGAAGACGCGCACGACTATCGCTACTTCCCCGATCCCGATCTGCTGCCACTCGTGCTGGACGACGCCTTCCTCGACGAATGCCGCGCCAGCCTGCCCGAGCTGCCCGACGCCAAGCGCCACCGCTACGAAACCGTGCTGGGCCTCTCGGCCTATGCCGCCGGCGTGCTCACCGCCGATGTCGAATCCGCGCGCTGGTTTGAGGTGCTGGTCTCCGAAGCGGCGGCCAAGGCTGGCAAGAGCGAGGCCGACCTCGCCAAGCAGGCCTCGAACTGGCTGATCTCCGAACTGTTCGGCGCGCTCAACAAGGCCGGCAAGGAGCTCTCCGACAGCCCGGTCAGCCCCGCCGCCGGGGCCGAACTGCTGGCGCTGATCGCCGATGGCACCATCTCCGGCTCCATCGCCAAACAGGTGCTGGAAAAGATGCTCGAAACCGGCGACAGCGCCGCCGCCATCGTCGAGCGCGAAGGCCTCAAGCAGACCTCTGACACCGGCGTGATCGAAGCTGTGGTTGCCAAAATCCTCGCCGACAATGCCGACAAGGTCGAACAGTACAAGGCCGGCAAGGAAGCACTGTTCGGCTTCTTCGTCGGCCAGACGATGAAGGCGATGCAGGGCAAGGCCAACCCGGGGATGGTCAACGAGCTGCTGAAGAAGGCGCTGGGGTGAAATTCAAGTCAGAACCGCTGACGTTTAACGGTCTGCTTGAAGCAGATGGAATTGACCTGCGGGATGTACTTGTTTTTCGCCACCGACCGTGGGAACCCGCTCTCAACCGGGTCTTCGACTGGATCATCGCCGAGCGCCGCGACTTGTTTGATTGCTATCAAAGCACTCATGCGCCCAACACTGAAGCGGCTCTAAGTCGAGCACGTTACGTAGCTTCGTTCATTCGATATAGGCCGAAACTGGCCCTCTTCGTTGGCCTATATGCAGTTGAATCCCAAAGAGCATTATCCATTGCCGACTACCAGGCTCGACCTGGTCATCGGGAGTTGATGGCGCTTGGTGTGGGTGGGCACAAAGCGAGCGACGGACGGCAGTCTATAGTCGAATTTGATCTGACTCCGACAGGGTGGAGCGGAGACTGGGCCGAACGACTAATTGTCAAATGGCCGGGGCTTGAGCGGTCATGGGATCGCTGGGCGGACAGGAATGTTTTCCCCGTTGCTGCAATCGCAGAGGAATCGTGCTTCATTGCGCCGATCCCGGCTTGGGATGAAATCGCTTTGGACTGGGATCAGCTAGCGTTGCTGCCAAGCAGTTGGAAGTCGGCGCTTTCACATTGGCGAGGTATCTACCTGATCATTGATCAGAGCGACGGGTAGCAATATGTTGGTTCGGCATACGGTCGCGAGAACATTTTGCAGCGTTGGCAGGAATATGCCCGCACCGGACACGGGGGCAACAAGGCCCTACGCACAAGGCAACCAGAGAATTTCCGTTTCTCGATCCTGCAACGGACGTCGCCAGATCTTCCTGATTCAGAGGTGATTGCGCTGGAACGGTCTTGGAAGGTCCGATTGCGGAGCCAATTCCCGCACGGCCTGAACGAAAATTAGAGCGAGTCGCTGGAAATCTGAAACACGACATCCAACCCCGCTCATGCTGAGCTTGTCGAAGCACCGTTTTTGTTCTTGAGGCAGCGCCCGGCGGCACGAAGAAAAGGACAGTGCTTCGACAAGCTCAGCATGAGCGGGGTTGTGGTTCAGGTTTAAGGCACGCCACCCCTAAACCCCGTGGTAATCCTTGTACCACTTCACAAACCGCGGCACGCCCACCTCGATGCTGGTAGTCGGCGCATATCCTAAGTCGCGGGTGATGGCGTCGATGTCGGCGTAGGTCTGCTTTACGTCGCCGGGCTGGATCGGCTGGAAGTCGATCGTGGCCTTGCGGCCGCATTCGGCTTCGAGGATCTCGACCACCTTCATCAGGTGTTCGCTGCGGTGGTTGCCGATGTTGTAGATCCGGTGCGGGCGGTCGCTGCCGCCGGCCTTGACCTGGCCGTCATCGGGCGCGGGGTTGTCGAGGCTGGCGATTACGCCAGCGATGATGTCGTCGATAAAGGTGAAATCGCGCCACATATCGCCGTTGTTGAACACCGGGATCGGATCGCCGGCGAGGATCTTCTTCGCGAAGATCCACATCATCATGTCCGGCCGGCCCCACGGCCCGTAGACTGTGAAGAAGCGCAGGCCGGTCTGCGGCAGGCGATAGAGGTGGGCATAGGTCTCGCTCATCAGCTCGTCGGCCTTCTTGGTCGCGGCATAGAGGCTGACCGGCAGGTCGACCCGGTCATCGACCGAGAAGGGCAGTTTGGTGTTGCCGCCATAGACCGAGGAGGAGCTGGCATAGACCATGTTCTCCACCACCCGGTGCCGCGCGATCTCGAGCATGTTGAGATGCCCGGCGAGGTTGGCGTGGAGATAGGCGTGGGGGTGGGTGATCGAATAGCGCACCCCGGCCTGCGCGCCGAGATGGACGATCCGGTCGAATTCCAGGCCTTCCAGCGAGCGGACCAGCCCGTCGTAATCGGCGAAATCCTGCTTGATGAAGCGGAATCGGTTGCCGCCGGCCTCGACGAGAGCGGCCAGCCGGTCTTGCTTGAGCGAGACCTGATAATAGTCGTTGAGGTTGTCGATGCCGATCACCTCATCGCCGCGCGCCAGCAGCTGCAGGGACAGGTTGTAGCCGATGAAGCCGGCCGCTCCGGTGACGAGAATTTTCACGCTAACCTCTTTTCTTGAAGTGTTCAGAAGGACCAGTCGGCCGCAGTGCCGAGCACGCCCTTCATGTCGGCGAGGGTCCCGCCCGGTGCGACCAGCGCCCGCAGCGCGTCTGCGCCAAGGTCCAGATAATCGCTATGGGCGACGGCCAGCACGACCAGATCATAGGTCCGCTCCAGTGCATCGGCCACCAGCGGAATGCCATATTCGTGCAGCGCTTCGGCGCTGTCGGCGTGGCAATCGTGGACGGTGACGGCATGGCCGAGCTTGCCCAGCGTGGTCACCAGGTCCGCCACCTTGCTGTTGCGCAGGTCGGGGATGTTTTCCTTGAAGGTGAAGCCCAGCACCAGCACGCTGCCCGGCTTGCCGCCGCGCAGCTGGTGCAGCTCCTTGCCGACCCAGCTCGCCATCGTATCGTTGATGCCGCGCCCCGCCAGGATCACACGCGGGTTGATCCCCAGCTCCTCGGCGCGGTGGGAGAGGTAGTAGGGGTCGACCCCGATGCAGTGCCCGCCGACCAGGCCCGGGGTGAAGGGCAGGAAGTTCCATTTGGTGCGCGCGGCGGCGAGCACGTCCCACACCGAAATGTCCATCTTCGAGAAGATCTGGGTGATCTCGTTCATGAAGGCGATGTTGATGTCGCGCTGGGCGTTCTCGATCACCTTGGCGGCCTCGGCGGCCTTGATCGAGGCGGCGCGGAAGGTGCCGCCACTGGTGACGGCGCCATAAAGGTCGGCCACCCGGTCCAGCACTTCGGGGGGTTGT
>CANJSX010000052.1 GCA_947477055.1 Sphingomonadaceae bacterium | reverse complement strand
TGGTCGCTCCGGCCGCCAGGTAATCCGCATCCGCGATCGAGGCGCTGCTGCCCGCGCCTTCCTCCACCACAACATCCGCCCCCAGCGCGGCGAATTTCTTCACCGTCTCGGGCGTTGCGGCGACTCGCGTCTCACCTGTCGCCCGTTCCTTAAGAACGGCGATATGCAATGCCCCAGCCACGCGCCGCTCAGGCGATCAGGGCGATAATGATCGCGGTCAGCACCACAACCACTGGAATTGTGATTCTGAGCAGCGTCAGGAACCCGCCATAGGTTGATTCCGCCGCCTTCATATCGTTCCCGGATGCCATGCCTTGTTCCCCAGATGCCTATGCACTTGCAACAAGGTCTATCGAGCAAGCCGCATCGGCTCAAGCCCCGAAAGGATTTCAATCAGCCTTAATCGGGTTTTTACCCAATGGCGCTATTCCGGTTTCGTCCAATTCACCTTTTTATGAAACCGGGGGACAATGGCCGACGAAGAACAGCGCCTGCTGATGCTGATCGATGATGAACCGGCCCAGTGCCGGCTCATCACGGCATTGGCTGCGCGCGAAGGATGGCGCACTGTCGTCGTCCGCGATTCAGAGACGGCCATCGCCATGCTCGGCACGCGCCAGGGCATGCAGCTCTCTGCCATCCTGCTCGACCAGTGGGTGCCCGGCGACGATGCCTGCTCGCTGATCGCCGAGCTCAAAGCGCGCCGCCCCGGCCTGCCGATCCTGATGCTCACCACCAGCTCCTCGCCGCTACTTGCGGTTGAGGCGATGCGGGCCGGCGCCAGCGACTATCTGATCAAGCCGATTGCGCCTGACCGGCTGATGCAGGCCCTGCGCCACTCGACCCGGCGCGAGAGCCCGCAAGACGAGCTGATGCCGCTCAGCGAAAAGATGCCGGCCAATCCGGATTTCGATGCGATGATCGGCGCCGCCCCCGCTTTCCGCACCGCACTCGCCATCGCCGCCAAGGCTGCACGCAGCCACGGCCCGGTGCTGATCGAGGGCGAAAGCGGCACCGGCAAGGAAATGCTGGTCCGCGCCATGCATGCCGCAAGCCCGCGTTCCAAACTGCCCTTCCGTATCGTCAACGCCGGCAGCGTCCCTTCCGGCTCGCTCGAATCGGTGCTGTTCGGCCACGAGAAGGGTGCCTTCCCGGGCGCCTTCGACCGCCAGATCGGTGCGATCCAGCATTGCGACGGTGGCACGCTGGTGATCGACGAGATCGACCGCCTCGCGCCCGCTATGCAGGAGCGCCTCGCCGAATGGCTGCGGCGCGGCGACGTGCGGCCAATCGGCGCGCATCACAGTTTCCGGATCGACACCCGCTTGATCGCGGCGAGCAACCTGCCGCTGCGCGATCTGGCCGATACCGGGCATTTCCTGCCCGAACTGGTTGACGCTGTCGGCCATGTCACGGTCACCCTGCCGCCGCTGCGCCAACGGGCTGGCGACATTGGGGCGCTGGCCCGCCACTTCCTCACCGTGATCGGCGATCAGCCCGGCCTCAGGCCGCTCGGCATCACCGACGGCGCGCAGGCACTGCTCTCGGCCTATGACTGGCCGGGCAATGTCCGCCAGCTCCAGGCCGTGCTGTTCCGCGCGGCCGTGTTCTGCGACGGCGATGCCCTCACCGCCGAAGACTTCCCGCAGCTTTCCAACCTGCTCGGCGATGGCCCCTCCAACTCGGCGGCGATCCACCAGGCGGTGGGCGTGACGCTGTTCACTCCGGACGGCAATCTGCGCCCGCTGGAGGAAATCGAAGCCGACGTGATCCGCCTCGCCATCGGCCACTATCGCGGCCGCATGACCGAAGTCGCCCGTCGCCTTGGGATCGGCCGTTCGACGCTTTACCGAAAACTGTCCGACCTCGGCATCGACAACGCGGCCTGAGGCCCGGCCTCCAAACTCAGAGCCAATACACCAAAGGCCACCCTCGCGGATGGCCTTTAGGATATTGGTGCGCCCGGAACGATTCGAACGTCCGACCCTCAGATTCGTAGTCTGATGCTCTATCCAGCTGAGCTACGGGCGCATTTGAGTGGCGCACATACGGGCGAGGGTTGCGCTTGGCAAGCGGCTAATTTGCCAATCCTGCGGCCCTTCCAAGGGCAATGTCGAGCGGCGGCATCGACAGGGCCGAGAGCTCTTCCGGCAAGTACCAGTCGATCGCCTCGGCATCGAGCGGCTGCGGTTCGCCCCGCCATTTGCGGCAGGTGTAAAGAAGGATGACAATCGGCCCCCGGCGTCCCTCACCCGCCTCCTCCGCAAAGGTCAGCGGGATAAGTGCCCCCGGATCGAGCTGCACCGCCAGCTCCTCATCTATCTCGCGAATCAGTGCAATTTCCGGGGTTTCGCCCACTTCGACCTTACCGCCCGGGAACTCCCACAGCCCGCCGTGGTGCTTACCGATCCTGCGGCGCTGCAGCAGCATCCGGCCATCGGATCGCTGCAATGCGACCGCGACGACGATCATAAGTGTCGGAGAATTTTTCAAGTGCCGTCCCCATGTTTACGAAGCTTTAACTCCTGAATGTCATTTTCGCCAAATCCACCCGACAGGGCGTGAGGAAGGGGCAAGATGATCACCAAGTTCATCAAATTGCTGACTAGTAACGAGCGCGGAGCCTCTGCGATCGAAATGGGTCTTCTTTGCGCGCTGCTGGTGATTGCGATGATGGCTGGGCTGGAGAGCTTCGCCAATGAGAACGGTAACCAGTGGAACACTGTCAGCGGGGCATTGGCCAATGCCTCAACCCCGTAAAGTTAAACGTTTTTAAAGAAATTCTCCCTAAATCGGGGAATGCTCGATCCAAATGCTGTCGGAGCGAGCCGGGTACTGAAGACTGCAAACAGGAGACATATCATGAAGTTTTTCAACAAGCTGTTCCATGACGAAGCTGGCGCCACCGCGATCGAATATGGTCTGATCGCTGCGCTCATCTCGGTTGCCGCCATCGGCGCGATGACTGCCCTGGGCGGCAGCCTTGGCAACACCTTCAACACGGTGTCGGGTAACTTGAGCGCTGCGTAAGCAACGCTCGTCCTCGAAGACTAGCGCTTCGAGGAACCAGTAAGTGGACGGGGCGCGCCGAAAACGCTGCGATCAATAGGTTACCAGCTTGACCTTCTGCCCCGCAGTGATCCGGCTGGTCTGCGTCAGCGCATTGAGCACCAGGAAACGATCGAGCTTCGCCGTATCGAACGCCATCCGCGCCGACAGCGATTGCACGGTATCTGCGGCCTTGGCCGAGATCACCACCAGCTTGCGCGGCTTGACCGCCGCCGCCTCACTCGCCGAAATCCGCCGCATCGACTGGAACATGGGATTGAACACCCCGGCCCCGCCGGCCTGCGAGATCGTGACGAAGTGGAAGGCCTGGCTCGGTGAGAACTCATAGGCGAAGACCACCACGTCAACCTGACCGTCGGAGTTGTTGACACGGGCAGTGCCATAGGCCGCGGGAATGCCGTTGACCGTGGTCCGCTGAATCGATTCCGGGACGACATTTAACTGCCCTTCGCTGGTCAATGCCGCAAAGGCAGCGGTGATATAGGAGTCGAGACTGCCCGAATAGGCCCCAGTCGTGAACTGACCCTTCCCCGAACCGCCCCCGATCGACACCGAGCGCGTGCCATTAACGAGGTAAAAGCCGCTCGGTGCCTCGAAGGTGAGTTTCAGCTCGGGATGAATGAACTTCGGTCCCTCGACTACACCCTGTTTCGGATCGTCCCCGTAAGTGAGGCCGCTGATCCGGGTCAGGAAGGTATCGCGATTTGTGATGCCGCTCGTATTCGTTCCCGCCCGCGTCAACGCTGTGCGAACACGCGAAGCGGGATCGGGATGAGTCGAGGCCCAGGCCGGGACCTGAGTAGTGTTGCCCATCAGCCTTGCTTCCAGAGCGTTCTGGTTCGCGAGGCTCTGCAGCACGGTCGACATGGCGCGCGGATCGTAACCGGCCTTGCGGAGATAGGCGATGCCGAGATTGTCGGCCTCGGTTTCCTGCGTGCGGGAGTACTTCAGCGTCAGCATCTGTGAGCCTTGCTGGAACAGTTGCTGACCGAGACGCCCTGCTGTGCCGTTACCGAGCAGCACGCCCGAGAGCACCGTACCCAGCACCCCGATCACGGCATTGCGGGTCGCCGCGCTCTGGCGCCGCGCCGCGTGTCGAGCAGCGACATGGCCGACTTCATGGCCCAGCACGCCGGCCAGTTCAGCCTCGTTGTTCATCAGGGCGACCAACTGACGGGTCACGTAAACATAGCCCCCCGGAATCGCGAAGGCATTGTTGATCGAGGAATTGAGCAGGGTGACGGTGAAGTCGCCCCGGGCATTCGACAATTCCGACTGGACCGAGATGTTCTTGCCGATCATCTCGACATAGGTCGCCTGCGTGCCGATCATCGCGCCGCCGAATTCCTCCAGCAGCTGCGGGTGCGCCTGCACGCCTTCCTGCTTGTCCTTGGCGCTGATCGACTGGACCGGTGAGGCAACCGGAGCGCTGGCCTGGCCCACGGCGGACGGCGGCACAGCCAGCGCCGCGAGCGCGCAGCCGCCGGCCAGAATCCTGAATTTACGTGCGTTTACAGGCATGTTGCGACTCTCCGAAATCCAGCTCTCGAAGTGTCAGGCTACGCCGCCAAACCCGGCTTGGAAAGACCCGCCGCTCAGCTCTCACCGATGCGCAGGAACCGTTCCTCGCGCCGGGCGCGCAGGGTGCGGGCATCGAACTTGGCGAGTGCGTCCAGTTCCTCGCCGATCACCGTACCGAGCGCCTCGGCCATGTCGCCCGGGTGGCGATGCGCGCCGCCCAGTGGTTCCTTGACGATCCGGTCGATCACCTTGAGGTCGAGCAGATGCTGCGCGGTCACCCGCATCGCTTCGGCCGCGTCGGGCGCCTTCTCGGCAGTGCGCCACAGGATCGAGGCGCAGCCTTCGGGCGAAATCACCGAATAGACCGCATGTTCGAGCATCAGCACGCGCTCGGCACTGGCCAGCGCCACCGCCCCGCCCGAGCCGCCTTCGCCGACGATCACCGCGACCATCGGCACGGGCAGCGCCAGACAGGCCTGGGTCGAACGGGCAATCGCCTCGGCCTGGCCGCGCTCTTCCGCCTCGACACCGGGAAACGCGCCAGAGGTATCGACCAGCGTCACCACCGGCACGCCGAAGCGGCTGGCCAGTTCCATCAGGCGGATCGCCTTGCGGTAGCCCTCGGGCTTGCCCATGCCGAAATTGTGGCGAATGCGACTTTGCGTATCGTGGCCCTTCTCGTGGCCGATCAGCATCACCCGCCGCCCACCGAGCCGGGCAAAGCCGCCGATGATCGCCTGATCCTCGCCATAGCAGCGGTCGCCACCCAGCGGCATGAAGTCGGTAAAGGCGAGACCGACATAGTCTACGAAATGCGGCCGCATCGGATGGCGCGCAACCTGTGTCTTCTGCCACGGTGTAAGCGCGGCATAGGTACTAACCAGCAGCGCCGAGCTCTTCTTTTCGAGCCTTGCGACTTCACTCGCGATGTCGAGATCGCCTTCAGCTGCCGTTGCGCGCAGCTCCGCGATGCGGGCTTCCAGCGCTGCGACCGGCTTTTCGAATTCCAGGTACGAAATCATCTGCGCGCCCTAGTCGCCTGCGCGATGCGCTGCAAGGGGATGCCGTGCATTGACAAGCGCCACCAGCCGCGCGGCATCGACATGGGTGTAGATCTGAGTGGTGGCGATATCGGCATGGCCGAGCATGGTTTGGAGCACTCTGAGATCCGCCCCGCCTTCGAGCAGATGGGTCGCGAAGGCATGGCGCAGCACGTGGGGCGAGACCTTTTCCGGCGCCAGCCCCGCCCTGCCCGCCAGATCGCGCAGCAGCTGGAACAGGCGGACGCGGGTCAGGTGACCCGTCGCGCCGCGCGAGGGAAACAGCAGGCGTGAACCCTCGGGGCGCACCGCCAGCCAGCGCGACAGCGCCCGGCGCGCGGCGCTGCTCACCGGGACCATGCGCTGCTGGCCGCCCTTGCCGGTGACCGTCAGGAATGGCGCATCGCGCGGCACAGCAGCGAGTGGGAGGGAGACGAGTTCGGTGGCCCGCAGGCCCGAACCGTAAAGCAGTTCGAGCAGCGCCAGCAGACGCACTGCCTCCGGCCGGTCGCCGCTGGCTTCTTCTTCGACACGAACAAACAGTGCCTCGACCTCGGCATGGGAGAGCAGGCGCGGCAAGGGGCGGCGGGTGCGCGGACGGGGCAGCGCCGGGCTGGGGTCATCCTTGCGCCAGCCCTCATCGGCCAGAAAACCGAAAAACTGCCGCAGCGCGGAGCATTTGCGCGCGAGACTGGTGGGAGCGAGATCGGTCCAGACAGAACCAAGCGCGTTCAATGCGGCATTATCGGCCACGGTGAGATCGCCGATTGCTTCCTCGGCCCCTTCGAGGTCGCGGCGGTAGGCAGCAATGGTGTTCGCAGCAGCACCGCGCTCGGCAGCGAGCATGGCGAGAAAGGCATCGATCGCGGCGGCGATGTTCTCAACCCCGCGCGACCGCTTCGGCAGCGATCATCCGTGCCTCGGCGGAAAGGCCAACGCGGTGCAGCGCCGAGACGATGTGGAAGAGGTGGCGCGGCGTCATCTTGTCCCAGCCTTCGCCCTGCATCCCGACACCGGCAAGCAGCACGACCAGCTCCTGATTGTTGACCTCCGCCGCGCGGTCGATCAGCCGCGACCAGCGGGTCGCCCGGTCGAGATTGACCTCGAGCTTCTCGGAAAAGTCGCTGCGCACTTGCGGCGAGATGCGGTTCAGCCCTGCGAGGCCGGCGAGCAGGAAGCCGGACTTGCGCGCTTCTGCGCTGCGGTCGCCGGAATAGAAGGAGTTGAGCGCCGAGCCATCGACCTGCAGCTGCTCGCTTGGATTGGCGCAGGCCAGGATGCCCCAGCCGAGCGAACCACTGCTCGTGACCTTGGCCCATTGCAGCGCATTGTTGTCGAGCCCGGCCGACAGCATCGAGGCAATCAGCGCAGGGGCATCGGCGGAAAACTGGTCGCCCACCGGCATCCGCGCGGCGGCATAGGCGGTGAGTACCAACCGCGAATAGCGCTGCAGCGGTGCGGGGGAATCGTCCCACAGCTTCTTCATCGCCGTCAGCCGGGCAACGGGAGTTTCGGCAATATAGGCCGAGCGGAGCAGATCCGCGCTGGCGGCACCGGCACCGGCTTCGTCGTTCAGCGCGTGAATCTGGCTGTAGAGATCGACCATCGCAGCACTGGAGAGAATGCCCCGGCCGGCCGCCCGGTCTGCCGCCGCGGCCCTGACGCCCAGCCCCAGCATCGGCGCGGTTGCCGAGATACGGTCATAATACTCGCCCGAATCGGCCATCAGTGATGCCGGCGGCTTCAGGCCGGTGGCGATGGTCAGGGCATAGCGCCACGGCGTCATCGAGCTGATGCCGTCCCATTCGATGGTGACGTTGCGCCGCGCCTTGCCGGCCGCCCCGGCATATTTTTGCGCCAGCAGCATGTCGATCCGCTGCATGATATTGCCGCCGGTCTGCCGGTCAAGCTGGGTCATGGCGCTCGCGCCCTGACCCTGGAAGGCCGAGCACATCGTGCGCCACACCTGCCACTGAGGATCCTTGCGGACGCTGCCGTGGATCGCGATCATCGGGCAGGCCCCGGTCAGATCGGCGGTGGCGACATAGGCATCGAGCGCGGCACTCGTCAGCGAGGGCGAATAATTGGCGGGATCGACATCCTGCACCAGCGCCCGGGCCGCATCGCCCTCGCCCATCCGCACCAGCAGCGCCGCACGCAGGCCGGCGAAATCGGCCGGTGTCATCCCGGATGGCGCAGCGAGCCGCGAAGCCAGCGCGCGCCGCAGCAGGATGTGGCCCCAGCGGGAAACCATGGTTCCGCGATTGCCCGCAATCGCAGCCTTGACCAGTACCCCGCTCTGCTGGGCCAGCATCCCCGGCGGCAACCCGCCTTCGGACGTATCGAGCATGCCCACCCGCGTCATCGCGCGGCGGGGGGCCGGGGGAATGTCGAACTTGGGCTTGAGCCCGAACAACTCATCAAGCTGGTCCGGCGACATTGCCTCAAGCTCGGCGAGGGTCGGAATCTTCTTCAGCGCCGGTGCGGGTGCTACAGGAACATCCGTGACCGTGGTTGCCTGAACCACTGGTTGTGAGACGACCGCCGGTGCGGGCGCAGTCGAAGGCCGGGCAACCGGCGCGGCGGCAGCAGCCTGGGTGGGACGCGCAGCGGGAGTGGTCGGACGTGCGGCAGGCGTGCGCGCCGGCGCCGTCGTGGCGCGCGGTGCGGGGCGCGAAGGCCGGTCATAATTGCCGGGAAGCAGCGATTCGGGCGCGTTCTGCGCCAGTGCCCAAGCCGAGGTCAGCGCCAGTCCGGCGCCCAGCAGGAAGCGCAGATGCTTCACCGTGCCGCCTCCGGCAGTGCTACCGGCTCGGCAATGTCGCGCAGCGGCTCGCGCCCGCCGTCGATCCAGGCATAGGCCAGCACCAGCACCACCACGGCAGCAAGCCCGCCAAGCACCCACTTCCTGTCGAACGTCAATCGCACCGGCGGCCATTCCCTGCAAAGCTTGCCTTGCCGGTTAGCCCAACTATAGGCGGCGCTGCAATGGAAGACGGCGAAACTACCCTTTCCCCTGCGGAAATCGACGGACTGGCCCGGCGGATCGATCGGCCGGTGGTGCTGGTCGGCATGATGGGAGTCGGCAAATCGAGTGTCGGGCGCAAGCTGGCGACGCTGCTCCACGTTCCATTCGTCGATGCCGACGAGGAAATCGAAGCCGCTGCGCAGATGAACATTCCCGAGATCTTCTCCAGCTATGGCGAAGCCTTCTTCCGCGATGGCGAGCGGCGCGTGATTGCCCGGCTGATGGACGGCGAACGCAAGATCATCGCCACCGGCGGCGGTGCCTTCTGCAACCCGGAAACCCGCGCGCTGATCCTTGGCAAGGCGATCGCGGTCTGGCTCGACAGCGATATCGAAACCCTGCTCGAACGCGTATCGCGCAAGGACAACAGGCCCTTGCTTCAGGGTGGCAATCCGCGCGAGATTATCACCCGACTGAAGGCCGAACGCCAGGATGACTATGCCCAGGCACCGATCCATGTACGTTCGAGCAACGGTCCGCATAACCGCACCGTCGGGCGCGTTCTGAAGGAGATCGATGCATGGCTGTGATCCCGGTCGATATCGCCGGACGCCCCTATGAGGTGCGCGTCGGCACTGGTCTGCTCGCCGAGCTGGTGGAGAACTGCCGCGGCAAGCTGCGCAAGCGGCCGGTGCCGATCGTCACCGACGCGCAGGTTCATGCCGCCTGGGGCAAGGTGGTCGACAAGGCGCTGACCGACGCCGGCCACGAACCGCGCTGGCTGATCCTCGCTCCGGGCGAGCAAACCAAGAACTGGGCCAACCTCACCGCTACGGTCGACTGGCTGCTGGCTGAAGAGGTCGAGCGCGGCGATCACATCATCGCGCTTGGCGGCGGAGTGATCGGCGACCTCACCGGCTTCGCCGCCTCGATCCTCAAGCGCGGCTGCCATTTCATCCAGCTGCCGACGACACTGCTGGCGCAGGTCGACAGCTCGGTCGGCGGCAAGACCGCGATCAACACCGCCGCCGGCAAGAACCTCGTCGGCGCCTTCCACCAGCCCGCACTGGTGCTGGCTGACCTCGCCGTGCTCGATACCCTGCCCCGGCGCGAGCTGCTGGCGGGCTATGCCGAGGTGGTGAAATACGGGTTGCTCGGCGACGCCGATTTCTTCCACTGGTGCGATGCCAATGGCGCGACGATGCTGGCTGGCGATCAGGGCCTGCGCGAATATGCCGTGGCCTATTCGGTCGCGGCCAAGGCGCGGATCGTCGGGCAGGATGAGCGCGAGACGCTGGGGCTGCGGGCTTTGCTCAATCTCGGCCATACCTTCGGCCATGCGCTCGAGGCCCAGACCGGCTTTTCCGACCGCCTGCTCCATGGCGAAGGCGTCGCGCTGGGGATGGTGCTGGCGGCGCGCTTCTCGGCCCGGGTCGGCCTGATGCCAGCGGCCAGCGCCGAGCATGCCGCGCGCCACATCGCCAAAGTCGGCCTGCCGAGCGAGATTTCGGCACTCGGCCTGAACTGCGATGGCCGCACGCTGGCCGACCACATGCTCCACGACAAGAAGATGGACGCCGGCCGCCTGCCTTTCGTGCTGATGAAGGGCATCGGCGAAGCCTTCCTCGCCCGCGATGTCGAACTGTCGGAAGTGGCGGGGTTTCTGGACGAGGAACTGGGGCGCTAATTCCTCCCCGACACGGGGAGGTGGCAGCCCGCAGGGCTGACGGAGGGGGTTCTCGCGCTGGTGCACCCTCGCAAGCTCGCGCCCTAGGGCCACCCCCCTCCACCACCTTCGGCGGCCCCCCTCCCCGTGCCGGGGAGGAATTGATTGGCCCTCTTGCTTCGCTCAAACGCCCTGTTACCCAGTTGCAATCGTAACCACTGGGGGCGTCATGACGGCAGAAGCGACCGGCGAAATCGAACTTCCCCCGCATGACCGCGCCTTTCTCGGCCACCCCAAGGGCCTCGGCTATCTCGCCGCCGTCGAGTGGTGCGAGCGCTTTTCCTATTATTCCATGCAGACCCTGCTGGTGCTCTACATGGTCAATTACCTGCTGGTGCCGGAGAAGATCGCGCATGTAATCGGCCTCGGCTGGCTGCAGCAGCACTGGTATGGCGGGCTGGAAGGCCAGCCGCTCTCCTCCGCGATCTTCGGGGACTATACCAGCCTCGTCTATCTCATGCCGATCTTCGGAGGGATCGCCGCAGACCGCTGGCTAGGGCGACGCATAGCGCTGATCATGGGCGGGATCGTGATGGCGCTCGGCCACTTCCTCATGGCCTTCGAGAACAGCTTCGTGATCGCCCTGCTGGCGCTGATCGTCGGGGTGGGCCTGTTTAAGGGCAACATCGCCAGTCAGGTCGGCGAGCTCTACCGTCCCGGTGACCTGCGCCGCGCCATGGCTTTCCAGATCTTCTACATCGCGATCAACGTCAGTGTGATCGTTGCCCCGCTGATTTCCGGCACGCTGGGCGAAAAGGTCGGCTGGCACTGGGGGTTCGGCGCGGCTGGCGTGGTGATGGTCGCCGGGCTGCTGATCTACATCGCCGCTGGACCCTGGCTGCCCGCCGATAACCGTCCAAGCAAAGCCTCGTCCGAGCCAAAAGCGAAACTGGAACCCGGCGATGGCCTGCGAGTAATCGGGGTAGTCTTGCTGGTGCCGGTCATGGCGGTCTCCCTGCTTACCAACCAGCAAATCTTCAACGCCTACCTCGTCTGGGCCGACCAGCAGTTCCAGCTGACCTTCTTCGGCGAGACGCTGCCGACCAGCTGGATGGTCGCCATCGACGCCGCGCTTAGTTTCTCGGCGCTGGTCGGCGTCGCGGCCTTCTGGAAGTGGCGCGCGGACAAGACCGGGAGCGAACCTGACGAGCTCGGCAAGATCATCATAGGCGCCGCATTCAATGTGCTGGGCGGCCTTTGCCTGGTCATCGCCGCAGCCACGCAAGGCTCGGACAAGATCGGCCTGTTCTGGCCGCTGATGTTCCACCTACTCAATTCGATCGGCTTCTCGCACATGCTGCCGGTGAGCCTCGCCCTGTTCTCCCGCCTCGCCCCGCGCGCGATCAACGCCACGGTCATCGGAATCTACTACCTGGCCTTCTTCGCCGCGAACAAGACCGTGGGCATCATCGGCGGCTGGTATTCGACCATGGACACGGTGCAGTTCTGGCTGCTGCACGTCGCCAGCGCAGTGGTCGGGCTGGTGGCCTTCATCGCCTTCAAGCTGTTCCTCGCGCCGAAGCTGATGGCGGAGAGCTAGGCCGCGAGCCTAGACGGCCACAGGCGCGGAAATATGCGCCTGCGGTTCATATCCACTCACGGTGAAATCCTCGATCCGGTAGCCGAAGATGCTCTCCGGGCGGCGGGTGATTTCCAGCCGGGCCTCGCCCGAGGGCGTGCGCGAGAGCTGTTCTTCGACCAGCGCCGCGTGGTTGAGATAGAGGTGAACGTCCGCGCCCATCCACACCGCCTCGCCCGGTTCCAGCCCGCATTGCTCGGCCAGCATCCGGGTGAACAGCGCGAGTGACCAGTAGTTGAAGGCGAAGCCCAGCCCGAGGTCGCAGCTGCGCTGGTACATCAGCCCGTTAAGGCGATTGCCGGCGACATGGAACTGGTAAGTCTTGTGGCACGGGGGGAGCGCCATCGCGCCCAGATCCGCGACATTCCAGCCCTCGACAATGTGGCGCCGACTGCCGGGATTGCTCTTCAGGCTCTCAACCAGCAGGGCGATCTGGTTCACCCCCTGCGCGCGCTGGCGGTAGAGGCCATCGCCCGCCGGCTCATAGACCGGCCAATCGACCCATTGCTTGCCATAGACCGGGCCAAGCTCGCCCCAGCGGGCGGCGAACTCCGCGTCCTCAACGATACGTTTGGAGAAGTCGGCCCGGGCGAGCTGGTCGCCGGTCTCCTTGCGGTAGCGGTCGAGCGGCCAGTCGGTCCAGATTTCGACTCCCTGGGCGCAGAGCGCACGGATGTTGGTGTCGCCGGTCAGGAACCACAGGAACTCGCGGCTTGCGGTCTTCCAGAAGACACGTTTGGTGGTGAGCAGCGGCATCCGCCCACAAGCCAGATCGAAGCGCATCTGCGCCCCGAAGACCGAGCGCGTGCCGACTCCGGTGCGGTCGACGCGCTCGTCGCCCTCCTCCCAGATTCGCTGCATCAGCTCGAGATATTGCCATTCCCAATGGGGATTTGCGGGAGAATCGGGGCGGATTGCGATGCTGGCCATGGACCCGTGATAAACTGGAAAGAGCGCGCTTGCCACCCCGCCATTCGCTGACTATAGGCGCGCTCCTGCCTCGCCCACTTGCGTCTCTGGCGCCGGAGGGTGAACGATCGGTCGGGGAATAGCTCAGCCTGGTAGAGCACTGTCTTCGGGAGGCAGGGGCCGGAGGTTCGAATCCTCTTTCCCCGACCAATTTCTTCTAAGTTGCCCAGCCAATTCGGCAGTGGCGCCAAAAACCTCATTTTCGCGCCGACTTTAGCGCGCTTTTCATTGACGTGATTGCAGTCTGAGGTTTGGAGCTGCCGATAATCTGCAGCTTTGACGCATAAAGGGCCCGCCGTCTCGGAGAGCCCTTTTCCAGACCTCAGGTCAGTTGGTCGTCGGTGTCAATTGATGCTCAACAAGTCGGCCTGCTGTTGCCAGCATTCGGGAAGCTCAACGGCGATCAATCGCCGCGCGGTCAATCGGCTGGGTTGGCGACCTAAGAGTATGGCCTCTGTTATTGCGGGCGACAGCCATGACAATCGCATCAAGCGCGCAAGCCGCTTGCGACATTGACTGCTCGTCTGAGCATGAGTCGCGATCGTCAGCGTTGGGTTAGCCCGGAACATCAGTTGCAACGAGCGCGCCTCACGGAGGAGCGCGATCAATTGCGGGTCAGGATCCGGCCCCTGACTGCCGCTGGTAATCACCAGTCGAACGTCTTGACCGCGACGAACCCTGGAGATGGCTGCCGTCAGTTCGATCGGCTCGCAATCTGTATCCGTCGATAGTTTT
>CANJSX010000051.1 GCA_947477055.1 Sphingomonadaceae bacterium | reverse complement strand
CGTTGTTCGCCCCCAACCAGTTCTTCTGGGGGTATGATTGGGGGTATGTCTCCAGAGTCTCTCCTGAACAATGCCTAATTATCGTCGATTTTGTATGTTAGTTCGATTCCCTTCACCGCTCCAGCCCTCGGGGCACAGCGAATGCGCTTGGCATGACCGGGTTTTTCTTTGCATTTCTGGCCTGCCTGCTTGCCGGTGTCGGCGCGCGGGATCAGGTGATCGTGGCGCGGCTGGTCGAGCGGCTGGGTGCGCGGGTGGCTTTGCTGGCGACGGCGCTTGGCACCGCCTGCCTTGCCAGCGCGGTGGCGGTGTGGGGGGCGGTCAGGATCGCGGATATCATGCCGCTAAGGGCGCGGTTGGTGCTGGTTGCGCTGGCATTGGCGCTGGCCGGGCTGGAGGCGCTGCTGCTCAAGCCGCCGCGGGCGCCTGACGAGCCGACGCGGTCGCTGGGGGCGGCGGGGCTGGTGCTGCTGGCCCAGCAGCTGACTGACTCTGCCCGTTTTCTGATCTTTGCGATTGCGCTGGGAACGCTGGCGCCGGTCCCGGCTGGGCTCGGCGGGGCGCTGGGCAGCGGCGCGGCGCTGGTTGCCGGGTGGCTGGCCGGGGGCGAGTTGTTCCAGCCCTGGCTCGGGCGGGCACGCCGTCTGCTGGGAGCGGCGCTGATCGGCTGCGCGCTGATCGTGGGATACCAGCTGATCCGGTGAGTGGCCTATCGGCGCCGCTAGGGCGGTGCTAAGCACGGACTATGGCCCCGCTAACGATGATCGAGCACGCTTGTGACGATGCGATTGCCGACTGGATCGAGCGCCAGCTGGCCAGCGCTCTCGCTGCGACACCGGGCGGGATCGCCATCTGCGTTCCCGGTGGCTCGACGCCCTTTCCGATCCTCGCCAAACTGGCGCACCGACCGCTCGACTGGGGCCGGATAGCGGTCTGGCCGGGAGATGACCGGATCGTGACCGAGGACAGCCGGCACAGCAACGCCGGGCGCATCCGGGCCTTGCTCGAACCGGTCGGGGCACGGGTGATGGCGCTGGCGGAAGGGCTGACGCCGCCTCATTTCGCGCTGACCTGGCTGGGGATGGGGGGCGACGGGCACATCGCCTCGCTGTTCCCCAATACCGATCCGCAAGCGGATGATCCGCTGCCGTTGCGCCACCTCACCCCCGATCCCTTGCCGCCCGAGGCGCCGTTCGACCGGCTGACGCTGACGATCCCGGCGCTGCTGGATAGCGACGCGCTGATCTTCGTGATCCGCGGCGCCGACAAGCGCGCGGTGTTCGATGCAGCAGTGGCGGGCGAGCATGACCTGACGGTCGCGCGGCTACTTGGCGCGGCGCAAGCGAGCGTGGTGTGCTTCGCCTGATCCCCGCCCCGCTGCATCGCGTGGGCTATCGCATCGCCCATGCCCTGCGCGTGCGCTGGTGGCGGCTGCGGCGGCCGGAAATTCGCGGCTGCCGCGTGCTGGCGGTTGATGGCGATGGGCGGATCCTGCTGATCCGGCATTCCTACGGTTCCGACCGCTGGATGCTGCCGGGCGGCGAGCTGGCGAGAGACGAGGATGCGCTGGCCGCGGCCAAGCGCGAATTGCGCGAGGAGACCGGCTGCAGATTGCTGGAAGGCCGGGTCATCGCGCGGATCGTCGAACCGCTGCACAGCGCCCGCAACCGGCTGACCGTGGTCGGAGGGCGCACCGAGGACACACCGCGTGCCGACGGGCGCGAGATCGTCGCCGCCGAATTCTTCGCGCTGGATAGCCTGCCCGAGCCGCGAGCCGAGGGGCTTGGCCGGTTTCTTGAGCGCTGGCTTACAGCAGACTGAGCTGCGGATCGTCGCCGGGCGGCGTCTCGCTCTTGTCCTCGTCGAGCGAGGATAGCGTCAGCCCCATCAGCCGGACGGGCAGGGGCAGGGGCAGCACCTCGTCGAGCAGGGCACGCGCCAGTGCGGAAAAGGCGGTGCGATCTTTGATCGGCTGCGGCTGAGAGCGCGAGCGGCTGCGCGCGGAAAAGTCCGACAGGCGCAGCTTGAGCGTCAGGGTGCGACCGTGGGCCTGGTGCTTCTCGATATCGTGCCAGGCGATCTCGATGATGTTGTCGAGGGTCTCGCGCAGCGCCGGTCCCGAGGAAATATCGCGCTCGAAGGTGCGCTCGCTGCCGATCGACTTGCGCGGTCGATCGGGCGAGACCCGGCGCAGGTCGATGCCGCGGACGGCGCGGTAGAGATAATCGGCCTGCGTGCCGAAATGCATGCGCAGGAAGGCGAGGTCTTTTTCGCGCAGATCCGCGCCGGTCTCGATCCCGAGGCTGGCCATCTTCTCCGCTCCGCGCGGGCCGACCCCGTGGAAGCGCCGCACTGGCAATGTCGCGACGAACTGCGCTCCTTCGCCCGGGCGGATCACACAGAGTCCATCAGGCTTGTTCTGGTCGCTGGCGAGCTTGGCGAGGAACTTGTTGTAGGAAACGCCGGCGCTGGCGGTCAGCCCGGTTTCGGCCTTGATCCGCGCCCGGATCAGCTCGGCAATGCGGGTGGCCGAGCCGATCCCGCGCAGGTCGGCGGACACGTCGAGATAGGCCTCGTCGAGTGAGAGCGGCTCGAC
The DNA here is from genome assembly GCA_947477055.1 of Sphingomonadaceae bacterium. Classification (GTDB taxonomy): domain Bacteria; phylum Pseudomonadota; class Alphaproteobacteria; order Sphingomonadales; family Sphingomonadaceae; genus Novosphingobium. The sequence goes on along the minus strand of CANJSX010000051.1, from coordinate 11,118 downwards.
CAGCGGGGTATAATCGAGGAAGATCGCGCGGATCTGGCGCGAGACCTGGCGGTAGACCTCGAAGCGCGGGCGGCGGAAGATGAGTTGCGGGCAGAGCCGAACCGCCTTGGCCGAGGCCATGGCCGAGCGCACTCCGAAAGTCCGCGCCTCATAGCTGGCGGCGGCCACCACCCCGCGTTCCGACGAGCCCCCGACTGCGAGCGGCTTGCCTCGCAATTCAGGATCGTCGCGCTGTTCGACGCTGGCGTAGAAGGCATCCATGTCGACATGGACGATCTTGCGGAGGCCCGCAGTTTCCTCGCCGTCGGCAGCTGGCGCCTCCCTGTCCATGCCGGCAGGTTAGCCCGGATCGAAAGAAAACTCGATCCCGCACTAGTCAGCAAGGCATACTATTGCCATTAGCGGGACATGCCCACATCCCGGCCATCCGAAATCCGCGAAGGAGAATTTGTCGTCCTGATCGCGATGATGATGGCGTTGCAGCCTTTCGCGATCGATTCGATGCTGCCGGCGTTGGGCGATATTGCCCGCGATCTGGACGTCTCGGACCCCAATCGCCGCCAGCTGGTGGTGGGGCTGTATCTGACCGGCTCGGGACTGGGCGCGCTGATTCCCGGCGCGCTGGCCGATCGCTATGGCCGCCGGCCCGTGCTGTTGACCTGCCTGATCAGCAACCTCATTCTCACGCTGGGCTGCGCGCTGGTGACCAGCTTCGATGCGTTGCTCGCGCTGCGCTTCCTGATCGGCTTCACCAGCTCGGGGCTGATGGTCATGCCCAGCGCGATCATCCGCGACCGGATCGAGGGTGACCGCATGGCGCGGATGCAGTCGATGGTCGCGATCATCTTCATGATGGTGCCGATGATTGCCCCGGCGGTGGGCCAGCTGATCTTGCTGGTAGCAAGCTGGCGCTGGATCTTCGGCGCGATGGCGATTCAGTCGTTCCTGGTTCTTGCCTGGGTGTTTCTGCGCCTGCCCGAATCGCTTCACGCTGAATATCGCCAGCCGATCCGGCCCGGGGTCATCTTCGGCAACATGCGCGACGTGCTTTTGACCAGGGAGGCCTTCGGCTACGTCATGGCACCAGCGCTGATGATGGCGGCAATGTTCGCCTACATCAATTCTTCGCAGCAGTTGCTGGTAGAGCATTTCGGGGTAGGCAAGGCGTTCCCGGTGATCTTTGCGGCGATGGCGCTGCTGATGATGTTCGCCAGCTTCACCAATTCGCGCATTGTCGAACGCTTCGGCGCGAGGCGCGTGGGGCATACCGCGCTGCTGTTCTTCATCGTTTTCGCCGCGCTGCAGCTGGTTCTTGCCAGCCGACCTCACCAGACCGTTTGGGAGTTCCTGCCGGTGATGGCGGCGACTGCGGCGATGCTCGGATTCATGGGCGGTAATTTCAATTCAATCGCGCTCCAGCCATTTGCCCGCATCGCCGGCGCGGCTTCCTCAGTCCAGGGGTTTATCCGGATGGTCTTCGCCTCACTGGCAGGCATCCTCGTTGGACAGGCCTACGATGGAACTGCCTGGCCAATCGCCGTGGCTCAGGTCATTGCCGGGCTGCTCACGCTGGCGCTGATCCTGTTCAGCGAGAAGGGCCGCCTGTTCCGCCGGGTCTACCCGCGCGGCGTGCCCCGGCCCGAGTTCGAGAAGCAGCTACCCCCGACCTGATCCGGACAGATCGCGTCGGCGCAGGTGAGGGAGAACTGCAGCGCGCGGCGGGACGAGCGCCAGCCACAGCCCGTGCAGCACATGGCCGAGCTTGGCTGCCTTCGAGGTGGTGATGCGGTGATCCCAGGCGTGCTCGCCGGCCTGCTCCACCTCGCGCGCGATCGCACCGTAGATGCCCATGGCGGAGAGCACCGCCCATCGGCTGCGCAGCGGCAACCGCGCCGCGCCGATCCGGGCCGAGGCCTCATAGCCGCGCTCCAGCATGCAGAGCCGGCGCACCAGCCGCACCAGTTCGCGGCGGTAATGCGGCTTCAGTTCCTCGCCGGGTGGGATGTCGGCCTCGACCAGCCAGTCGCCCGGCAGGTAGCAGCGCCCGGCGGCGGCATCCTCGGCCACGTCGCGGGCGATATTGGCGAGCTGGAACGCGAGGCCAAGGTCGCAGGCCCGGTCCAGCGTTTCCTCGTCGTCGGGGGAAACCCCCATCACCACCGCCATCATCACCCCGACTGCCCCGGCGACATGGAAGCAATAGCGCAGTGTATCGGCCTCGCTGCGCGGGTTCCAGCCGCCGGCATCGAGCGCGAAGCCGGCGATCACGTCCTCGGCCATGGCTGCAGTGAGCCCGCATTCGCGCGCGACGAGGCCGAAGGCGTCGAAGGCGGGGTCGCCGGTGGCCTTACCAGCGAGCGCGCGGGTTGTGAGACTGCGGATTATCTCCAGCCGCTCGGCGTTGCCCGCATCGGGGCCTAGCGTGCCGCCCAGCTCCTGATCGTCGGCCAGATCGTCGCAGCGCCGGCACCAGGCGTAGAGCAGCCACACCCGTTCGCGCGTAACCGGATCAAACAGGCGGCTGGCGGCGGCAAAGCTCTTCGAACCGCGGGCGATGCAATCGCGGGCGTGGGCGACCAGTTCCGCCCTCGTCGCCGTCACCGGCGCGGACTCCTCACAACTCGGAGGCCTTCATGTTGAAGATCGGTGTGTGGGGTTCATGCGCGGCCATGCGGTCGAGCAGCAGGTCGAGCTCAGCCTCGGCGATGATGATGCCCTGATGCGCCGGGCGGACGAAGCCGATCTCGGCCATGTGCCGGTTGAAGGCGAGCAGGTGGTCGTAGAAGCCGAAGGCGTTGAGCAACCCGACCGGCTTGGCGTGATAGCCCAGCTGCGCCCAGCTGACCGCCTCCCACAGCTCGTCCATCGTTCCGACGCCGCCGGGGATGGTCAGGAACCCGTCCGAGAGCCGGGTGAAGGCCAGCTTGCGCTCATGCATGCCAGCGACGACTACCAGCTCGGTGCACTCGCGATTGGCGACCTCGGCACCCGCCAGCGCCTCGGGGATCACCCCGATCACCTCGCCGCCCGCCGCCAGCGCGCCACTGGCAACGGCGCCCATCAAACCGAGCTTGCCGCCGCCATAGACCACGCCAATCCCGCGCCGAGCCAGCGCATCGCCAACCTCGCGGGCCAGTTCGACATAGCGCGGGTCCTTGGGCGTGGCCGAGCCGCAATAAACCGCGAGGCGTTTCACGCGAGATCCTCGATCATCAGCTTGGCGGTTGCCTTGGCGCTGCCGACCACGCCGGGAATCCCCGCGCCGGGATGGGTGCCCGCGCCGACCAGGTAGAAGTTGCGCACCTTGTCGTCGCGGTTGTGGCCGCGGAAGAAGGCGCTTTGGGTGAGCAGCGGCTCGAGGCTGAAGGCGCTGCCCTTGAAGGCGTTGAGATCGAGCGCGAAATCGCGCGGGGCGTAGTGGAACTTGGTGACGATCCGGTCATCGATATCGGGAATCAGCCGCCGCCCGACCTCGGCCAGAATGCGCGCTTCGAGCAGCGGGCCGACCTGGTCCCAGTCGATCGGCAGCTTGCCCATGTGCGCGACGGGCACGAGAGCGTAGAAGCTGCTCTTGCCCGGCGGGGCGAGCGAGGGGTCGGTCACCGTCGGGTGGTGGAGGTAGATCGAGAAGTCCTGGGGCAGCACTCCGTGCTCGTAGATGTCCTCTAGTAGCCCCTTGTAGCGCGGGCCGAACAGGATGGTGTGGTGCGGGATCCCCGGCCAGCTGCCCTCGATCCCGAAATGGACCACGAACAGGCTGGGCGAATAACGCTTCTTCGCCAGCTTGCGCGCCATCGACGCTCCGCGCGGGTTGTCCGAAAGGAGATCGCGGTAGGAGTGCATGATGTCGGCATTGCTGGCGACAGCATCGAAGCGCTCCTTCCAGCCGCTCACTGTCTCGACCTCGCTCGCGCGGTTGCCGATGGTGTGGACGCGCAGCACCGGGTCGTGAAGCAGCAGCTTCCCGCCCAGCCGCTCGAAATGCTTGACCATGCCGGCGATCAGCCGGTTGGTCCCGCCCTTGGCCCACCACACTCCGCCGTCCTTCTCCAGCTTGTGGATCAGGGCGTAGATTGCGCTGGTGGTCATCGGATTGCCGCCGACCAGCAGTGTGTGGAACGACAGCGCCTCGCGCAGCTTCTCCGATTTCACATAATGCGAGACCATCGAATAGACGCTGCGCCAGGCCTGGTAGCGCATCAGCGCCGGGGCGGCCTTCACCATGCTGGCGAAATCGAGGAAGGGCACATGGCCGAGCTTGACGTAGCCCTCGCGGTAGACCCCGGCAGCATATTCGCTGAACTCGTCGTAACCGGCGAGATCGCCCGGGGCGACCCGGTCGATCTCCTTGCGCAGCATGGCCTCGTCGTTCGAATAGTCGAAGTTGGTGCCGTCGGGCCAGTTCAGCCGGTAGAACGGCATCACCGGCATCAGCTCGACATCCTCGGCAATGTCGTGGCCCGAGAGCGCCCACAATTCCTTGAGGCAATCGGGATCGGTGATCACGGTCGGCCCGGCATCGAAGGTGAAGCCTTCGCGTTCCCAGAAATAGGCCCGGCCGCCGGGCTTGTCGCGGGCCTCCACCACGGTGGTGGCGATGCCGGCGGATTGCAGGCGAATGGCGAGCGCCAGTCCGCCAAAACCCGATCCGATCACGCAGGCACGTTTGGCGTTGGTCAAATCCATCATTGTCTACTTTGCGCCATTGGCGCGCCGGGGGCAAGCAGTGCGCGCAATGCCGCCATCACGGGAACGGGCGGCCGGCCGCTGAGAATTCGCAGCTTGTCGCGCATGGTCGAGCGGGCGGCGTAGAAACGTTCGATCAGCGGTTCGGGCAGGTGGTAGAAGCGCTTGAACACCCGGAAGCGCTGTTTGGGCCGCGCGGCGGTTAACAGCATCCGGCCGAGCAGGCGATAGAACCCGGTCTTGTGCCAATGCGCGGCGGCGCGCGCCTCGAGCAGGGCGGCGAGCTGTGCTCCCGGCAGATCGGCGTCGGCGGCGATGGCGAGCGCAATCTCGACCGCTTGCGGCAGGCTGTAGCTGGTCAGCGGATGGACGAAGAGCGCGCGTGCACCGGCCAGAGCAACGCCGGGGATGCGGATCTGGGCCTGGTAGGCGGCCAGTTGCCCCCCGGTGATGACCGGCAGCATGCCGGTCTCGTTGCCGATCACTTCGCCTTGCCAGCCCTGATTGCCGCAATAGGCCTCGATCCGCGCTGCCAGCACACGCCGGTCAAGCACGGGTTGGTCGGCGTAGTAGGTATCTTCGATAAAAAGTTCATCGGCCGCCAGCGGTAGCACATAGACAAAGCGGTAGCCCCCGAGCTGTTCGACGCAGGCATCCATGATCACCGGCCGGGTCAGGCCATGCGGGCGATCGGTGCGCATGTGCCGGCCAAGGAACACTTGCCAGCCGCCGCTGAGATGCTCTGACGGCTGAGCGCCGCGGCAATCGATCACCGTGCGCGCGGCGATCTCCTCGCCGTCCTCCAGCACTACACCGCCTGCATGCAGCCGCTCCGCCTGCGCGTTCACGCGGATCGCGCCTTCGGGCAACTCGCGCCGCAGGGCTGCGGCCAGATCGGTCGAGGAGAGCGAGCGATAGGGGCTGGAGAGCAGGCGGCGATGCCCGGGGAAGCGAACCTCATAGCCCAGGTCCCACGAGGTCTTGCGCAGCGGCGCCATCAAAGCCTCGCCGCCAGGGGGGAGATCGCTGGCGAACCAGCTCCAGCGATGGTTTCCGCCCGGCTCAGCCCCGGCTTCAATCAGTGCGACGGACAGTTCGGGCCGCTGCTGGCGCAGCGCGAGCGCAATCAGCCCGCCCGAAAGCCCCCCGCCAACGATGGCGATATCAACCCTGCCGCGCCCATTCATGCGCGCGGGTTTAGTCGCGGCGTAGCGATGGGGCAACGGGGGCGGCAGCGGGCTTGCCGGATAAGATGTGCTGACCTAGCCTGCGCCGATGAGTTTCGCGATCACGCCTGCGACCATGGCCGATGCCCCGGCAATCGCGGCGATTTACGAGCATCACGTGCTCCATGGCACCGCCAGCTTCGAGACCGAGCCGCCATCGGCCGAAGAGATGGGCCAGCGGCTGGCCAAGGTGCTCTCCGCCGGCTCGCCCTGGCTGGTGGCGCGATCACCTGTGGGCGAGGTGCTGGGCTATGCCTATGCCAGCCAATTCCGTGACCGCGCGGCCTATCGCTTCGCCGCTGAGGATTCGATTTATATCCGCCACGACCGGCGCGGGCAGGGAGTTGGCGCGGCGCTGCTGGCGGCGCTGATTTCGGCGTGCGAGGCGGCTGGGTTTCGCCAGCTCTTCGCGGTGATTGGCGGGGCGGAGCCGGCCAGCATCGCGCTCCACGCCCGCGCCGGCTTCACCATGGCCGGGCGGATGCGCGGCATCGGGCGCAAGCACGGGCGCTGGCTCGATACCGTTTACATGCAGCTCCCGCTCGGCCCGGGGGATTCTGCGCCCCCGGAGGTGGAACCGGAATGAACGCCAGCCTGCTGCCCCATCGCAAAGCCCTCGTCACCGCACTGCTGGTCTGGGCCTATGTCGGCGTCATCCTGCTCGCAATGCAGCGGCCGCCGATCTGCGAATGCGGGACGGTGAAGCTGTGGTGGGGGGTGGTGGAATCCGCCGGCAACAGTCAGCATATCGCCGACTGGTTCAGCTTCAGCCACGTCATCCATGGGCTGATCTTCTACGCCTGTGCGCATCTGCTGTGGCACCACTGGAACCTGTTTGACGGCTCGCCGGCTCGCTGGGCGCTGCCGATTGCGGTGGCGGTGGAGGCGAGCTGGGAACTGCTCGAAAACTCCCCGACGATCATCGACCGCTACCGTTCGGTTACGGTCAGCTGGGGCTATACCGGCGATTCGATTCTCAACTCGCTGGCAGACATCGGCTTCATGGGGCTGGGCTTCTGGCTGGCGGCCCGGCTTCCGGTCAAGGCAAGCGTGGCACTGGCTGCCGCATTCGAGCTATTCACGCTACTGATGATCCGCGACAACCTGACGCTCAACGTGCTCATGCTGGTCTGGCCGCTCGACGCCGTTCGTAGCTGGCAGGCGATGTGAACTCTTTATCCGGCATGACCGGGGAGAACTGAATGCGAATTCCCTCACTTCTGCCCGCGCTCGCGCTGCTGTTTCCCGGCGCGGCTCTGGCCCAGCAGGTGCCTGACGGCGCGAGCGAGCCGAGCGTGTTCAACGGCGATTTCATCGTGGTCGGTGCGGCGGTGGCAGCAATTCCGAGCTACGAAGGCTCCGATGACCGGATCGCCCTGCCTGTGGCGGGCGTCGCCGGGCGGCTTGGCGGGATCGGCATTTCGGCCCGCGCTGCAGGCGTGGCGCTGGATTTCATCAGCGAGCGGGCGGGCAGCCGGCAGGGCTTCACCCTCGGCCCGGTGCTGCGCTACCGGATGAACCGTTCGGGCCGGGTCGCCGATCCGGTGGTTGAGAAGCTCGGCAAGCTCAAGGGCGTGATCGAGGGCGGGGTGGTGCTCGGCGCGGACCGCAAGGGCGTGTTCAATCCGCATGATTCGCTGGCCTTCGGCGTGGACGTTCGCTGGGACCTGTCCAGCCGGCACAGCAGCATGATCGTCGCGCCGGGGGTGAGCTATCTCACACCGCTCAGCCGGGGCGATGTTGCCGGGCTGGCCGCCACCGCCAGCTGGGTCGATACCGGCTACGCCCGCTACAACTACGGCGTAACCCCGGCTGGATCACTGGCGAGCGGGCTGCCCGTCTATGCCGCCAAGGGCGGGTTCAAGGACCTGACCCTCGGCGGCTTCCTGGCTCATGATCTCAACAACAATCTGACCGACGGCGGCCTCGCTATCGCGGCTGGGGCGATGTATTCCCGGCTGTTCGGCAGCGCCGCCGAAACCCCGATTACCCGGCTGCGCGGCAAGGCGAGTCAGTGGTTTTTCGCGGGCGGGGTCGCTTACGTCTTCTGAGTTGCAGCGGCCCGATTGATCGAGCGCAAGGAATTCCGCTTGTCCCTGGTCCAGTCAATGCTGGTGCCCTTGCACAAAGCGCACGGGGAAGAGGAGCGCGCCATGCCCGAAATCGTCGATCTCACCGCCTGGACCAGCCTGCTGCTCGGCCTTGCCGCGCTGTTTGCCAGTATCGGCGCGCTGCGAGAGCCTGGCATCTGGGGCACCATGCTTGAGGAAATCGAGGGTTCGCCGGCGCTGCAATTCGTTTGCGGGATGATGGAGCTGGTGATCGGAGCCTTCGTCTACATGGCCAATCCCTGGCTCCCCGCAGACCTGCTTTCCTGCGTGATCAAGGGGCTGGGCGGGCTGATGATGATCGAGGCGCTGACGATCCTCGGCTTCTGCGATATCTACACTCAGTTCTGGCTGAGTAACCTCAGCAACATGCACCGCGGCTGGGCGCTATCGACTATGCTGTTTGGGGCGGTTTTGCTGACGGTGGGTGCGGCGCGGTTCAACTGAGAACGAAGTCCGCAGCGCTTACTTTAGATTGATTACAGGCCCGATCAGGCGCATTCTCTATCCTTTCAAAACGAAAGGGGAGGATGACAATGCCATTGCTCAAGCGCTTCGTGATCGAGCGGGATATTCCCGGCGTCCAGATGATGACCCAGGCGGAACTTTGTGGTGCCGCGCAGACATCGAACGCGGCGATCGAACAGCTCGCAGGCTCGGTGCAGTGAGAGCATAGCTATGCCGCCGATGACAAGACCTTCTGCATCTACCTTGCGGAAAATGCCGATGCCGTGCGCAAACATTCCGAATTGAGCGGGTTCCCGGCGAACCGCATTGTGGAGATTTCCTCGGTCATCGATCCGCTGACAGCGACCGGCTGACCGCAAGGCAGCGCAATCGGCCGGGGATCAGTGGGTGGCCTTGGAACCCGCTTCCCCGACCGAGCTGATGTCGCGGCCAAGGCCCTTGACGGTGTTGCAAGCCGTGGCGGTGAGGGTGGCCGCGCCGAGCGCGAGGATGAGGATGGTCTTGCGAAGCATTGCTGCGTTCCTTTGGATTGAGGCGCCATGCTGCGCCGCCCAGGATTGCGCTATGCTTAACACAGCCGGTCATTGGATTTCCAGCACTCCGGTGCGGGCCATGATCCTGCGGGCGCGCTCTTCCCGCCAGGTTATGACGACTCCGGCCGCCACAATCAGCGGCGCGCCCAGCCAGGTTGTAGAAAGGGGCAATTGACTGGTCAGCAGCCAACCAAATAGCGACGCCCAGATCAGCTGTGAGTAGTCCATGACCACAACGCTCGCCATAGCGCCGAAGCGCAGCGCGGCGGTGAGGAATATCTGCCCAACCATTCCGACCAGCCCCATCGCCACGATCAAACCCCATTGCCACAGCGTGTGCGAAGTAGCGGTGAAAGGGAGGAACACGGCGGTAAACAGGCTGCCGAACACCGCGAAATAGAACACCACCGTCAGTGACTCCTCAGTTCGACTAAGGTCCTTGACCTGGATCGTCACGATCGCGCCGAACAGCCCGGCGAGAAGCCCGGCTATCGCTCCGAGCATCGGCATGTGCGAATGCCCCGGTTGGGCGATGACCAGCACGCCGGCAAAGCCGAACAACACTGCCGTCCAGCGCCAGGGGCCAACGTGATGCCGCAAGATTAGACCGCTGATGATCACGGTGAACAACGGGGCGGTAAAGGTCAGTGCAGTCCATTCGGCCAGCGGCAGCATGGTCAGGGCGAGAAAATTGAAGGTCAGCCCGCTCATCCCAAGCGCCGATCGTCGGGCATGGATGAAAATTCGTTCGGTTCTGAGCCGGCTGAGTTCGCCGCGCCAGGCCAGCCAGCCGAGCATTACGGGCAGCGAAACGAACTGTCGCCAGAACATTACCTCCGAAACCGCCATGCCTTGGCGGCTCAGCTCCTTGCCTATGGTAAACATCGTTGTCAGCAGGAAGATGGCAATTATGCGGCAGCACAGGGCAAGGATGGGGCGTGGCTGAGGGGGCACAAGCTGGCTTTAAACGCGCCGGGATCGAGGGCAAGGGGCAGCGATGGATTTTTTGTCAGATTGGCTGATGCCGCTTGGCTATGCTGCGCTTGCCCTGGCGATGCTGGGCTGGTGGGGCGAGCGCCGCCGCCGCAAGCGGTCGAACCCCGATGCGGTCGGCTTCATGCCCTGGACCAGCATCTCCTTCTGGGCGATTTTCGCTGCCGTATTGCTGCTGGGTTTTGGCCTTAAGGACTGGCTGGCGGGTTAGAGGCAGGCTTCGAGATAGGCCTGATCGAACCCGAACTGACGGGCCTTTTCCAGCGTATATGGGCGCAGGCCGGAAGGGCGGAATTCGCCGATGATCTTGCCGTCCTCGCTCTCGTCGAGATATTCGAACTTGAACAGTTCCTGCGTCACGATCACATCGCCTTCCATGCCGATCACCTCGGTGATGTTGGTGGTGCGGCGCGAACCGTCGCGCAGGCGCTTGACCTGCACGATCAGATCGACGGATTCGGCGATCTGGCGGCTGATGGCTTCCTTCGGGATTTTGATGTCGCCCATCAGGATCATGTTTTCCATACGGCCCAGGCACTCGCGCGGGCTGTTGGCGTGGAGCGTACACATCGAACCATCGTGACCGGTGTTCATCGCGGCGAGGAGGTCGAAGCACTCCGCGCCGCGGATTTCGCTCAGAATGATCCGGTCAGGCCGCATACGCAGGGCGTTCTTGACCAGATCGCCGATCCCGATCGCGCCCTGGCCTTCAAGGTTGGGCGGACGGGTTTCGAGCGGCAGCCAGTGCGGCTGCTGCAGGCGAAGTTCGGCGGCGTCTTCAATGGTCAGCACGCGCTCGCCCGGGTCGATCATCTTCGACAGGGCGTTGAGCATGGTGGTCTTGCCCGAACCGGTACCGCCCGAGATGACCACGTTCATGCGGCAGGCGCCCGCGATCTTGAGCGCGGTGCACATCTTGTCGCTCATCGAACCGAAGTCGCGCAGCATGTCGAGCGTGATCGGCTTCTCGGAAAACTTACGAATCGAGATGGCGGTGCAGCGCCCATTCGCCCAGATTGTTGATCAGGCTGGTTTCTTCGGCAGCCGGAATGAACGTTGCCGGGCTGACATAGCCGCGCTCCGGATGCTCCCAGCGCATCAGCG
>CANJSX010000050.1 GCA_947477055.1 Sphingomonadaceae bacterium | reverse complement strand
GTCGGCCACCGGGGCGCCGCCCGACACCACCGTGCCGCGCACCGCCGAGGAGGTTTCCTGCGCGAAGGCAGGTGCGACAAAGGCGCAGGCGAGAGAGATGCTGGCCGCGCTCGCGGCAAGGAAATACTTGAGCTGCATTGTCGTCAGTCCCCGATTTTGGCGCCCGGTCAACACCGGGCCGCCGAGCCCGAATTATCCGCGCAAAGTGATCCCCGAATCAGGGAAAACACGAACATGGAAGCGCCCATACAAGAGCATGGGCTATCTTTGAACACGACTTTGTGACAATGTGTTGACAGTCGTCGAAGCCAGCCAAAGCCCCGCCGGGGCTCAAGCAATGAAGTTGCGCGGTATCACCTCGGAGAACAATAATCGATCAACTTTGCGGCGATGCCACCACGTGGCGCGCTGTATTCCGGCCAACCACGAGAGTCGATTCTTGCTGCGCTGCGGCAATTGTGCAACGGTGCAATCATGGGCGCGCATCACCACCATCACCATGGCCAAACGGGCGGCCATGGCAGCGCCTTTGCCCTGGCCATCGCGCTCAATCTGAGCTTCGTCGCAGTCGAACTGCTGGCCGGGATCAGCGGCAAATCGATGGCGCTGATTGCCGATGCCGGGCACAATCTCTCCGATGTCCTGGCGCTGCTGCTGGCATGGGGCGCCAGCCGGCTGGCAAACCGCCCGCCCTCCAGCCGCTTCACCTGGGGACTGAAGGGCAGCTCGATCCTCGCGGCGCTGGCCAATGCGGCGCTGCTGTGGCTGGCACTGGGGGCGATCCTGCTCGAGACGTTGCAGCGTTTTTCCCGGCCGAGCGAACCGCAGGGCATCACCATGATGGTGGTTGCCGGGATTGGCATCGCGGTCAACGCGCTCTGCGCGCTGCTGTTCGCGAAGGGCCGCAGCAAGGATCTCAACCTCAGGGCCGCATTCCAGCACCTGCTGGCCGATGCCGTGGTTTCAGCCGGGGTGGTGATCGCCGGGCTGCTGGTGTTGCTGACCGGCAAGGTCTGGATCGATCCGGCTACCAGCCTGATCATCACCGTGGCGATCGGCCTGGGCAGCTGGTCGCTGCTCAAGGAGGCGCTGAGCCTGGCGCTCGGTGCGGTTCCTGCAGCAATCGATATGGACTCAGTGCGGGAATTCCTGGCTGGGCAGCCGGGCGTCGGTTCGGTGCACGACCTTCACGTCTGGGCGATGAGCACCACCGAAACCGTGCTTTCGGCCCACCTCACCTTGCCCGGCGGCCATCCCGGCGATGCCTTCCTCCACAATCTCGCGCATGAGCTCGAGCACCGCTTCGGCATCGGCCATGCGACTTTGCAGGTGGAAACCGGTTCGAGCGAGGACTGCGCGCTGCACCCTGAGGGGGTCGTCTAGCTGGCGATCCGCCAGCGCAATGTTTCGCCCGCATGGAATGGCACCAGCACGATGTCGACCGCCTCGCAGCTGTCCGGCACGGTGTGGTCGGCGCGCTCCAGCGTGACCGTGCCCTCGTTCAGCGGCAGTCCGTAGAAGCGCGGGCCGTTCTCGCTGGCGAAAGCTTCAAAGTGCTCCAGTGCGCCCTCCTCTTCGAACACTGCGGCATAGCTCTCCAGCGCGAAGGGAGCGTTGAAGATGCCGGCGCAGCCGCAGGCGGCCTCTTTGGTCTCGATCCGGTGCGGGGCGCTGTCGGTGCCGAGAAAGAACTTCGCGCTGCCGGATGTGGCCGCTTTGCGCAGCGCCTGCCGGTGCTTCTCGCGCTTGGCGACGGGCAGGCAATAGGCATGGGGGCGGATCCCGCCGACCAGCATGGCGTTACGGTTGATATGCAAATGCTGCGGGGTGATCGTCGCGGCAACGTTTTCCGGAGCGGCCAGCACGAACTGCGCCGCCTCTTCGGTGGTGATGTGCTCGAACACGATCTTCAGCCCGGGAAAATCGCGCACGAGGCCGGCCATGATCCGCTCGATGAACACCGCCTCGCGGTCAAACACATCGATCTCGGGATCGGTCACCTCGCCGTGGACCAGCAGCGGCATTCCGGCCTGCTCCATCGCCGCCAGCGCGGAGTGGATGTGCTTGACGTCGGTCACCCCGTGGGCCGAGCCCGTGGTGGCATGGGCAGGGTAGAGTTTAGCGGCGGTAAATACCCCGGCGGCATGGCCTTCGGCCAGCGTCGCGCCGTCGATCCCGTCGGTGAGATAGGCGACCATCAGCGGGGTGAAGCCCGGCCCGGCCGCCGCCTCGATCCGGCTGCGATAGGCGCGCGCGGCGTCGATCGTGGTCACCGGGGGCGAGAGATTGGGCATGACGATCGCCCGGGTGAACTGGCGCGCGGTGTAAGGCGCGACCGCCTGCAGCATCGCGCCGTCGCGCAAATGGACGTGCCAATCGTCAGGGCGGCGGATCGTGAGTTTCGGATTCGTCATGGGCTCCCTATATGCAAGCACGATGAACGCTACCACCCTGAGCTCACGCGCAGTCCTGCGCTTGTTCCCACTCGAGCCGGGCGAGGACGTCGCCGACTTCCTGCAAGGGCTTGTCACCAACGACGTGGCCGGGGCGCTGCCGGTGTGGGCGGCGCTGCTGAGCCCGCAAGGCAAGGTGCTGTTCGATTTTCTGGTCTGGCGCGATCCTTCGACAGGCTCAGGACGAGCGGACGACCTGCTGCTCGATTGCGAGGCCGCAGCGGCCGATGCCCTGGCCAAGCGCCTGTCGATTTATCGCCTCCGCCGCAAAATTGGCATCGCACGGGACGAATCGCTCACCGTCCACTGGCAGCCCGATCCCGCCGGCAACGATCCCCGGCTGCCCGCGCTCGGTCATCGCTGGCTGGCCCCCGCCGACGCAGGCAGCGCCGATGCCGCCTGGCTCGCCCACCGCCTGTCGCTCGGCGTGACCGAGGGCGCGGCGGAGCTGGCCGACCTGCTCTGGCTCGAATGCAACGCGGCCGAGCTGAACGGCGTGTCCTTCACCAAAGGCTGCTACGTCGGGCAGGAAAACACCGCGCGGATGAACTGGCGGCAAAAGGTCAATCGCCGGCTGGTGGTGGTCCCGCTCGCCCGCTCCGACCAGGCGCGACAGCGCGCGGCGTATCCCGAGCTTGAGCTGGCGGTGGATCACTTGCTGACCGGCGATATCGACCCGGCGCTGCGGCCGGACTGGCTTCAGTCCACCGAGGACTGAGGCGCGAGCCCCGCTCGCACCGCCGCTTCGATCAGCATTGCCTCGGCCGTGGCGCGCGCCTGATCGCGCGGCAGGTCGAGCGCGGAGGACAGTGGCGCGCCCATCAGCGCATCGCCCAGCGCCATCAGCACCAAGGCCAGCGTCACCTCGCGCATCGCGCCAGCGCCGGATTCGTGCAGATCGTCGACGAGGTCGTGAATCGCATCGACGATCGGATCGAGCGCATCCTCGTTGCCCGAGAGCAGCATCCATGAGGCCAGTGCCCCGCCGCCTTCCTTGTCGAAGGCATCGAAAGTGAGGTCGACCACGTGGCGCGGCGAATCGAGTCCCGCGCGGCTGGCGATCACTGCCTCGGCGATTGTCGAACAGATCGTCCCGGCGAGATGCGCGGCGAGCGCCCTCTGCAGCCCCGCAGCCGACCCGAAATGGTGCAGCAGATTGGCATGGGTGCGGCCCACGCGTGCCGCCACCGCCTTGAGCGTCACGGCTTGCGGGCCGGTTTCGATCAGCAGCGCACGCGCCGCTTCCACCGCCGCGATCCGACTTTCTTGCTGCGTCAGACGCTTACGGGTTGCCATTAATTGCTATGCCTAATAATTTGTAAATATGAGCGACCACGAAGTCATCGACCTAGAACGCCCGTGAATCGGCGGCAAGGCCCCGTTTAACGCAGCCGAACACGCGCTGATCGTGCGGGACGAGCGATTCTGTAGGGCCGACAAGCCATCGCGCTGGTGGATGAACGGCGATCCGGTTGCAACTGCCTGGTACAATTCGGTTTCCGCCAGCCTGCCGCGCGGTGAGGCCTTCTTCATTGATACGATGAAGAACTTCCGCGACGATCTGCCGCCCGCGCTCGAGGCCGAAGTGCGCAATTTTGTCCGCCAGGAAATCAACCACACCCGCGAGCATATCGCCTTCAACCGCATGATTGGCGAACATGGCTACGATGTCGAAAGCATCGACCGCGGGATCATCGACATGCTGGCGCTGGCCGATGGCCGCCCGCGTGAGGTCAATCTGGCGGTGAGCATCGCACTCGAACATTTCGCTGCCTCGATCAGTCACGAGCTGCTGGCCGACCCGCGCTACCTTGCGGGAGCCGAGCACGAGGCGGCCGAGCTGTGGCGCTGGCACGCGACCGAAGAGATCGAGCACAAGGGGCTGGTCCACGACATCTGGCTGCATGCGACACGTGACTGGTCCGCCTGGAATCGCTGGAAGACGCTCTCGCTCGTTTCGTTACTGATTACCCGCAAATATTTCGGCAACCGGGTGCGCGATGCGCTGGGGCTGATGGCGCAGGACGGGATCACTGGTCTGCGGGCAAAATGGCGGCTCTACCGCTTCCTCTGGGCCAGCCCCGGCATGATGCGGCGCCTGTTGCCGCACTGGTCCAAGATCTTGCTCCCGGGCTTCCGCCCCTGGAGCTTCGACAATGGCCACCTGATCCGCGAATATCGCGGCCACGCCGAAGCGGCACCGGTAACGACCTGACCTTTATTGACATTAGTGTAAGTAGTGATTAGCTTCCGGGCATGAACGCGCATAGCCCGATCCCGCCCGACGCCCAGGTCACGCCCACCCCGGCAGACCTGACCCTCACCATCCGCGACCTGCGCTTCGGGCGCGAGGACAAGCCGGAGCGCTGGTGGCTGAACGGGGATCCGATCGCCACTGCCTGGCACAACGCGCTATCGGCCGTGTTCCCGCGCGGCGAGGCCTTCTTCATCGAAGCGGTGAAGGCCCACCGCGACGGGGCCGCGCCCAAGCTGGACGAAGAAATCCGCGGCTTCATCGCGCAGGAGATCAATCACACCCGCGAGCATCTCGCCTTCAACCGCGCGGCCAGCGATGCCGGCTACGATATGACGAAGATCGACGAGCGGCTGATCGGCTTCCTCGAGATGACCAAGGGCCGCCCGGTGATCCTCAACCTCGCCTCGACCATGGCCCTGGAGCATTTCACCGCAATGATGGCGCATGAGTTCCTGGTGAACCTGCAGCATTTCGACGGTGCGCGCGGCGATTCCGGCAAGCTGTGGCGCTGGCACGCGATCGAGGAGATCGAGCACAAGGCGGTCGCCTATGACACCTATCTTCACGCCACCCGTGGCTGGAGCCGGTGGCAGCGCTGGAAGCTGAAGTCGCTGATGATGCTGCTGGTGACCAAGAACTTCCTCGCCCATCGCTGGACCGATACGCATGAGCTGCTGGCGCAGGATGGCATCGCGGGTACTCGCGTCAAGCTGCGGGTTGCGGCCTATCTGCTGTGGAAACCCGCCGTGTTGCGCCGGATCTTCCCGGCCTGGATAGCCTATTTCCTTCCCGGCTTCCACCCGTGGAACACCGACGACCGGGCATTGATCACCGGTGCCGAGGCGGAGCTGGCCGGGAAGTAGTGCGCCATTCCTCCCCCGCCGGGGAGGACTTATCACGCCACGCGCTTCATCGGTGCGATGCCATTGCCTTCGTCGCAATTGCCCGGCTCGCCCAGGTCGAGCCGATGCTCGACCGAGGCCACCTCGCTGCGGCGGGCCAGGCAGAAGCGATTGCGCATTCTGCCGGTCGGCCGGAAGCCGTTCTTGCGCAGCACCCGGCCCGAGGCCGGATTGTCGACGAAATGTCCTGAAACCAGCGTCCGGTGGCCCAGCGTCCGCGCCAGGCTGATCACCGCGCGGGTGGCCTCGGTGGCATAGCCCTTGCCCCAGAAATCGCGCGCCAGCCAATAGCCGAGCTCGATCTCGCCGTCGGATTCGCCCAGTCCGATGCCACCGATCATCCGCGCGGGTTCGGCACTGGTGGGCAGGGTGATCACGAAATGCGGCAGTGTGCGATCCTGCGCCTTGCCGACGAAGCCGGGCGCATCCTCAGCCGAATAGGGCCAGGGCACGCGGGCAAGGTTCTTCACCACCGCCTCGTCGGCGATCCGCTCAAGCAGTTCTTCCCAATCCTCCGGCCAGGCCGGCCGCAGGAACAGCCTTTCACTGCGAATGAACATCGTCCGTCTCCATCATCCGCCCCACACCGCAGGCCATAGCCCCGGCGCGTGACATTGCCGTTACGCCTTGCGCCCGGTTGCGCCCTTAATAAGGGCGCAATGGGAAAGGCGTGCTGAGGGAGAGACGAAAAGAGGGAGACGGGCGGGGCCCTCTCCCTCATTTGGCCGGACTTCAAGAGCCCGGCTGGGCCATCCCGTCAGGATGGCCCTTTAGCGACCATCCGATTATTCGGCGGCTTGCGCCATGACGTCTACCGAGACGTACTTGCGGCGAAGCTTGCCATCATGGAAACGCACGCGGCCGGCGGTGAGCGCGAACAGCGTGTGATCCTTGCCCAGGCCGACATTGGCGCCCGGATAGACGCGCGTGCCGCGCTGGCGGATGATAATATTGCCGCCGATCACTTCCTGACCGCCGAACTTCTTCACGCCAAGGCGACGGCCTGCTGAGTCGCGGCCGTTACGCGAGGAGCCGCCTGCTTTCTTGTGTGCCATCTCGAACTACTCCGGAATCTTATTCGGCCGCGGCTTCAGCGGCGGCGGGCTTCTTGGCGGCGGCCTTCTTGGCGGCGGCCTTCTTGGGCGCTGCCTGCTTTTCTTCTCCGCCAACGGCCAGGATGCGCAGCAGGGTGATCTGCTGGCGATGGCCGTTCTTGCGGCGATAATTGTGGCGGCGACGCTTCTTGAAGACGATCACCTTTTCAGACTTCGCCTGCGCGATGATTTCAGCCGAAACCACGACGCCATTGGCATCCTTCACCTCGCCGCCGTCGCCGGCCAGCAAGACATCGCCCAGGGTGATCTTGTCACCAGCTTCTCCAGCCAGCTTCTCGACCGCGATCTTGTCTCCGGCGGCAACCCGGTATTGCTTGCCGCCAGTGCGCACTACAGCGAACATCGTTTCTTATCCAATCACTTGATCCAACCGGCCACACCCCGTGCGGGCACAGGGGGCCGAAAGAAGGGGAGCCCCTAGTCGAAGAGCCCTAACCTGTCAATTACCTGTCCGCGTCGGCGAGCGAGGAAAAACAGGGCCGCGACCGAACGTCGATCGATACGCAAATCAGCGGGATTAGCTCTAGCAGAATTCTAGCGCAGTGGCACCCCGAAAGCGCGCCGGGCCAGTCGATCTGGCCGCCCGGTGTCCCGACCGGTATCGGTCGCCGCCTTACCTTGTGAAGCCGGGCCGAACTGATCAACGCGCGGAAGCCGGAATTTCAGCGGTGGATAAATCCAACTTATTCTTATTATTTCAATTGTTTACCGCGCATCAAAATTCTTTTGTTAAAATGAGGAAACCATGTAGTTTTGTTACCGGGTCGATTGTCCGCCCCGCCTAAGGCGGACAAGTAAAACAGGAAGGGGCAATTTATGCTTGGAAAAGTCTGCAGCCTTGCGCGTGCGCTGGCAACTATACTGGCCGTGGTCGCTGGATTTATAGCGATTCCCGGACTTGATACGACACTCGTGATCATCGTTCTCGGCCTGATCGCAGGCATCGCCTACACTGACGATTCCCTGCGCGGCCTGTTGCTGATAGCGATCGGCCTGCCGATTATCGGCGCGGTATTGAAGCAACTGCCGATGCTGGGCGACCAATTGTCCGGCGTCGCCGCCAATGTCGGTATCGGCGCAGCCAGTGCGGCTGCCACCGGCATTGCCATCTCGCTCTATCGCACCGTTGTTGGCGATGTGACCGGCCTCACTAAGTAGGCATCGGCTTCGTCACGCTAGGGGCCTTGCGGATCGGGGGGTTCGCAAGGCCCCGTTTTATTTAGCCCCCAATTTGTTCCGGCGCCGCTGATAACCTGGAATTAACCATCCCGGCCGGATACTCGGCGCATGCGCCGGTTCCTCGCCATCTTGCCGCTACTTGCGATGCTGCCGGGATGCCTCGACATCCCGCAGGCCTCGGCGCCGCAGCGCAGCGTGCGCCAGTCCACCGCAGTGTTCACGCCGCGGCCCGAAGCGCGCCAGTGCCTCGCCAGTCTCGGCGCAACCCGCGCCAACTTCACGCCCCTGCCCGACCAGTATTTCGGCGCCGGCTGCAGTCAAGTGAACACCGTCCGCCTTGCCGCGCTGCAAGGCGACAACGCGAGTTTGGCGTTGTCCAATCTCGGCCCGGTCACTTGCCCGCTCGCCGAGACCTTCGCCGCCTGGGCGCGCTACGGGATCGACCGCGCGGCGCGGCAGGAGCTGGGCAGCCGGCTGGTGCGGATCGAAACCATGGGCAGCTACAATTGCCGCAGTATTTCCGGATCGGACCGGCTGAGCGCCCACGCCAAGGCCGGAGCATCACCATCCTGGGTGACTGGACCGAGGGCTCGCCTTCGGAGCGGCGTTTCCTCCAACTGGTGCATACCAGCGCCTGCAAACGCTTTGGCACGGTGCTGGGGCCAGCCTATGACGCAGCCCACCACAATCACCTGCATGTCGTGCTATCGGGGCGCAACTACTGCCGCTGAGACGGTTTCATTTGAACCTTGCCGCAGCGGCGTGTACCCGCGCCGGCGATGCAATCCCCTGCGGCGTCGCCCTCCTTCGCCAATTCCCGGCCCAGTTTACGTAGCAGGATTGCGTCGTTCGTGCTGTCGTGCTCGATCCTTGCGCTGATCGTGCTGGTTCTGATGCAGCTGGGTGAGCTGGACCGGGCCGTCGGTCCGCTTGGCGCGCGGCTGGTGGCGCTGGACATGTCCTCATCGCAATCCTCCGCGCAGAAGGCGCGAACGCACAAGGCTGCGGCACCCAAAGTGCGCCCGCAAGTACAACTCCCCGATCCGGTCCCGGCGCCGGTCCCGACGACACCGCCGGTGAAAATCCTGGGATTGTCCAAGTCCAAGTTCGCCGCCTGGGACATCTCCAAACTGCCGCGTCAGGGCACTAGCGGGGACTCCGCACCGGCGGGCGGAGGCAAGGTCTTCGGCCCCGGTGAAGGCCCCGGCGGGGCACAGCTGTTCAACGCCGAATGGTACCGCGAGCCAAGCGACGCCGAGCTTTCCGGCTATCTGCGCAGCGGCGCGCCGCCCGGCAGCTGGGCGATCATCGCCTGCCAAACGATCGAGAAGATGCATGTCGACAATTGCCAGTCGCTGGGAGAATCGCCGCCCGGCTCGGGACTGGCGCGCTCGCTGCGGCTGGCGGCCTGGCAGTTTCTGGTGCGCCCGCCGCGGATCGGCGGCAAGCCGATGATCGGCGCCTGGGTGCGGATCCGCTTCGACTTCACCAAGGCCCGGCGCGAAGTGTCGGCCGACGATCCGGGTCCGGGCGACGCGGATGACGACTACGGGCGCTGAGCGGGGCGCTACTTGACCCGGCTCATCACTCCTCTTGCCGCCGCCGCCAGCAAGCGCCGTGCGTAGAAACGCTGAAACCCCTGAAGCGCACGGAACACCAGAACATCGCGCCGAACCAAAGCGGTGCCAAATCGCAGGATGGTCTCACGCCCATCATCTTCTACCATCAACCATGATCGGGTCCGTCCCTGGAAATCGCGCAGCAGGATCTGGTCGGAAGTCCGCGCTTCCACGGTCCAGGCCGAGAAGCTGTCACTCTCGCCCGATGCAAGCCGGGTGACCTCCGCCGGACCGGCCTTCATGCCGAGCAGGAAGTCCAGCAGCCAGCGCTCGAAGCGAAAGGCGTGGCTGTTGTAGAAGGCGTCGATCAGCTCCGGCAGACCAATCCTCAGCGGCACTCTGGTTTCGAGTCAATCGACGGAGCCGCCCGGCACATCGTAGCGAGCAAGCAGGGGTCCGGGCGGCAGGCTGCGTGCCGCGAGCACCGCTCATTTATCCTGAAAGAAAGTGTAATCCGGCAGCGAGTGGAAGGCCTGCTTAAGCGCATCGGCCCAGCCGCTCGAAATCGCGGCGTAATAGAGCGGAGCGGCGGCGCCCGAGCAGACCGGGCAGGCAGGAGAGAGGGCCATGCCGGGTGATTAGGGCAGGCCGCGCGCACCCGCAACCTTGCCGAGCGCGCCGTTCGCCCGCTCAGGCCGCCAGCCGATACTCCTGCTGCGTCACCGACGTTAGCGGCGCCAGGAAAGTGCCATGGCGGCGGTGTAGATGATCGACCACCGGCGCGTAGAGCGGCCGCTCGAACTCGATCCCGGCCGAATGCCCCTTCACCCAGCGCACCTTGCCGCAGATGCCCTCGATCCCTTCCGGGTTGATGACCACCAGATCACCGGCATGCAGCGTCAGCGCGAAACTCTCGAAGCGGCAGCCTTCGGCCGAGAGGTCCGAAATGGTCCCCCGGTCAAGAAATCCGGTCCGCGAACGGCACCGCGCCGGCAACACCACTTCGAGCCGCTCTGACCTGCGAAAAGCATGCGGATTGACGCACATAACGGCCTCCTCTGTTCCGGTCGTCCGGCGTCCTGCCGGCCCCGGGACAAAGGACGGCGCCGGCCCGCGCCGCGTTAAGGGCCGCAGAAAAATGGCAGAATTCCGGGCGTTCGCACCGCATCTGGCCCTGCGCCGGGGCGGTTGCGGGAAATGCAAGTTGATGAAACACATCCACCGGGGGCAGTGCAATATTACGGGACGACGGGCCGAAAACACGAAAACCCGCGCCGGGGTGGCGCGGGTTCGGGAAATGGGATCGACGGTTCAAGGAGCGGGCGGGAGGATGCCAGCGAGCGGGGATGTAGGAAAGGGGGAAGTACTTATCGCCGGAGCCTCAGGGAACCTCCGAGGACACCCTCTTCGGTATCCCCGCTTCCCGGTTTCCCGAACCCGCATAGGCTCCGTCCTCGAAGAACGTCCCTCACGCCGGTTGCCACGCTGGGTCACGTGGTGGGGGATGCCTGGAAGAGAAGGCGGGGATAACGGGCCATGGGGTGGAGCTATCGACCGGGCGAGTGGGTGTCAGTTTTTAGCGGTTATTGCACGTGTCACCGTAATTCTACACCACTGTAATTCTGCACTGTAATTCTGCACTGTAATTCTGCACTGTAATTCTATTAGAAGAGTTACCGTAATTCCGGCAATTTTATAATTAAGAAAGAAAAATGGACCAGCCATACGATTCTCGACAGACCGTGAATTACGGTGACACGTGCAATAACCCCCAATTATCAACTCCCACTCAGGCATTACAGTGACGACCACCAGCTTCACCGAACCACCCTAGACCCGCCCCACATCCCGAGCCTGAAACTGCTCACCACTTCCCCCCGGCCTCCTCGATCGCCTTGAGCAGCGCCCGTTTCGAGGCGGTGCGCGATTTGCCGGCGTTGCGGGGGAGTTCCGGCAAGCCAAGCTCCGCCTTGCGCCGAGCCACACGCATGCCAACATCGGCCATGCGGATCACCGCCGGTCCAGCCTCAGCCTTGGATACTTTCGACACCATAGTCGCCCATCGTTTCTTCGCGGATGTGGTGCTCAAGATAGTCGAGATCGACGTCAGGGTGAAGTGCCAGCAGAAGACGCGCTTGCTCGAAGCGGTCGGCCGCCGTGCCGGATGCAAATTGCCCCATACGGTCAGCGATCAGGTCTTCGACAGAGATCACCCGGAACAGCGCGGATTCACCTCGGGCTGAATCAAGCGAATGTGTGCCGAATCTACATTTCCATCCATCGGCATTTCGCCAACGATCTCGAAACCCAGCTTGAGTTCCAGATGAATCCAGCCCTTCAGCATCTGCCCAGCGCCTTTGGGTCTTACAAAACCATATCGCTGCATTTAGGCTTCGAATTCGGGTTGCAGCGGCGTGCAGATATCGAAGTCGCCGGTGTTGAGAGCGGAAGCCGACCAGAACTCCGCCGCAGCACCGCCTACCAGAACCGGACGCGACAGGCCGTTCCGATGCATCGCCTCACTCACCCGCGCGAGCAGCCGCAAGGCGGCTTCGAATTCGGGGCGATAGGGGGACGGAGCGGCCATGCTCCGACACTAGCGCCGCCAATCACCAACACAACCCTCCCCCATTGCAGAACAAACCATAAACCTCCATACACCTCCCCATGCCCCAGCTGATCATACGCCGCGGGCTGGAGGAGCCCGATACTTCCGGCTCCTTCGTCCCGCACAAGCCCGCTCGCCCGGAGAAGGCCGAGGCGGGGCGGCCGTTCCGGATCGTTTCGGAATACCAGCCTGCCGGCGACCAGCCGACCGCGATCGCCGATCTGGTCGGGGGCATTGCCGCCGATGACCGCACCCAGGTGCTGCTCGGCGTCACCGGCAGCGGCAAGACCTTCACCATGGCGCAGGTGATCGAGGCGACGCAGCGCCCGGCGCTGATCTTGGCGCCCAACAAGATCCTCGCCGCGCAGCTCTATGGCGAATTCAAAAGCTTTTTCCCGGACAACGCGGTCGAATTTTTCGTCAGTTACTACGATTACTACCAGCCCGAAGCCTATGTCCCCCGGTCCGATACCTATATCGAGAAGGAAAGCTCGGTGAACGAGGCGATCGACCGGATGCGCCATTCGGCCACCCGCTCGCTGCTGGAGCGCGACGACGTAATCATCGTCGCCTCGGTTTCCTGCATCTACGGCATCGGCTCGGTCGAAACCTATTCGGCGATGATCTTCGATCTCAAGAAGGGCGAAAGCGTCGACCAGCGCGAGCTGATCCGCAAGCTGGTGGCGCTGCAATACAAGCGCAACGACGCCGCCTTTTCGCGCGGCAATTTCCGCGTGCGGGGTGACAGCCTGGAGATCTACCCCTCGCATTATGAGGACATGGCCTGGCGCGTTTCCTTCTTCGGCGATGAGATCGAGGTGATCGCGGAATTCGACCCGCTCACCGGCCGGAAGGGCGCGAGCCTTGAGAAGGTGCGGGTCTATGCCAATTCGCACTATGTCACCCCCGGTCCGACGATGAAGCAGGCGACCGAGGCGATCCGCTTCGAGCTGGCCGAGCGGCTCAAGGAGCTGGAGGCCGAGGGCAAGCTGCTCGAGCACCAGCGGCTGGAGCAGCGCACCAATTTCGATCTCGAGATGATCGCCGCGACCGGCAGCTGCGCGGGGATCGAGAACTATTCGCGATTCCTCACCGGCCGCCTGCCGGGCGAGCCGCCGCCGACGCTGTTCGAATATCTGCCCGACAATGCGCTGCTGTTCGTCGACGAGAGCCACCAGACCGTGCCGCAGATCGGGGCGATGTCCAAAGGGGATCACCGCCGCAAGATCACGCTGGCGGAATATGGCTTCCGCCTGCCCAGCTGCATCGACAACCGCCCGCTGCGCTTCAACGAATGGGACGCGATGCGCCCGCAGACCGTGGCTGTTTCCGCCACGCCGGGCTCGTGGGAAATGGAGCAATCGGGCGGGGTCTTCGCCGAACAGGTGATCCGCCCGACCGGGCTGATCGACCCGCCGGTGGAGATCCGCCCGGTCGAGGACCAGGTGCAGGACTGCATCGCCGAATGCCGCAAGGTCGCCGCCGCCGGCTATCGCACCCTCGTCACTACGCTGACCAAACGCATGGCCGAGGACCTGACCGAATTCATGCACGAGGCCGGGCTGCGCGTGCGCTACATGCATTCGGACGTCGAGACGCTGGAGCGCATCGAGCTGATCCGCGACCTGCGGCTGGGCGTCTACGACGTGCTTGTTGGGATCAACCTGCTGCGCGAGGGCCTCGACATCCCCGAATGCGGGCTGGTGGCGATCCTCGATGCCGACAAGGAGGGTTTCCTGCGCTCCGAAACCTCGCTGATCCAGACCATCGGCCGCGCC
>CANJSX010000049.1 GCA_947477055.1 Sphingomonadaceae bacterium | reverse complement strand
CCGATGTGCAGCCGAACTATGATCGCAACAAAGAAGATCTCACCATGGGGATCAACTTCCAGATCGCCGAGGCGCCGCGCGTCTATGTCGAGCGGGTCGACGTCAACGGCAACACGCTGACGCAGGACAAGGTGATCCGCCGCGAGTTCCGCCTGGCCGAGGGCGACGCCTTCAACTCGATCCAGATCAAGCGATCGACCAACCGCATCAAGTCGCTGGGCTATTTCCAGGAGAAGTTCGAGGTTGAGCAGAAGCCCGGTCTGGCGACGGACCGCGTGGTGCTTGAGGCCAATATCGAGGAAAAGCCCACCGGCGAGCTACAGCTTTCGGCCGGCTTCTCGTCGATCGAGAGCTTCATCTTCCAGGCCTCTGTTCAACAACGGAATTTCAGAGGGCGTGGTCAGACGATCGGCACCTCGGTCAGCTATTCGCGCTATTCGAAGAGCGTCGAGCTGAGCTTCACCGAGCCCTATCTGTTCGATCGCAACGTCTCGTTCGGGGCCGATATCTATCGCCGGGATTACAACAGTTTCAATTATTACAACAGCGATCGTAACACGACGTATAAGCAGGCGACGACCGGCTTCCAGATGCGCGCGGGCGTTCCGCTGACCGAATATATGTCGCTGGTCGGGCGTTACACGCTGAACTTCGACGACGTGACGCTGGATCAGAACCAGTTCTTCGCCGACCTCGACGGCGACGGAATCCCGACCTGCGAACCGCTGCTCGCGGGCCGTTACCTTTGCGAAGCCCTGGGCAAACGCACCAGTTCGATTCTCGGTCTGTCGCTTATCTATAACTCGCTCGACAACCGGGTCCGCCCGACGCGCGGCCGCGTGGCGTCGATCAGTGTCGATTTTGCCGGGCTTGGCGGATCGGTCAAATACGCGCGCATGCGGGCCAATGCGGCGCAGTACTGGCCGGTGGGCAAGGGCTTCATCTTCTCGCTCTCGGGCGAAGGTGGCATCATCAAGTCGCTGCAGAGTGCCAACACGCCCGGCACGGACAACGTTCGCCTGACTGACCGCTTCTATCTGGGCGAGCCGGAAATGCGCGGCTTCGATATTCGCGGCATCGGCCCGCGCGTGCTGCGCAAATATCTCGAAGATACCGACGGCGACGGCGTACTCGAGATTCCGACCGATCGCGATAAGTGGAACGACGACGCCATCGGCGGGCGCTTCTACTATCAGGGCCGGGCCGAACTGGAGATTCCGCTTGGGTCGGGCGCCAAGGAAATGGGCATTCGTCCCTCGATCTTTGCCGACATCGGCGCGGTCTGGGGCGTGAAGCGCCCGATCTTGCAGCAGTTCCCTAATGGGACCTTCATTCCGGCTCGAGATGCGGCAGGTAATGCTTTGTTTACGCAAACAAATGCTGATGGCACCTTCAGCCTGGTTACCAATCCGATCAGTTCCGTTGATAACACAACGGCCAATATCGCGCAGGGCTCGCAGATTCCGCCCTTCATCGAGGAATTCGTGGGCAATACCTGGAAGCCGCGCATCGCCGTCGGCATCGGTTTCAACTGGAATTCGCCGTTCGGCCCCTTCCGTATCGATTTCGCCAAGACCCTGCTCAAGCAGGATGGCGATGATCCCAAGAGCTTCACTTTCAACGTAGGAACCCAATTCTGATGAACACTCTTATCAAGACGGCCCTGCTTTCGGGTCTCGCCGCGATTGCGGTTGCTTCGCCCGCCGCCGCCCAGCAGCGCCCTGCCGCTGCGGCTCCCGCCGGCATTGTCGCTCCGGGCGTGGCTGTGGCCAATCTCGAGGCGGTTGTGGCCAATTCCGCAGCGTTCAAGACCGCGCAGGTCCAGCGCCCGGTGACCTACAAGGCCCAGTACGACCAGGCCGAGGCCCGCCGCAATCAGATCGGCGCGCAGCTCAAGCCGCTGGTTGACAAGTTCCAGGCCGATCGTGCCGCGGCGGTGCCGAACACCGCTTCGCTGCAGGCGCAGGCGCAGACGATCCAGCAGATCCAGGACGCCGGCAACGCCGAGCTGCAGAAAATGCTCGAGCCGGTTGCGATGTCGGAAGCCTATGTCCAGGAGCAGATCAACGAGAAGCTGGTCCAGGCCGTCACCAACGCCATGACCAAGTCGAAGATCACGCTGCTGCTCAACCCGCAGGCGCTGATCAAGGCCGACAACAGCTATAATCTCAACCAGGCGATCCTCAACGAGCTGAACACGCTGCTGCCGACCGCGCAGCTGGTTCCGCCCGCTGGCTGGGTGCCGCGCGAGGAGCGTGAAGCACGCGCGGCTGCCGCTCCCCCGGGGGCTGTTGGGCGTCCGGCCGGTCCGGCACCTGAAGGCCGCTAAGGCCAAGCCGAACGGGGGGTAGCGATGAGTGACGACACGGGCGGGGCCGCTGCCCCGCTGAGCTTCGACATCCGCGGCATTCTGGCCGCGCTGCCGCATCGCTACCCGCTGCTGCTGGTCGACCGGGTGATCTCGCTCAAAATCGGCGAGCGGATCCACGCGGTGAAGGCCGTCAGCTTCAACGAGCAGTTTTTCCAGGGCCATTTCCCCGGCCGCCCGATCATGCCCGGCGTGCTGCAGATCGAGGCGCTGGCGCAAGCCGCGGCGATCCTCGCGATCGAGACGTTGGAACTGTCGGGTTCGGGCAAGCTGGTCTATTTCATGGCGATCGAGAGCGCGAAGTTCCGCAATCCGGTCGAACCCGGCGTACTGCTCGATCTCGAGGTCGGCTTCATCCAGAAGCGGTCGCGGGTCTGCAAGTTCTGGGGCAAGGCCTCGATCGAGGGCAAGCTGACCTGCGAGGTCGAGTTCACTGCGATGGTGGCGGATCCGCCCGAGGGTTGATTTCCCCGCGCGCCGCGTCTATGCGCGCCGCTTCATTCAGGCCGGTCGGAACCGGTCGCAAACGAAAGACCGTGACCCATGAAGGCCGATATCCATCCCGATTATCACACAATCAAGGTGCAGATGACCGACGGCACCGTGTTCGAGACCCGCTCCACCTGGGGCAAGGCAGGCGACACGCTGGTGCTTGAAATCGATCCGACCTCGCACCCGGCCTGGACCGGCGGCAACCAGCGCCTGCTCGATCATGGCGGCCGCGTTGCCCAATTCAACAAGCGGTTCGGCGGGCTCACCCTCAAGAAGGGCTGAGCGACGCAAGCTTTCGAGACACGAAAAGGGCGGCCTCGGCCGCCCTTTTTTGTTCACCAGCCGTCCTTTTTTTCACCAGCTGTCGTCGCCTTCGACCATGTCCATCCATTGTTCGCGGTCCGGGGTGATCGGCCGCAGGAATTCCACTCCGCAGCGTCCGCTGCGGGCCCAGCGGATGATCGCCTGCAAGGGCGCTTCATCCCCGAGCCGGATCGAAACGAAGATCCCGCCGCGCAGCCACGCCGCTTCGCACAGCACGTTGCAGCCATGGGTCGATACGTCGCGTAATTCGGCGGTAGCCTGTTCCCCTGCTGCATGCGTGACGACGACTTCGCCGGAGACCGAGCGCCAGGGCGCCTTGCGGGTGCGCGGGCGCGGTGTGCAGGTGCGGCACAGTGCCGGATCGATCGCTGCTTCTAGCGGCCTTGTTATCGGAACTAATCCCCTTAGGTCCAGGGTGGGTACGCGTTGCGTGCCCGTAGCTTTCCCGACCCTGAGCAGAGGACTAGGGGGCAATACTTAAATTTGCCTTGCAGTGAGGGGTTCAGATTTCCCTAACCCCACGGCTTCTCGCGGTACCAGCGGGTGATCACATGCTTGCGACCCTTGCGTACTTTCAGGGCGTGATGGATCGTCGCCGGATTGACTCGCCCGTCGGGCAGTCGGTTGTTCCAGGCCAGCAGCTTGCCGCGCTCGGGCTGGACGATCTTGTCGAGCTCGAGAAACCGCGTCGCACCGCCGGCAGGCACGGTGTCGAGATAGACCATGAAGGTCCAGCTGCGCTGTCCGGCCACCGCGCAGAAGCGGTCGTAATCCTCGCCGTCCGGTTCGAAGTAGTCGGTGTGGGCCTTGAATTCCTGCCCCACCTCGTAGCGCTGGCCCTGCAGCGGCTCGCCGTGGGCCGGGTCAATACTTGACACCTGCGCAAATTTTTCGTCGAGCAATCTCACCAGCGGATCGGCATGATCGAGATCGCAGGTTTCGGAGGTGCGGAAGGCGCCATCACCATTGGCATCGGCAATGGTGGACGGTCGCCGTCGCGACTCGATCTGTACGATCAGCCCGGCGCATTCCTCGGCCGAGAGAAATCCGCGCAGGATGAACAGCTCGGCCTGGCGGGTGGGGACGCGCTGCATGCCGGGAACAGACATGAGGTGCGCAGCGGACGACTCTCCGGGACTGGTCATGTGGCGATGATAAGGTAGGCCGCGGATCGGGGCAAAGGGCGCATTTTTCCCTTCCCATTCGCCGCGCCCTGTGCGAAGGGCCGCCTCCGTTCTTTAGGGGGCGTTGCCCGGTCCTTTCGCCGGGTCATGGCGATCGTAGCTCAGTTGGTTAGAGCGCCGGTTTGTGGTACCGGAGGTCGTGGGTTCGAACCCCATCGGTCGCCCCATTTCTCCCGCTTTCGTGCGACAAAAAGGCCGCTTGCCGCAAGGCCTCGTGCCTGCCAAAGCAGCGCCTCGCATGCACGGCTTTGCCAACCCCGCCCGATTCCTTCGCCTGGCCCGCTGGCTGACCATGCCGTGCCTTGTGGCCGGCGTCGTCATCGCTGCCGCCGCGCTGTGGTGGGGGCTGCTCAGGGCACCGGCCGATGCGCTGCAGGGCGATAGCGTGCGGATCCTCTATCTCCATGTTCCCGCTGCCTGGCTCGGCATGTGGGGTTGGGGCGCGATCGCTGCCGCGAGCTTTGCCGAGCTGGTCTGGCGGCACCCGCTTGCCGCCATTGCCGCGCGTGCTGCGGCAGTGCCGGGAGCCTTCTACACGGTGCTGTGCCTGGCCTCGGGCTCGCTCTGGGGGCGCCCGGCCTGGGGCGCATGGTGGGTGTGGGACGGGCGGCTGACCTCGATGCTGGTGCTGCTGTTCCTCTATTTCGCCTATATGGC
This sequence comes from Sphingomonadaceae bacterium, assembly GCA_947477055.1. Lineage (GTDB taxonomy): Bacteria > Pseudomonadota > Alphaproteobacteria > Sphingomonadales > Sphingomonadaceae > Novosphingobium. Next base: position 9,023 of record CANJSX010000049.1, on the reverse strand, counting down.
GCTCGCCGATGCCGCCGGGCGCGATGGTGATGGCAATTCGCGGCTTGCGGCGATCTTCGGACTGGTCGGGGCGGTCAACATCCCGATCATTCATTACTCGGTGATTTGGTGGAACAGCCTGCACCAGCCGCCGAGCATTTCGATGGGCAAGTCGGCGATGGCGAGTGACTTTCTCTATCCGCTGCTGGTTTCGGTGCTGGGCTTCACCCTGATCTTCGCGGGCGTGGTGCTGGCGCGGATGCGGGCGATCCTCGCCGACAGCCAGGCCGAAGCCCGCCTGCGCCGCAAGGCCATGAGCGAGGATGCCGGCTGATGCGCGAAGCGTTGAACCACTGGGACTATGTGATCGCCGCCTATGCGCTGGGCGTGATCGGCACGGCGCTGCTGATCGGCTGGAGCTGGCTGGCGATGCGCCGGGCCGAAGCGCGGCGGGACCGAGTGAAGGGCAAATGAGCATCGGCGGGATCAAACCCAAGCACCAGCGGCTGGTGCTGGTGGTCATCGCGCTGGTGGCGCTGATTGGCGCGGGGCTGCTCGCGGCCTGGGCGCTGCGCAACCAGGCCTCCTATTTCTATCTCCCGGCCGAGATGGCCGCCAAACCGCCCGAGCAGGGCCGCGCGGTGCGGCTCGGCGGGATGGTCGAGACAGGCTCGATCAAGACCGAGGCGGACGGGGTGACGATCCATTTCATCGTCGGCGACGGCAAAGCGCGCATTCCGGTGAGCTTCAGGGGGATCGTGCCCGACTTGTTTAAGGAGGGCTCTGGTGCCGTGGCCGAGGGACGGATCGGCCCTGACGGGACGTTCGTCGCCGACAATCTCCTCGCCAAGCATGATGAGCGCTATGTTCCGCGCGAGATGAAGGACATGACCGCGCAGCAGGCGCGCGCCACAGTGGCCGAGACGCAATGATCGCCGAATTCGGCCTTGCCGCGCTGTGGCTGGCGGGTGCGCTGGCGGTGCTGCAGCTGATCGCCGGCACACTGGCGCTGAGCGGCAAGGGCCCTGGGCTGGCGGGGATCGTCCGGCCGGTGGCGATGATGCAGGGCGTGCTGGCGCTGCTGGCCTTCGCCTCGCTGATCCTGCTGTTCTGGCACACCGATCTTTCGGTGAAGCTGGTCGCGCTCAATTCGCATTCGGCCAAGCCGCTGATCTACAAGCTCGCCGGGACCTGGGGGAACCACGAAGGCTCGATGCTGCTGTGGGTGGCGGTGATGAGCATGGCGGGCGGCTTTGTCGCGCTGGTCGAGCGCCGCCTGCCCGAGCCGACAATGCTCGCCACGCTGGCCGGGCAAGCCTTCGTTTCGATTGGTTTCTATGCCTTTCTGCTGATGTCCTCAAACCCGTTCGAGCGTCTGCCGCAGCCGGCGATCGAAGGGCAGGGGCTTAACCCGCTGCTGCAGGACATCGGCCTCGCCTTCCATCCGCCGACGCTTTACCTCGGCTATGTCGGGCTGTCGGTCGCATTCAGCTTCGCCATCGGCGCGCTGGTGACGCGCCAGGTCGGCCCGGCCTTTGCCCGGGCGATGCGGCCCTGGGTGATGGGGGCGTGGATCTTTCTGACGCTGGGAATCACCGCGGGTTCCTACTGGGCCTATTACGAGCTCGGCTGGGGCGGCTGGTGGTTCTGGGATCCGGTCGAGAACGCCAGCCTCATGCCTTGGCTCGCTGCCACCGCGCTGCTCCATTCGGCCAGCGTGCTCGCCGCGCGCAATGCGCTGCGGGCGTGGACGGTGATGCTCGGCGTGGTGGCCTTCTCGATGTCGATGGTCGGGACCTTCCTGGTCCGCTCCGGTATCCTCACCAGCGTCCACGCCTTCGCGGTCGATCCCGAGCGCGGAAGCTTCATCCTCGCGCTGCTGGCGATCAATATCGGCGCGGCGCTGACCCTGTTCGCGCTGCGCGCCGCGACCGTGACCGAGGGCGAACGCTTTGCCGTCACCAGCCGCGAGGGCGCGCTGGTGTTCAACAATGTCATGCTTACCGGCATCCTCGGGATCGTGCTGGTCGGCACGCTCTATCCGCTACTGGCCGAGGCGATGGGAACCAAGGTCTCGGTCGGCCCGCCCTATTTCAACCCGGCCGGCGCGATGTTTGCGGTGCCGATGCTGATAGTGATGGCGGTTGGCCCGCTGCTGCGCTGGCGGCGCGACAGCTTTTCCCGGGTCCGGGCCGCGTTGGTGCTGCCGCTGCCGCTGCTGCTCGGGTTGGGGCTGGCTGTGGGCCTGGCATTCAATCGCGGCATCGGGCTGCTGCCGGCGATCGGACTGGCGCTGGCTCCGGCGATCATGCTGGCGAGCCTGCTGCCGCTGCGCGCGCGGTCGCTGAAGCGCACGCCGCTGCCGGTGTGGGGCATGGTGTTCGCCCATTTCGGGATTGCGGTTGCGATGTTCGGCATGGCCAGCGAAAGTGCCTTCAGCTCGGAGCGGCTGGTCGCGGCCAATGTCGGCGACAGTGTCGAGGTCGGGCCGTGGAAGGTCCGACTGGCCCGGATCGAGCCGATTGCCGGGCAGAACTGGACCGCGCTCGAGGCCAAGATGCTCGCCAGCTACGCGGGCGGAGCTGCGACTGAAATCGATCCGCAAGCGCGCAGCTTCTGGACCCCGCCGCAGCAGACCGCCGAATCCGCGCTGCTGACGCGCTGGAACGGCCAGCTCTATGCCGTGCTGGGCGAACAGGCCGAGGATGGGCGCTGGCAGCTGCGGCTGTGGTGGAAGCCCTTCGTGCCGCTGATCTGGCTGGGCGGCGTGCTGGTGGCGCTGGGCGGGCTGCTGGCGCTGATCGGCCGCGTGGCCAGCGATCTGCGCCGTTACGTCGTCCGCGAGAAGATCGCCGACCGGCGCCAGAGGCAGGGCCGATGAGCGAGCCTGCTGCCAAGGCCTCGCGCTGGGCGCTGTGGCTGCCGCTGGGCCTGTTCGGCCTGTTCGTGGCGCTGGTGCTCTATGGCCTGATGCGCCCGGCGAGCCACGACATCCCCAGCGCGATGATCGGCAAGCCGCTGCCCGAGTTCAACCTGCCCGCCGCGCAGCCCGACCGCCCGGGCCTGAAGCGCGCCGACCTGGCCACCGGCAAGCCGCGCCTGCTCAACATTTTTGCCAGCTGGTGCATCCCCTGCGCAGCGGAGGCCGCACAGCTGAGCGAACTGGCCCGCCAAGGGGTGGAAATCGACGGCATCGCGATCCGCGATCATCCGGAGGATCTCGCCGGCTTCCTCTCCCGCTACGGCAATCCCTATGCCCGGATCGGGGCGGACGATGTCAGCTCGGTGCAACTGGCGCTTGGCTCGTCCGGGGTGCCCGAGACCTTCGTGATCGATGGCCAGGGCACGATCCGCTACCAGCACATCGGCGACATCAGGCCCGACCAGATCCCGCTGATCCTGCAGAAGCTGGCGGAGGCGGGGCAATGAACCGCTTCCTCGCGATGATCCTGCTGCTCGCGGCTGCCTTGCCAACGCCGCTCCATGCCGACGACCGGCTCCCGCCGGCGCCCTATGCCTACCGCCAGCTCGAAGACCCGGCGCAGGAGCAGCAGGCGCAGACCCTGATGCAAACGCTGCGCTGCCTGGTCTGCCAGGGCCAGTCGATTGCGGATTCGGACGCGCCGATGGCCGGTGACATGCGCAACCTGGTGCGCCAGCGCATCGCCGCCGGGGAGGACCCCGAGGCGATCCGGCAATGGCTGATCGAACGCTATGGCGACTACGTCAGCTACGCGCCGCGTATCCCCTCTTCGACCTGGCCGCTGTTCGCGATGCCGCTGGCGATCCTTCTGCTGGCCTTTGTGTTGCTGCGTCGGCGGTTTTCCCGCCCGGAGGAAACACCATGAGCTGGCTTCCGGTGATCCTGTTGGCAGGCGTGGTCTTTGCCGTGCTCGCCTTTGTGCTGAAAGCCCCCCGTTCGGGCTGGGAAGCGATCGGCGCGGCGCTGGTGCTCGGGCTGGCGGGCTATGTGCTGCAGGGGCACCCGGAACTGCCCGGAGCGCCCAAGGAAGCGGTCGAGCGGATCAGCGCGGATCCGGCCTCGCAGGTGGCCGAACGGCAGAAGATGTCCACCAATCCCGGCGATATCGGCAACAGCTGGCAGGTTATCGCGGACGCGATGATGCGCAACGGCCAGTTCGCCAATGCCGCCACGGCGCTGCGCGGGGCGATCGAGAAGGATCCGAAGGACGCCGATGCCTGGCTCGCATTGGGCAATGCGTTGGTCGCCCATGCCGAGGGCAATGTCTCGCCGGCAGCGATCTTCGCCTACCAGCGGGCCACCGATGCTGAACCGGCCCATCCCGGCCCGCCCTTCTTCCTCGGGCTGGCACTGGCGCAATCCGGGCAGTTGCAGCAGGGCCGGGCGCTGTGGGCCGATCTGCTCAAGCGGACTCCGCCTGACGCCCCCTGGCGCAAGGATCTGGTCGAGCGGCTGTCCCAGCTTGATGCACTGATCGCCGGGCAAACCCCGGTCGCACCGCCGCCCGGCTCGTGACTCATTGCGGCCCCCCGGCCACGGTGGTAAGCGCCGGTGGCTGCGTTCCCTCGTATGGGCGGAACTCCGGCGACCGCGTAACAGGGACGCATCCATGAGCAGTTCGGTCGACGGCGACGCCAAGGTTCATCAGGGCGACGATCGGGGCAATCCCAACCAGCTGGTCAGCGAAAGTCACGGCCATCACCGGGGCGGACTGGCGAAGCTTGCCATCGGCGCGATCGGCGTGGTCTTCGGCGATATCGGCACGAGTCCGCTCTATGCCTTCAGAGAAACTTTCGCCTCGCACCACGGCGTGCCGGGCATCCGTGTCGACCCGGTGCACATCCACGGCGTGCTCAGCCTGGTGTTCTGGTCGATGATGATGGTCGTGACGTTCAAATACGTCCTCACCATCATGAAAGCCGATAACAAGGGCGAAGGCGGCAGCCTGGCCTTGCTGGCCCTGATCAATCGCAAGACCGAGCATGCCAAGTGGACCGGTCCGCTCGTGCTGCTTGGCGTATTTGCCACGGCGCTGTTCTATGGCGACTCCATGATCACCCCGGCCATGTCGGTGCTTTCGGCCACCGAGGGCCTGCAATACGTCCATCCGGGCTTCAAGGCGTGGATCGTGCCGCTGGCAGTGGCCATTCTGATCGGGCTGTTCGGGATTCAGTCCCGCGGGACGGAGCGGGTCGGCCGGTTGTTTGGCCCGATCATGATTGCCTATTTCATCGTGCTGGCGGTGCTCGGGGTGATGAACCTGGTCGCCATGCCGATGATCGCCGTCGAAACGCTCAATCCGTACAACGCTATCAACTTCTTTCTGACCGATGGCTATCGTGCCTTTGTTGCCATGGGCAGCGTGGTGCTGGCCGTTACCGGGGCCGAGGCGCTCTATGCCGACATGGGCCATTTCGGGCGCAAACCGATCGCAGTTTCGTGGATGACCTTCGTCCTCCCGGCGCTGATGCTGAATTACATGGGGCAGGGCGCCATGGTGCTGTCTCAGCCCGACCTTGCCGCCGCCGCCGGGAAAATCAAGGATCCGTTCTTCCTGATGATTCCGGACCTGGTGCGGGTGCCGGTCATCTTCCTCGCGCTTGCGGCGACTATCATTGCCAGCCAGGCGGTCATTTCGGGGGCCTTCAGCCTGACGCAGCAGGCGATCCAGCTGGGCTTCATGCCCCGGATGCATATCAAGCACACCAGTGCTGCGGCGGCCGGGCAGATCTACATTCCTGTGATCAACTGGGGCCTGATGATCATGGTCGTGGTGCTGGTGCTGTTCTTCCGCTCATCGAGCAACCTTGCCGCCGCTTATGGCATCGCGGTGACCGGCGCGATGTTCATCGATACCTTGCTGTTGGCCGCGGTGCTGGTCTCCTTGTGGAACTGGCCGCTATGGAAGGCAGGGCCGCTGATCCTCGCGTTCTTCGTGGTTGATATGGCCTATCTCGGTGCGAACCTGATCAAGGTCCCCGATGGCGGCTGGGTGCCGCTGCTGATCGGGCTGGCGATTTTCACCCTGCTCACCACCTGGTCGCGCGGCCGCGCGCTGATGCGCCAGAACATGGCAGAGGGGACGATCCCGATCGAGGTCTTCGCCAAGAGCGCACATTCCAGCGCGGCGCGGGTGCCCGGCACGGCGGTGTTCATGGCCTCGACCAACGCTGGCGTGCCATCGGCGCTGCTGCACAACATCAAGCACAACAAGGTGCTGCACGAACGCGTGGTGATCCTGACCATCGCGATCCAGGACGTGCCCTATGTCGACGAGGGTGAGCGTTGCAGCTTCAAGGACATGGGCAACGGCTTCTACCAGCTGACCCTGCGCTTCGGCTTCCTCGAGGAGACCGACGTGCCGGCCACGCTGCGCAAGGTCGATATCTGCGGTGGGCCATTCGAGATGATGAAGACCAGCTTCTTCCTCTCACGCCAGACCCTGATCGCCTCGTCCAAGCCCGGCATGGCGCTGTGGCGGGAGCGGCTGTTTTCCTGGATGCTGCGCAATGCGGCCAGCGCGATGGAGTTCTTCCGCCTGCCGACCAACCGCGTGGTCGAGCTGGGCAGCCAGGTCGAGATCTAGCCCAACTTGCGGTTTCTCGCCGCGAACCATGGCCGCATGCGGTTGATCGCGTCCTGCACTTTGGGCGTCGAAACTGCGAAGCTCAGGCGCATGTAGCGGCGCCCTTCGACCGGATCGAAATCGACCCCCGGTGCGGTCGCCACCCCGGTCGCTTCGACCAGCTGGCGGCAGAACTCCTCGCTGTCGTCGGTGAACTGCGCGATGTCGGCGTAGATGTAGAAAGCCCCGTCCGGCGGGGCGATTCGGCCGAGGCCCAGCTCCGGCAGTGCCGCCAGCAGCAGTGCGCGATTGCGGGCATAGGTTTCGATATGGCTTTCCAGCTCCTCACGGCAATCCATCGCGACCAGCCCGGCATGCTGGGCGAGGCTAGGCGGGGTGAGGAAGAGGTTGCCCATCCGCGCCCGCGCTGCGTCGATCCCTGGCGAAGGCACCACCAGCCAGCCGAGGCGCCACCCGGCCATGCTGAAATATTTCGAGAAGCTGTTCACCACCAGCGCCTCTGGCAGGACCTCAAGCATTGAGGGCGTTTCCTGGCCATAGGCAATGCCGTGGTAGATCTCGTCGGAGATGACCGTGATCCCGCGCTCTCGGCAGACCGCCGCGATTGCTTCCAGCTCGGCGCGCGGGGTGATGGTGCCGGTGGGGTTGGCCGGGCTGGCGATGATCAACCCGTCCGGTGCAGGATCGAGCGCGGCAAGCGCAGCGGCGGTCAGGCGATAGCCCTCGGCCTCGCCGCAGGCCAGCTCGACCGGCTCGATATGCAGCGCCCGCAGCGTGTTGCGATAGGCGACATAGCCCGGCCGGGCGATGGCGACGCGCGCGCCGGGGGCGAAGCTCATGTTGAGCGCCAGCACCAGCGCCGGTGAGGCGCCGCAGGTCAGTACGATCTGCTCTGCATCGATCGCGACGCCATAGCGCTCGGCATAGAGCCGCGCGATTCGCGCCTTGAGCACCGGGTTTTCCCAATAGCCCATGGGATCGGCATCGAGCACCGCATGGGCCGTGGCGATCGCCGCCGCCGGTGCGCCGGTGGAGGGCTGGCCGAATTCCATGTGGATGACCGAGCGCCCCTGCGCCTTGAGGGCATGGGCCAGCCGGCTGACGGAAATGGCGCGGAAGGGATCGATGCGGGCAGTCATGCCCGGCGGGGTTAGTCGAGAACGGCGATCCGTTCCAGCCCCAGCGCCGCCAGCGCTGGGCGCAACGCCGCCAGCGACTCCTCGTCACGGGTGAACAGCGCCAGATCGCCTTCGCGGCGGGCGAATTGCTGGCCCTGTGTGAGAAAGGCGATGCGCCGGGCAATCCCGGTCGCCCCGTCGATGAAATGCACACCCGGGCCGAAGGCTTCCGCCAGTTCCGTCTCCACCAGCGGGAAGTGCGTGCAGGCCAGCACCACCGTATCGATCTCCTCACCGCCCGGTTGCGAGCGCAGGCCCTGCGCCGCGCGCTGGAAGACCTCAGGGTCCACCTTCTGTCCGCGCAGCTTGGCCTCGGCCGCCGCGACCAAATCGGGCGCGCCGAAGCGCAGCAGGCGCTTGCCTTGCGCGAACTCGGCCTCAAGCTGGTCGACATAGGCCTGGCGGATGGTCGCATCGGTGCCGAGTAGGCCAATCACCCGGGTCTTGGTCAACGCCGCCGCCGGCTTGATCGCGGGGACGGTGCCGACCACCGGCACGTGCAGCACGTCGCGGACCATGCCCAGTGCGATGGTCGAGGCGGTGTTGCAAGCGATGCAGATCAGCCGCGGGGCGAAACGTTCCGACATCCGCCCGAGTAGGCCGCAGACCCGCGCGGCGACCTGCGCCTCGGTCTTGGTGCCATAGGGCAAGCCGCCGTTATCCGCCGTATAGATGATCGGGGCGTCGGGCAGCAGGGTCCTCAGCTCGGCCAGCACAGACAGTCCGCCAACGCCCGAATCGAACAGCAGGATCGGCGCGGCGGGATCGACGGAGGGCTCCATGTTGCACCTTCTACCGAAGCGGATGCAAAAAAGGGAAGATGCGCTCTTCAAACTGCGGGGGAATAGGCGCTAAAGGTTGCTCCATGGAATGGTTTGCCCCACTCGCGTTTGGCTATCTGATGGGCTCAGTGCCCTTTGGCCTCATACTCACCCGGCTAACCGGGGCGGGGGACCTGCGCAGCATCGGCTCGGGCAACATCGGCGCGACCAATGTGCTGCGCACCGGACGGAAGGGGCTGGCCGTGGCGACCCTGCTGCTCGATGCGGGCAAGGGCGCATTGGCGGTCCTGATGGCGGCGTACTGGTCCGATGGCGATCCGATAGTTGTGGCGCTGAGCGGTCTGTTTGCGCTCCTCGGGCATTGCTTTCCACTCTGGCTGAAGTTCAGGGGCGGCAAGGGCGTAGCCACCATGCTGGGGGTCAGCCTGGCGCTGGATTGGCGGATTGGAGCAACTTCTGCAGCGGTCTGGCTGCTTGTCGCATTGCTGACGCGGATCTCGTCGCTGGGCGGCATT
>CANJSX010000048.1 GCA_947477055.1 Sphingomonadaceae bacterium | reverse complement strand
CCCAACCGGCTGCAGCACTATTACCAGTATCAGGTGATCCTGAAGCCCAATCCGGAAAACCTGCAGGAACTCTATCTCGCCAGCCTGGCCGAGATCGGGGTCGATCCGCTCGCGCATGATATCCGCTTCGTCGAGGACGACTGGGAAAGCCCGACGCTGGGCGCCTGGGGCCTCGGCTGGGAAGTGTGGTGTGATGGGATGGAAGTGACCCAGTTCACCTATTTCCAGCAGATCGGCGGGTTCGATTGCAAGCCGGTGGCGGGCGAGCTGACTTACGGGCTTGAGCGGCTGGCGATGTATATCCAGGGCGTCGACAACGTCTATGACCTCGCCTTCAACGATCGCGGCGTGACCTATGGTGATGTGTTCCTCGCCAATGAGCAGGAATTTTCGAAATACAATTTCGAGGTGGCCGATACCGCCAGCCTGTTCGACGGCTTCGCCAAGGCCGAGGCCGAATGCCAGCGCTGCATCGAAGCCGACATTCCGCTCGCCGCCTATGACCAGGCGATCGAGGCCAGCCACCTGTTCAACCTGCTGCAGGCGCGCGGCGTGATCAGCGTGCAGGAGCGCGCCAGCTACATCGGCCGCGTCCGCGACCTTGCCAAAGGCAGTTGCGCCGCGTGGATCGAGAAGAACAAGCCACGCTGGGAAGCGGAATTCCCGGGGTGGACGGTATGAGCGACTTCCTCCTCGAACTGCGCTGCGAAGAAATCCCCGCGCGGATGCAGGCCGGTGCGCGGGCTGATCTGGAAAAGCTGTTCCGCAAGGAAATGGACGCTGCCGGGGTCCTTCGACAGGCTCAGGATCAGCCGGAAATTGTCGTCTGGTCCACCCCGCGCCGTCTCGCGCTGATCGCGCGCGGGCTGCCCGCCGCGACCGCTGCCGTCAGCGAGGAACTGAAAGGCCCGCGCGTCGGCGCGCCGCCGCAGGCGCTGGAAGGCTTCCTGCGCAAGACCGGGCTGACCGCCGTGCAGCTCACCGAACGTGACGGCGTGCTTTACGCGATCTCCGAAAAGCCCGGACAGGCCACTGTCGACGTGCTGGCCGAGGCGATCCCGGCGATCGTCCGCGCGTTCCACTGGCCCAAATCACAACGCTGGGGTGCCGCCTCGATCAGCACCGAAAGCGCGCGCTGGGTTCGCCCGCTCTCCGGCATCGTCGCGCTGCTCGGCAATGATCTGGTCGCCTTTGAAGTGGGCGGGGTGCAATCGGGCTGGGTCACCAAGGGCCACCGTTTCCACCACCCGGACGAGATCACCATCGGCAATGCCGATGATTACCAGCAGAAGCTGCGCGCCTGCCATGTCATCGTCGATCACGCCGAGCGCGAGGCGCTGATCCGCGAAAAGGCCGCCGCCGCGGCCGCCGCTGCAGGTCTGGTGCTGGTCGAGGACGAGGGGCTGGTGATCGAAAACGCGGGTCTGACCGAATGGCCGGTGCCGCTGCTCGGACGTTTTGACGAGGCATTTCTTGAGGTTCCACCTGAGGTTATTCAGCTAACTGCCCGGACCAACCAGAAATACTTCATCTGCCGCGATGCGGCGGGCCAGCTTGCCAATGCCTTCGTCTGCACTGCGAACATCGTCGCAAGCGACGGCGGTGCGGCGATTGTTGCCGGCAACCGCAAGGTCCTCGCCGCGCGCCTGTCCGACGCGCGCTTCTTCTGGGAGCAGGACCGCAAGGTGTCGCTCAGCGAGCAGGCGAAAAAGCTCGAGCGGATCACCTTCCATGAGAAACTGGGCACGGTTGCCGACAAGGTCGAGCGGGTGGCCAAGCTGGCCCGCTGGCTGGTGGAAGAGGGCATCGTCGGAAATCCTCCCCTTTCCGGGGAGGAATTGTCGTTAGCCGACGCCGCCGAACGCGCCGCGCGGCTGTGCAAGGCCGATCTCGTCACCGAAATGGTCGGCGAATTCCCCGAACTCCAGGGCCTGATGGGTGGCTACTACGCTCGCGCCGAAGGGCTGAGCGACGCCGTCGCCGACGCGATCCGCGATCACTACAAGCCGGTGGGGCAGGGCGATGACGTCCCGACCGCGCCGGTGACGGTGGCGGTGTCGCTGGCGGATAAGCTGGATACGTTGGCTGGCTTCTTCGTTATTGATGAGCGTCCGACAGGATCCAAGGATCCTTTCGCGTTGAGGCGAGCCTCATTGGGCGTGATCCAACTGATGATATCTAACAAGCTGCGGCTTTCCATTGTCGAATTGTTCGACGCGCACTGGTTATCAATAGCGTCAGGACTGCGCTCGGCTCAGCGGGCGTTGCAGGACCGTGCTGCCAATGATCTGCAGGCCGTTGGCGGTTCCGCGGGTTTTGCCATGTCGCTGTTTGGTCAAGCGATGGAGAAGCGTAAGGGCTTCGCGGCCCAGCACGATCAAAACAGCTTTGCATTGCTCGATTTCCTCGCCGATCGCCTCAAGGTCCAGCAGCGCGAGGCAGGTGTCCGCCACGACCTGATCGATGCCGTCTTCGCCCTCGGCGGCGAGGACGATCTCGTCCGCTTGCTCGCCCGCGTTCACGCCCTCCAGGCCTTCGTCGGCTCGGAGGAGGGGACCAACCTGCTCGCCGGCTACAAGCGCGCCGCGAATATCCTCAAGAAGGAAGCGTTCGAGGCGAGCGCCGTCAATTCCGAGCCCGAGCCGGCCGAAGCGGCGCTCGTTGCCGCGCTCGATGCCGCCGGGCCGCAGGCCGAAGCGGCCGTCGCTGCCGAGGACTTCACCGGCGCCATGGCCGCGCTCGCCAGCTTGCGCGCGCCGATCGACCGGTTCTTTGAGGAAGTCACGGTCAACGATTCCGACCCGGCGAAGAGAAACTTCCGCCTCTCTTTGCTCGCCCGTTTCCGCGATGCGGTGCACCGCGTGGCCGATTTCTCGCGGATCGAGGGATAGCTCGATCAAACTGCGCTTGAACCAGACCCGACCGTCCTGAGCCTGTCGAAGGACCGTCCTTTTTTTCGTGCGTCACGCCTAACGGCCTGAAGAAAAAGCAGTCCTTCGACAGGCTCAGGACGGTCGGGGTTGGGGGATATGGTTTGTATCCATTCCGCGCTTCGGGCTGCAGGTCACCACAATTCACCCTACACCTTCGGATTAATCACTCCGCCGGGGACAATCCCGAATAGTCTTGTGTTGCACTGCACAAAGAGGCTGACATATGTTTCCGGCGCAGCTAGGAGACACCCGGCCTCCCGGCATCGTTGCGACTCAATTTCCAGAGGAATGGCGGATATCCATGACTGCATACGTATTCACTTTCGGTGGTGGTGTCTCGCACAGCGATCCTCGGGCCAAGGACAAGACCGTGGTCGGCGGCAAGGGCGCCAACCTTGCCGAGATGGCCGGAATCGGCCTGCCGGTGCCCCCGGGCTTCACCATCACCACCGAGGAATGCGTCCGCTATCTGGCTGAAGGAGGGGATTTTTCGGCCCAGATTCAGGCCGATGTCGCGGCCGCGCTGACTCATATCGAGGCGGCGGTGGGCAAGAAGTTCGGCGATGCTGCCGATCCGCTGCTGGTCTCGGTCCGCTCCGGCGCGCGGGTCTCGATGCCCGGGATGATGGACACGGTGCTCAACCTGGGTCTCAACGATGAGACGGTGAAGGGCCTCGCCAGCGCCTCGGGCGACGAACGCTTCGCCTGGGACAGCTATCGCCGCTTCATCCAGATGTATTCCGACGTGGTGCTCGGCGTGGACCATTACTTGTTTGAGGACGCTCTAGAAATCGTCAAGGAAGACAATGACTTTTATGCCGATGTTGATCTTGAGGCTAAGCATTGGCAGGCGCTGGTCAAGGAATATGAGCGGATCGTCGAGGCCGCACTCGGTCACCCGTTCCCGCAGGATGTGTTTCATCAACTTTGGGGCGCGATCCGCGCTGTGTTTGATAGCTGGGATTCAGACCGCGCCAAGGTTTATCGCCGCATCAACAACATCTCCGGCGAATGGGGCACTGCGGTCAACGTCCAGGCGATGGTCTTCGGCAACATGGGCGATACCTCGGCCACCGGCGTCGCCTTCACCCGCGATCCGGCCACCGGCGAGAAGGCTTATTACGGTGAATGGCTGGTCAACGCCCAAGGCGAAGACGTCGTCGCCGGCATCCGCACCCCGCAATATCTCACCAAATTCTCCCGCGAACGGGCCGGCGCCAAGCCACTCTCGATGGAAGAGGCGATGCCCGCCGCCTATGGCGAGCTGGCCGAAGTCTTCGATCTGCTCGAGAAGCACTACCGCGACATGCAGGACATCGAATTCACGGTTGAACGTGGCAAGCTGTGGATGCTCCAGACCCGTTCAGGCAAGCGCACCGCCAAGGCCGCGCTCAAGATGGCGGTCGACATGGTCGCCGAGGGGCTGATCGACGAGGCGACGGCGGTGATGCGGGTCGATCCCATGGCGCTCGACCAGTTGCTCCACCCCACGCTCGATCCCGATGCCCCGCGCGATGTGCTGGGCAAGGGCCTGCCGGCCTCGCCCGGCGCGGCCTCGGGCGCGATCGTGCTCGATGCCGATACGGCGGAAAAGCGCGCCGAACGCGGCGATGCGGTGATCCTGGTGCGGGTCGAGACCAGCCCCGAGGACATTCACGGCATGCACGCCGCCAAGGGCATCCTCACCGCGCGCGGCGGCATGACGTCACACGCGGCGGTGGTCGCTCGCGGGATGGGCCGGCCTTGCGTTTCCGGGGCTTCGAGCCTGTCGATCGACATGGCGGCCCGCACGCTCAAGATCGGCGCGCGCGATTTCAAGGAAGGCGACATTATTACGCTCGACGGTGCGACCGGATCGATCATGGCCGGCGAGGTGCCGACGATCGAACCCGAGCTGGTCGGCGATTTCGGCACGCTGATGGTCTGGGCCGACAAGCACCGCCGGATGAAAGTGCGCACCAATGCCGAAACCCCGGCCGATTGCCGCATGGCGCGGCAGTTCGGGGCCGAGGGCATCGGTCTGTGCCGCACCGAGCACATGTTCTTCGATGAACAGCGCATTTCGGCCGTCCGCCAGATGATCCTCGCCGAGGACGAAGCCGGGCGCCGCGCCGCACTGGCCAAGCTGCTGCCCGAACAGCGCGCGGATTTCCACGCGATCTTCGAGATCATGAGTGGCCTGCCGGTGACGATCCGCCTGCTCGATCCGCCGCTGCACGAATTCCTGCCCCATTCCGATGCCGAGTTCGAGGAGCTCTCGAACACCATCGGGATCGGCGTGCCCACGCTCAAGCGCCGGGCCGAGGAACTGCACGAATTCAATCCGATGCTCGGCCATCGCGGCTGCCGCCTCGGCATCACCTTCCCGGAAATCTACGAAATGCAGGCCCGCGCCCTGTTCGAGGCAGCCTGCGACGTTGCCGCTGAGTCGGGCGAGGCAGTGGTGCCGGAAGTGATGATCCCGCTGGTCGCCACCCGCAAGGAGTTGGAAATCCTCAAGGCGCTGGTCGATCGCACCGCCGCCGCGGTCTTCGCCGAGAAGGGCCGGACCCTGTCCTACCAGGTCGGAACGATGATCGAACTGCCGCGCGCCGCGCTGGTGGCGGGCGAGATCGCCGAGGTCGGCGAGTTCTTCTCGTTCGGCACCAACGATCTCACCCAGACCACACTGGGCCTCAGCCGCGACGATGCGGCGAAGTTCCTCAGTGTTTATGTCGAGCAGGGCATCTTCGCCCGCGACCCCTTCGTCAGCCTCGATATCGACGGGGTTGGCCAGCTAGTCAGCCTTGCTGCCGAGCGCGGCCGGGCGACGCGGCCGGACATCAAGCTGGGCATCTGCGGTGAACACGGTGGCGATCCGGCCTCGATCGCCTTCTGCGAGAAGGTCGGCCTCGATTACGTCAGCGCATCACCTTACCGGGTGCCCATCGCGCGACTAGCGGCGGCGCAGGCGGCGTTGGGTTAGGCTTTCCAGCCGCTTAGGGTCAGTATCTCGAATTTCTCGAGAAGACCCTGGCCGAATGCCGCAGCGGCGCGATCGCGCGCCGGGCGGGTGAGGGGTGGTCCGGCTGAAGCCAGCACGTTCGACAGGCCCTGCGCGCGCAAGTCGGCGGTGAGGCTGGCGAGCGAGCGGAAGCGGACCTCGAGACTGCGGCTGTCGATCACCGGATTGGCGAAGCCGGTGCGCTGTAGCAATTGCCCGCCAGCGCGCACATCAACCATCGGATGCAGGCGGGGGGCAGGGCGGTCGGCGTCCGCTGCGAACATCGCCGTGCGCAATCCGGCGAGACTACCGGCGCCGGGGAAACTCGCGATCATCAGCCCGCCCGGCGCGAGCGCGGCGCGCAGGTGGATGAGCGCGCCGGGCAGGTCGTTGACCGTATCGAGCGTGCCGAGGCTGGCGATAAAGTCGAAACCGGCTTCGGGGAAGGGGCGCTCCTCGTCGAAGCCCAGCGCGGGTTCCGCCTCGCTCACCGCCGCACCTTGGCCACGCAGCCACTGCGCCAGTTGCCCGCTGTGGTCACCAATCACCAGAGCGCGGGCCGGACTGTGGCGCAGGAAAGCGAGGCGCTCGGTCACGTCCTCGACCATGTCATCAAGCAAGTAGCGCGCCGCGCCCTCGCGCCGCTGCAGCGCCAGCATCCGGCGCCGCACCGCAAGCCGCCGGGCGGGCGAGAATATCCGAGGCGGCTGCGGGCGCTCCATCAGCCTGCCACTGCCTTGCGCCGCGCGCGGGCGCAAGCGATAGAGTGGCCCTGATGCGCGTGCCCGCCCCGATTGCCCCGGTCGTTGACCTGCTGTTCCCGCCGCGCTGCCCGCTGTGCGGCGCGGGGCTGATGACGCAGGACGGGCTCTGCGCGGAGTGCTGGGCGACGCTGGCAGTGCCGGGAGAGCCGGCCTGTACGCGCTGCCAACGGCCGTTCCCGGACAGCATCCGCGACGGTGCGGTCTGTGCTCCCTGCTTGGCCGATCCGCCGCGCCATGCCGGGATCGCCGCTGGTACGCTCTACAACGACGCCTCGCGCCGGCTGGTGCTGGCGCTCAAGCGCGGCAAACGGATCGCGCTGGTGCCGATGATGGCGCGGCTGATATCGGCCCGGCTCACGGATTTGGATGAGAGCTGGCTGGTTGTGCCGGTGCCGCTCCACCGTTGGCGGCTGTGGCAGCGCGGGTTTAACCAGGCCGGGCTGCTCGCCCGCGAGATCGCCAAGGCGCATGGCGCGCGGCTGGCGGTCGACACGCTGCAGCGGCGCAAGCGGACACCCACGTTGGGCGGACTGGGCCGCAGGGCGCGTGCGCGGGCGCTGTCCGGGGCGATCGCAGTCGATTCGCGCCGGGCGGATGGGCTGCGCGGCGCGAACATCGTGCTGGTGGACGATGTGCTGACCAGCGGCGCGACCAGCGATGCCTGTGTCTCGGCACTGTTGCGGGCGGGGGCGGCGCAGGTGCGGATCGCCTGCTTTGCCAGAGTGCTTGACGAGGCGCTCGAGCATACCTGAGCGCAAACGAAAACGCCCGGAACCAAAGCTCCGGGCGCCCTCGTGACGAAACTCGCATTGGGGCCCTGCCGGTGGCAGCGCGGCGACCGTACGTGGACGGCCACCATGCCCTTAACCCTCATTCTTCGGCTCGCTCTGCCTTGCGGCGGCGGTGGCCTTCTCCCCCTGAACCATGGCGCTTGTTCCAGCGCGCCGGCTCGGCATTGCGACCTCCCTCAAAGCCGCAAGGCGCTTCTTGATCGATTCCGGAGCAATTGAAAGATGCTTGAAGCGGGCGCGTGGATTTTGGTGACTATCTGTGGTTATCCTGCAACAAAGCTGCGCCGGGAACGGCAATTGGAAAGGAATTACAAAGCATGACAGCGCCGGATGCGGCGGAACGCGAGCAGGGGACGCGCTT
Organism: Sphingomonadaceae bacterium; assembly: GCA_947477055.1. Lineage (GTDB taxonomy): Bacteria > Pseudomonadota > Alphaproteobacteria > Sphingomonadales > Sphingomonadaceae > Novosphingobium. Next base: position 6,229 of record CANJSX010000048.1, on the reverse strand, counting down.
CCTGCCGCGCTTCGATGACAAGGGACTGCTCACCGCAATCGCCGTTGATTCGGCCTCCGGCGAGATACTGATGGTTGCCTTCATGGATGCCGAGGCGCTCGCCCGCACACGCGAGACCGGGCTGGCCCATTTCCATTCGCGCTCGCGCGGGCGGCTGTGGATGAAGGGCGAGACCTCGGGCCATGTCCTGCGCGTCGAGGATATCCGGGTCGATTGCGACCAGGACGCGCTGGTCCTGATCGTCAAGCCAGAAGGCCCTGCCTGTCACACCGGTGCGCGCAGCTGCTTCTATCGCCGGATCGAGGGGGAAGGGCTCGCGGCGATCACTACTTGACGTTTACGTAAAGGTAATTCACAAGCGTTGTCATGGACCCCATGACTCACGTTTCGCGCCCGCATGACGGAGCGCATGTCGAACGGCCCGATGCGCTCCAGCGCGAGCATTTCACGATCTCGGACCTTGCCGCCGAATTCGGCCTCACCGCGCGGGCGTTGCGCTTCTATGAGGACGAGGGCCTGATCGCGCCGCTGCGCCAGGGCCTGTCGCGGATATATTCGAAACGGGACCGCGCTCGGCTCGCCTGGATCGTTCGCGCCAAGAACGTCGGCTTCAGCCTGACCGAGGTCAAGGAGATGATCGATCTCTATGACCTTGGCGACGGGCGAGTCGAACAGCGCCGGGTCACGCTCGAGAAGTGCCGTGACCGGATTGCCAAGATGCAGGAGCAGCGCGACGACCTCGACGCCGCGATTGCGGAGCTAAGCTCCTTCGTGGCCCAGATTGAAACGCTCGAACTTCCCCGCAAGCGCGCCTGAGCGTGCCCTCAAAAGCACCGAAAAGAACCAAAGAGGACCAGAGAGATGCCCGTCTACAAGGCGCCCGTGCACGACGTCTGCTTCAACATCAACGAGGTGCTGAAGCTTGAGCAATATGCCAACCTGCCCGGGTTCGAGGTTGCCACCCCCGACATGGTCGAAGCGATCGTCGGCGAGGGCGGGCGCTTCATGTCCGAGGTGGTGGCGCCGCTCAACCTGTCGGGTGACCAGCAGGGCTGCACTCGCCATCCCGACGGGACCGTGACCACGCCGGACGGCTTCAAGGAAGCCTTCGCCCAATATCAGGAAGCCGGCTGGGGCACGCTGGCAACCCCGGTCGAATATGGCGGGCAGGGCCTGCCGCATGTCTTCGGCTTCGTGCTGGAGGAATTCGTATGCTCGGCCAACCAGGCCTTCGCGATGTATCCCGGCCTGACCAACGGCGCGGTCTCGGCGATCCAGTCCAAGGCCTCCTCTGAGCTCAAGGCCAAATATCTCCCAAACATGGTGTCGAACAAGTGGCTCGGCACGATGAACCTGACCGAGCCGCATTGCGGCACCGACCTTGGCATGATCCGCACCCGCGCGGTGCCTGCTGCCGATGGCTCCTATGCGATTACCGGCACCAAGATCTTCATCTCGGCTGGCGACCACGATCTGACCGAGAACATCATCCACCTCGTGCTGGCAAAAACGCCGGACGCGCCGGATTCCTCCAAGGGCATCTCGCTGTTCATCGTCCCCAAGATCATGGTCGGAGACGACGGCTCGCTGGGCGAGCGCAACGCCGTCTCCTGCGGCTCGATCGAGCACAAGATGGGCATCCACGGCAACGCCACCTGCGTGATGAACTACGATGGCGCCACGGGCTGGATGGTTGGCGAGGAGAACAAGGGCCTCGCCGCGATGTTCATTATGATGAACGCGGCCCGGCTGGGCGTCGGCATTCAGGGGCTTGGTCAGGCCGAGGCGGCCTACCAGAACGCGGTGATCTATGCGCAGGAGCGCCGCCAGGGCCGCGCCCTCACCGGGCCGGCCGAGCCGCAGGAAAAGGCCGATCTGCTGTTCGTCCACCCCGATATCCGCCGCATGCTGATGGACGCCAAGGCCTTCACCGAAGGCATGCGCGCGCTGTGCATGTGGGGGGCGTTGCAGGTCGATCTCTCGCATAAGGCGGCCACCAAGGAAGAACGCGCCGCGGCGGACGAGCTGATCAGCCTGCTCACCCCAGTGATCAAGGGCTACGGCACTGACAAGGGCTTCGATGTCGCCGTCAACATGCAGCAGGTGTTCGGCGGTCACGGCTATATCGCCGAGCATGGCATGGAGCAGTTCGTGCGCGATGCGCGGATCGCGATGATCTACGAAGGCGCCAACGGGGTGCAGGCGATGGACCTGGTTGGGCGCAAGCTCGGCCTCAACGGCGGCCGGGCGATCCAGCGCTTCTTCGCGCTGGTCGATGAGGAATGCGCGCATGCCAAGGGCAAGCCCGAACTGGCCGACCTCGCCGCACGGGTCGAGAAGGCCAACGGCGAGCTCAAGGCCGCGAGCATGTGGCTGATGCAGAACGCCATGGCCAACCCCAACAACGCCGGGGCCGGCGCGCATCACTACATGCACATAATGGGCATCGTCGCGCTCGGCCTGATGTGGCTGCGGCAAGGACAGGCGGCGCTGTACGGGCTGGCTGCGGGCAGCGGCGACAAGGCCTTCTACGAGGCCAAGCTGGTCACCGCGCGCTACTATGGCGAGCGCTTCACCCCCGATGCCGGCGCGCTGCGCCGCAAGATCGAGGGCGGCTGCGAGGCGATGATGGCGCTGCCGGTGGAGGCGTTTGCCACAGCTTGATGCACAGCCGCGCGCGACGGAGGGTGCGTTGCCGCGCACAAGGGATTAGCATGGCAAGATCATGACTCGCGGTCGCACCCCACCCGTCTCGCGTCGCACGGCTCTGGCGATGCTCTCGTCCACCGCAGCCCTGGCTGCCTGCGGCGGGGGCGGCAGCCCGACCCCCACCTCCACCCCCACTCCGACGCCCACGCCAACCGCAACCCCGGTCTGGTCCGGCTTCGCGCGCGATGCCCAGCACACCGGGGCGAGCAGCATCTCGGGGCAGGATCTTGGCCGGATTTCCTGGACTTCTCCGGTCGATCTCGCGCCGCAATATACCTCGAGCGGGGCGCTGCTGACGCATTATGGCTCACCGGCTGTCACGGCGAACAACACTATTGTCATCCCGGTGAAAACCACCGCGACCGGCGGCTTCCGCGTCGAGGGCCGCAGTGGTGCCAGTGGCTCGCAGGTCTGGTCGCTGGCGAGCGATTACGTCACTCCGCCGCACAACTGGCTGCCCAGCTACAACATCGTCATTACTCCGCAAGGTAAGGTCTATGCCCCCGGCGCCGGGGGCAAGCTGCAGGTCCGCGCCGAGGCCGATGCGGCGAGCAGCACGGCCGCCACCCAAGTGTTCTTCGGCGTCTCCACCTACAACGCCAATGCCGCGACCTACGATGCCACGGTGTTCATCAACACGCCGCTCACCTGCGAGGCGCAAGGCAATGTCTTCTTCGGCTTCCAGGTGACCGGCGCCAATCCGGCGGGGCTGGTCAGCGGCATCGCCCGGATCGCGCCCGATGGAACCGGCAGCTGGGTCAGCGCGGCGACTGCGGCCGCAGACCCGGCAATCCAGAAGCAGGCGATGAACAGCGCCCCGGCGCTCTCGCTCGATGGCGGCACGCTTTATGTCGCGGTGAATATCCAGGCGGTCTCGGGCGTCACCCAGACCGGCTACCTGCTCGCACTAAACAGCACCACGCTGGCGACCCGCTCAAAGGTTGCGCTGATCGATCCGAACCTCGGAACTGGCGCTCGGATCAGCGACAACGGCACCTCATCGCCGGTCGTCGGCCCGGATGGCAGGGTGTTCATCGGCGTGCTCGAAGCGCAGTTCCCCACACACAACGCGCGCGGCTGGTTGCTCCAGTTCGATGCGCAGCTCGCGTCGGCGGGCATGCCGGGCAGTTTCGGTTGGGACGTTTCTCCCACCGTGATCCCGGCTACTATGGTCCCCACCTACAGCGGGTCCTCGACCTATCTGCTCGCGCTGAAATACAACAATTACGCCGGCACCGGCACTGGCGACGGGCTCAACCGGCTAGCCGTACTCGATCCCCGGGCGAGCCAGGCCGACCCAATCATCCCGAGCGTGCAGGTGATGCGCGAGGTGATGACGATCCTCGGCCCGACCCTCGACGCCGGATCGACCACTGTTCGGCGCGAATGGTGCATCAACACCATGGCCGCCGACGTCCAGCGCCGCTCGATCCTCGCCAACAACGAGGACGGAATCATGTACCGCTGGGATCTGACCAACAACACGCTGTCGCAGAGCATCGTGCTGACCACCGGGATCGGGCAGGCCTATACCCCGACGCTGATCGGGGCAGATGGGGCGGTTTACGCGATCAGCAACGCGGCGTTGTATGCGATCAGGGCATAGGGAAAGGTCCCACTCTCCCGCCACAAACCGCGCAAACGCCTCCTTATACGCCGCATGCCAGCGCGACAGGGCCGGGCGGCCCTCGGTGATGTCCTGCGCGTTCCACAACACGCGGCGGGCGTCGACTTCCCAGGTGGTCTCGTTGTCGAGGCACCACAGGTAGAACTCACCGCGCGCGATGCCATCGAGCATCGTGTCGACCACCTGATCCGGTGTCCAGGCCGCAGGGGGCTGCTCGGCGATGAACCGTTTCATCATGCCGGTGTAGGTGAAGCCGGGGATCAGCAGGTGCGCGGTAACCCGGCAGCCCTGCTTCTCGCGCAGCGAGTGGGCGAGGCCTTCGGTCAGCGATTTCACGCCGGACTTGCTGATGTTATAGGCGGTGTTGCCGGGGGGCTGGGTGATGCCCTGCTTCGAGCCGGTGTTGATCACCAGCCCCGGTGCGCCGCTTTCCGCCATGGCGGGGACGAAGCATTGCGCGACGTGGACCATGCCCATCAGGTTGACGCTAAGGATGCGGTCCCACCCGGCGGGATCAGCAAAGATATCACCGCCGCCGCCGATACCGGCATTGCCCATCAGCACCGAGACCGGGCCGAGGCTCGCGGCGAGCTGTGCCACCGCCGCGCGGTCCGAGACGTCGACGACGTGGATGCTGGCAGCCTCGCCGATTTCCGCTTTTGCGGCTTCGAGCTTGTCCGCCGCGACATCGACCAGCGCGACCCGCATGCCCATGCCGGCCAGTCGGCGTGCAGCGGCAAGGCCGATGCCGTCCGCCGCTCCGGTGATGACGGCGAGATTGCCGGGGGCGATGGCGGGATGGATCGCGCCGCTCATTGCCCCAGCACCTCGTCGAACAGCGAATGCATCGCTGCCCAGCTCTGGCGGTCGGCGCTGGGATCGTGGGCGATGGCGCCGGTTGCGCCCGGATAGGGATTGGTGAAGCTGTGCGGGACGCCGGAATATGAGTGGAAGTGCCAGTTGCCGCCGGCCGCATCCATTTCCTGCCAGAAGCCCAGCACCTGCTCGCGCGGCACCAGCGCATCGGCATCGCCGTGGCAGATGAGAATGCGGGCCTTGATCGTGCCGGACGCGGCTGGGAGGGGTGTTTCGAGCAAGCCGTGGAAGCTCACCACCGCGCGCAGGTCGGCCCCGGCGCGAGCCAGTTCCAACACCGCTCCGCCGCCCATGCAGAAGCCGATCGCCAGCACGGGCAGGCCCGCCGCATCGGGCAGGGCCTTGAGCCCGTCGATCGCGGAATGAAGCCGACGGCGGTAGGCGAAGGGATCAGCTCGCACCTTGCCTGCCAGTTCGCGCGCCTCGGCGAAGTCGGCCGGCATGGCGGCGTAGAAGTCGGCGACCAGCGCGATGTAGCCGGCTTCGGCCAGCGCCCGCGCCTTGTCTTCCACCGCGCGGGTGGTGTTTATGATTGTCGGAAAGACCACCACTGCGGCGCGCGGGCTTCCCGCCGGGCGGGCCAGCAGGCCGGAGAGTGCGGTGTCGCCGTCGCGATAGGCGAGTGGTTCGAGGGCGCTCATTCGGGCAGGAAGTCCGGCACCGAGAGGTAGCGCTCGCCGGTGTCGTAGTTGAAGCCCAGCACCCGGCTTCCGGCCGGCAACGAGGGCAGCTTCTGTGCGATCGCGGCGAGCGTCGCGCCCGAGCTGATCCCGACCAGCATGCCCTCCACCGTGGCGCACAGCCTCGCCATTTCCTTGGCATCGGCCGGATCGACCTGGATCGCCCCGTCGATCGACTGGGTGTGGAGATTGGTCGGGATGAAGCCCGCGCCGATGCCCTGGATCGGGTGCGGGGCAGGCTGGCCGCCGGAGATGACTGGCGAGAGCGTTGGCTCGACCGCATAGGCCTTGAGCGCGGGCCAGGCTTCCTTGAGCCGCTCGGCGCAACCGGTCAGAT
>CANJSX010000047.1 GCA_947477055.1 Sphingomonadaceae bacterium | reverse complement strand
TCGATGATCTGCTGGAAGCGCGGCAAGCTGAAGCCACTCTTGCCGATCAGCGGATATTCGCCCGGCGGCAAGGCAGCGAGCGGCATGCCGCCTGCAGCAAGCATGTAGGGCGAGATGCGGTGGCGGGTGCACAGGCCATCCGCACCGTCATCGACCAGCGGGATTTCGAACTCGATCCCCTGCACGCTGCCTTCCGACCAACGCACAACGACCACGGCCAGTTGCCCTTCGCCGAAGTCCGTCACGAAATGGGTGTTGACCGGCACCTCGCACAGGCCTTCGATCATCGCCCCGGTCGCCGATAGGTTCCGCATGGTCACGTCGTAGCGGTGATCCTCATGGATCAGCCCGATCTTGCGCAGCACCGTGCGGCGTTCGGCTCGCTGGTGGCTCGGCCCAACCGGCTCGATCACCCATTCGCCCGCAGCCATCGCATCGAGCATTTCGTCGATGGGAAGCGCGTATGAATAGACCATGCCCTGGATCTGATCGACCTTCAGCTCGCGCATCAGCACCAGCTCATCCAGCGCTTCGATCCCTTCCGCAGTGGTATCCATGTCGAGCGCATTGGCGAGGCTGACGATCGCGGTAATGATCGCCGCATTGCGATTGCCCTCCTGGGTGGCGCCGCGGATGAAGCTCTGATCGATCTTGATCTTGTCGAACGGTGCCGTCTTCAGATAGCTGAGCGAGGAATAGCCGGTGCCGAAATCGTCCAGCGCCAGGCGGACGCCCAGCTTCTTGAGCGTCTCGAACATGCGTTCGGTCGTCTCGAAATCCTCGAGGAAGATGCTTTCGGTCAGTTCGAGTCGGTCCGGGGCCAGTCCGCTCGCCGACAGGGCCGAAGTCACCGCCGTGAGGAAATTGGCATTGCGGAACTGGGGCGGTGAGACATTCACCGCGACCCGCAGGTTGCCGGGGCATTTGGCGAGATCGGTGCAGGCCTGGCGCAGCGCCCATTCGCCCAGCGCGATTATCAGATCGGTTTCTTCGGCGATCGGGATGAAGACCCCGGGAGAGATCGGGCCAAGTTCCAGATGTTCCCAGCGCATCAGCGCTTCGAAGCCGACCACCTTGTTGTCTTCGACCCCGACCAGCGGCTGATAATGCAGGCAGATCTGGTCTCGCGCCAGCGCGTCGCGCAGATCGTCCTCGATCTGGCGGCGGCGTTCGGCCTCGGCATGGAGATCGCGCGAATAGAAGCGGTAGATCCTGCGCCCTCCGCCCTTGGCGGAATAGAGCGCAAGGTCGGTGTTGCGGATGATCTCGTCGGTGGTCAACCCGTCGTAAGGCGCGATCGCGATACCGACCGATGCCCCGATGATACAGCGCGATCCTTCGATCTGATAAGGCTGGGAAATCATGGTGATAATCGTGCGGGCGATCTCGCCAAGCCGGCCGCGATCGTCGAGAACGGGCAAAATCACCTGAAACTCGTCACCGCCGAGCCGACCGATTTCGCAGCCGTTTTCGTTGATCACATTCTGCAGGCGCTGTGCCACCTGCTTGAGTAGTTCGTCACCGGCCGGGTGGCCGAGTGTATCGTTGACCTGCTTGAAGCGATCGAGATCCAGCAGCATCGCCGCGCAGCAGCGCTTGGCCGCGCGGAAGGCCGTCAGCGTTGCTTCGAGCCGCTTGTTCATGCGGTGGCGATTGGCGAGCCCGGTCAGCGAATCGAATTCGACCATGCGCGAAGCATCGCGATGCGCCCGGCGGGATTCGGTGATATCCGACCCGTTGCCGCGATAACCGAGAAATTCGCCCTTGGCGCTGATTTGCGGGCGCCCACTAAGCGACCACCACACCTCGTCGTCGTCGAGGGCAGCACAAACCGGCAATTCGGAGAAGGTCTTGCGGGCGCTCATGATCAGGGGAAGCGTGCGCTCGCCCCGGCTGTCCTCATCGCGTGCGAGCGTGAAGAGGCCGTGGAAGGTTTGCCCCACCAGCGCCGAATGCTCCATGCCATGGCGCTGTGCGAAGCATTCGGAGATATAGGAAATGCGCCCCTGCGCATCGGTCGCCCAGAACCAGCCGGCTCCGGACTGCTCGAAATTCTGGAACAGTTCGATCGCCAGGCGGCGATTATCGCCGGTGAGCTCGACGACTGACGCGCCGCGATCGGGCCTGCTCTTCAGCAGACCGCCGATGCGGCTTAAGCCAGCCCGTTGCTTGCTCATTCCGAGCTTCCCCACTGCCTGTCGCTTTACCCTTCCGACGCGGTAGCCGAAACAGGTTAACGGACCGCAAAGCTGTTGCGAGAGCTACGCCCGAGAGCTGGCTTGAAGCGCTTCGGTTTTCCCCACTCGATTTGCCGCCTTACTGGCAGCGCGATCCGGAATGTGCTGCAATCACTGAGAGAGGACGGCCACGATGCGGCATATCGCGATCATCGGCTCCGGCCCGGCGGGTTACTACACGGCCGAAGCCGCGCAGAAGCAATGGGGCGAGGAGGTGCGGGTCGATATTTTCGACCGGCTGCCCGTCCCGTTCGGCCTGATCCGCACCGGGGTGGCGCCGGATCACCAGTCGATCAAGGGTGTCTCGCGCCGCTACGAAACTGTCGCCCTGTCCGACAATGTGCGGTTCGTGGGCAATGTCAGCGTCGGCAGCGATATTTCCATCGCCGAGCTGCAGGGCCTCTATGACGCGGTGGTGCTGGCCACCGGCGCCCCGCATGACCGGCCGCTGGGCCTGCCCGGGGCTGATCTGGGCAATGTCTATGGCAGCGCGCAATTCGTGGGCTGGTACAACGGCCACCCGCAGTTCGCCGCGCTCGATCCCGATCTGTCCTGCCGCACCGCCGTGGTCATCGGCAATGGCAATGTTGCGCTCGACGTGGCCCGGATCCTCGCCAAGACGCGCACCGAGTTCGCCGGCAGCGATATTGTCGCCCATGCGCTCGAGGTGCTGCAGGGCTCGAAGATCGACCGGGTGGTGATCCTCGGCCGGCGCGGTCCGCACCAGATCGCGATGACGCCCAAGGAGCTGGGCGAGCTGGCCCACCTCGCCCGCGCCTGCCCGCGTGTCGATCCCCGCGACCTGCCCGAGGAGGGCGCGGACGCGCTGCTCGAGCCGGGGCAGCGCAAGTCGGTCATGCACCTGCGCAGCTTTGCCGCCATTCCCGAGGCGCACCGTCAGGACAAGCCGATCGAGATCGAGATCGAGTTCGACTTCTACGCTGCCCCCCGCGCGATCCTGGGCGAGGGCCGTGTCGAAGGGGTGGAAGTGGAACGCACCCGGCTGGAAGGCGGACGCGCCATCGGCACCGGAGAGGTCTATACCATTCCCGCCGGACTGGTGATCGCCTGCATCGGTTACCAGACCTCGCCGATCGAAGGCGTGCCGTTCGAGGAAAGCGCCGGCCGCTTCGCCAATCACGGGGGGCGGATCCTGCCCGGGCTCTACTGCGTCGGCTGGGCGCGGCGCGGGCCTTCAGGCACGATCGGCACCAACCGGCCCGACGGCTTCTCGATTGTCGAACGCATCACCGAGGACATCGGCGAGGGTGCGGGCAAGGCCGGCCGAGCTGGCTTCGATGCCCTTGCCGAAACGCGCGGGCTCAAGGTCGTGACCTTCCGCGACTGGCAGAAGATCGACGAGGCCGAAATCCAGCGCGCGCGCCATGATTCTCCGCGCGAAAAGTTCGTCGATGTCGAACGCATGATCGAGGTGGCCCGGAAATAGGCCTCTCCTGCGGGCTATTTGGCTGGCGCCGGCTTACCCTCGGCCGCTTCGACCGCGCCGCCCCAGCTTTGCAGCCGCTCGCCGAAATCCTGCATCAGCGGCACGCAAATGCCGTTCAGTTCCGCCATCCGGCCCATGGCCTTCTCGATATCGGTGGCGCTGGCGACGCTGTCGAACTTCCGGCCGGAGGCACCTTCATAAAGCCCGACAAACCAGGTCATGACAAAGCTGAACGAGCGTTCGCCATCGGCATTGGCCTGCTGCGAGGCCATGATCGCCGACCACATCGTGCAACTCAGCGCGGTGTCCGCATCGGGCAGCTTCGGCGCCTCCGCTGCCCGGGCCGCCCCAGCCCCCAGCAGGGCCACCGCAGCAAGGCGAGAGCGCAAGATCAGACGCGCATCGGCATCAGGACATAGAGCGCCGGGCTCTTCTCGTCCTGACGGATCAGCGTCGGCGCACCGGCATCGGCGAGGTGCAGCTCGACCGTGTCGCCTTCGATCTGGCCTAGAATGTCCTTGAGGTAATTGGCGTTGAAGCCGATCTCGAAGCCCTCCGAGCGATAGTCGGCCGGAACCTCTTCCGCCGCCGTGCCGTTGTCCGGCGAAGTGACCGAGAGCGTGATCTTGTCGTTCTCCAGCGCCATCTTGACCGCGCGGGTCTTTTCCGTGGCGATGGTGGCGACGCGGTCCACCCCTTCCCAGAAGCTCCGGGGATCGAGCTTGAGCAGCTTGTCGTTGCCGGTCGGGATGACGCGACTGTAATCGGGGAAGGTCCCGTCGATCAACTTGCTGGTCAGCACCACGCCGTTCTCGCCGCCCAGGGTGAAGCGGATTTTCGAGGCGGAGAGCTCGATCTCGACATTGGTATCGAGCGCTTCCTCGAGCAGCTTGCGCAGCTCGGCCACGCATTTGCGCGGCACGATCACGTCGGGCATGCCCTCGGCCCCGGAAGGGCGGGCCAGGGTGTAGCGGGCGAGGCGGTGGCCATCGGTAGCGGCAGCCCTCAGCTCGTCATCGCTGACGTGGAGGAAGATGCCGTTGAGGTAATAGCGCGTCTCTTCGGTCGAAATGGCGAAGCGGGTGCGGTCGATCAGCTGCGCCAGCGTGGCGGCCGGCAGCTCGAAGCTGGTCGGCAGTTCGCCTTCGACGATCATCGGGAAATCGTCGCGCGGCAGGGTCGGCAGCGAGAAGCGGCTGCGCCCGGCCTTGACCGCCATGCGGTTGTCCGCCGTCTCCAGGCTGACCTGGCTGCCGTCGGGCAGCTTGCGGGCGATGTCGAACAGCAGATGCGCCGAGACAGTGATCGCGCCCGCCGCCTCGACCGAAACCGCTGCCATGGTTTCCACCACCTGCAGGTCAAGGTCAGTCGCCACGATCTTCACAGTGCCGTCGCCCGATGCCTCGATCAGCACGTTCGACAGGATCGGGATGGTGTTGCGGCGCTCGACGACAGACTGGACGTGCGACAGGCACTTCAGCAGCGTCGCGCGTTCGATGGTGGCCTTCATGGTACGCTCTTGTCCCCCGCATGGGCACGCGAACGGAATCGCTCGGGCGCCGTCAGTTAGGACTATCTGTCTTAACGCCGGGGGGCAACCGGGCAAGCGCGAAGGCTGGGTAAAGCCGGGAAATTGGGGATAAAAGCCGCGTCGGGCGGTCAGATCATCGCCATGCCGCCATTCACATGCAGCGTCTGGCCGGTAATGTAGCCGGCCTCCCGACTGGCGAGATAGGCCACCGCCGCCCCGATATCCTCGCCCTCGCCCATACGGCCCATCGGGATGCGGGCGTTGAGCGCGTCCTTCTGGGCGTCGGGCAGCACTTGGGTCATCGCGGTGCGGATGAAGCCGGGGGCGACGCAGTTCACGGTGATCCCGCGGCTCGCCACTTCCTGGCCGAGCGACTTGGACATGCCGACGAGGCCCGCTTTTGCTGCGGCATAGTTGACTTGCCCCGGATTGCCGGTGGTGCCGACGACGCTGGTGATGGAGATGATCCGCCCATGCCGCGCCTTCATCATCGGCTTGCAGGCCGCGCGCATCAGGCGGAAGGCGGCCTCGAGATTGATGTGGATCACCGCGTCCCACTCCTCGTCCTTCATCCGCATCGCCAGGTTGTCACGAGTGATGCCGGCATTGTTGACGAGGATGTCGATCTTGCCGAGCGTGTCGACCGTGGCGGGGATGAGATGCTCGACCTGCTCGGTGTTGGAGAGGTCGCAGGTGATCTCGACATGGTCGTGGCCGTAGGTGTCGTTGAGCTCCTCGCGGAAGGAGCGCAGCTTGGCCGGATTGGTGCCCGACAGCGCCAACCGCGCGCCCTGCCGCGCCAACGCATGGCTGATCGCCGAGCCGATCCCCCCGGCGGCGCCGGTGACGAGGGCAGTCATTCCGGTGAGGTCGAAAAGGCGGTGTTCCATCCTCAGAGCTCCTTCGCCAGCGCTTCAATCTCGGCCATACCGATCACGCTCGCCACAGTCACATCATTCACGCAGCGCCCGATCATCGGGCCAAGCACCTTGCCGCCAAGTTCGACGAAGCGCTCCACCCCGGCGGCCTGCATCGCGATCACGCTTTCGCGCCAGCGGACCCGCCCCGTCACCTGCTCGACCAGCAGGCGCTGGACTTCGGCCGGATCGCTGACGATCGCGGCGGTCACGTTGGCGAACAGCGGCAGGCGCAGCGCGCGCGGTGGGGTCTTGCCCAGCGCCTCGGCCATGGCATCGGCGGCGGGCTGCATCAGCGGGCAGTGGAACGGGGCCGAGACCGGCAGAAGTATGCCGCGCTTGATCTCGAAATCCTTGACCAGCGCAATCGCCCGCTCGATCGCGCCGAGATGGCCGGAGAGGACGACCTGGCCGGGATCGTTGTCGTTGGCGACGGTGCACACTTCACCCTCGGCCGCCGCATCGGCCAGCGCCTGCGCCTTCTCGATATCGGCGCCCAGCAGCGCGCACATTGCACCGACCCCGACCGGCACTGCGGCCTGCATCGATTGCCCGCGCAGCTTGAGGAGGCGGGCCGTGTCGGCGAGGCTGAAGGCCCCGGCGGCGCAGAGCGCGGAGTATTCGCCCAGGCTGTGGCCGGCGACGAAATCGGCCTTGTCGGCCAGCGCAATCCCGCACTCCTTCTCGAGCACGCGCAGCACGGCGATGGCATTGGCCATGATCGCGGGCTGGGCGTTCTCGGTCAGGGTCAGGGCCTCTTCCGGCCCTTCGCGCATGATCGCGGAGAGTTTCTGGCCGAGGGCGTCATCGACTTCCTCGAACACCTCGCGGGCAACCGCACTGGCCTCGGCCAGTTCGACCCCCATGCCGACCTTCTGGCTGCCCTGCCCCGGGAAAACGAATGCGCGCATCAAACAGACTCCTTGGTCTTCAGTTCTTTCCCCTTGATGGGGGAAGGATAGGGAGACTTGGCACCAAAGGGGCCTAGTCGGACTTGGATCGGGGTGTTCTCACCTTGAGGAGCGCAGCCCTGCTGCAAAATCACCCCCATCCAACTCCGGCTAGTTCGCTTCGCTCCCAAGCCTGCATATCCCTCCCCCATCAAGGGGGAGGAGAAACAACGGCGCCCCTAACGGTGGCTAGCCCTTTGGGGCAAGCCCGAATGGCACGATCCTGTTGGCACTGTCATGCCCGATATCCGCCTCGCCGAGAAAGGGGATGGCGTGGCGATCACACCAATAGCGGGCGATTTCAGCCGGTTCGGTGCCAAACGGACGATCGTTTTCCGGCACATCGCTGATCCGGCCGAGCCGCAGCCCTGCAATCCCGCCGAGATGGGCAGTGGCATGAAAGAACAGCCGGTCGACCGCGTAAAGGTGCTCCGACACTTCCTCGACCATCACCACATGCCCCGCCAGACCCGGCATCAGCGGGGTGCCGCAGAGCATTGCCAGCGTTGTCAGGTTGAGCGCGACGGTCGGATGGTGCGGGTCGAGACCCGGCTCCTCGCCCGAGAGGTCGCCGCACAGCCAGGCCAGTGTCCGCCGCACCGCGTCCTCGCCATTATCGCGGCGGATGTCGGCTGGCATCGGCGCGTGCACCGGGTGGCCGATCTTCGTGCGGTAGAGCCCGGCGAGCAGATAGCCGCCGTCGGAATAACCGAGATAGGTCTTGTCCTCGGCATGGCGATCGAGCCGGGCGATGGCGTCAGCCGCGATGCGGTTCGAGCCATAGCCGCCCCGCGCAAACCACACTGCGTCAAACCCGGGATCGTTGGCGCATTCGACGAAAGCATCGCGCCGCATCGCGTCCGGTCCGGCGAAATGCCCGTCGGCAAGGAAGCATTGCGGGTGGAAGTGCAGCTCGGCTCCCGGAAACTCCTGCGCGGCCAGCGAAGTGACGCGCTTGGCATCCTCATGCGTGAAGGCGGCGGCGGGGGCACAGATGGCGATCCGGGGCATGATCCTTCCTAACCCGGTTGTCACGGCAGGCAAGGCCGCATACCGAAGAAGGATGGACGAGCTCACCTCCCACCCCTGGTTCTTCTGCGGCATCGGCGGATCGGGCATGCTGCCGCTGGCGCTGATCCTCAAGGGGCTCGGCGCCGAAGTGGCCGGATCGGACCGCAGCCGCGATCAGGGCCGCACGCCGGAAAAATTCGCCTGGCTCGAGGCGCAGGGCTTCACCCTGTTCCCGCAGGACGGCAGCGGAATCGCCTCGGCTTCGCAGGTGCTGGTCGCCTCGGCGGCGGTGGAGGATACGGTCCCCGAATTGGTCCGCGCCCGCGAGCTGGGCTGTGCGCGAATGAGTCGGGCCGAGCTGCTGGCGCGGCTGTTCAACGCCGCGCCAGCGCGCATCGCAATCGGCGGGACCAGCGGCAAGAGCACGGTCACCGGCATGGCCGGCTGGATCATGCATGAGACCGGACGCGACCCGACGATCATGAACGGCGCGGTGATGAAGAACTTCGCGGGGCCGGGCGTGCCCTTCGCCTCGGCCCGGGTCGGCGCGGGCGGCTGCTTCGTCTCCGAGGTCGACGAGAGCGACGGCTCGATCGCGCTCTACAATCCCACGGTCGCGGTGCTGCTCAACGTCAGCCTCGATCACAAGAGCATGGAGGAACTGCGCGGGCTGTTCGGCGATTTCCTCGCCCGGGCCGATGTCGCTGCAATCAATCTCGACGATGCGGAAAGCGCCGCGCTGGCCCATCTGGCCCGTGCTAGCGTAACCTATGCGATCAAGGCCACGGCGGCCATGATCGGGGTCGCACCCGGCTCGATCGTCGACAGCCCGACCGGGATCGCCGCCAGCGTGATCGACCAGCGCGATGGCAGCACCAATGCGCTCGTCCTCAAGGTGCCGGGCCGCCACAACCTCGCCAATGCCCTCGCCGCCATTGCCGGGTGCAACGCCGCAGGCGTGCCGGTAGCGCAATGCGTCGCCGCGCTGGGCAACTTCGTCGGCCTCGCCCGGCGCTTCGACATCATCGGCACCAGCCCCTCGGGCGTGACCGTGATCGACGATTTCGGCCACAACCCCGAAAAATGCGCCGCGACGCTCAAAACCCTCAAGGCCCACCCCGGCCGGGTAATCGCCTTCTTCCAACCGCACGGCTATGGTCCGCTGCGGCAGATGGGAGCCGAACTGGCCGAAAGCTTCGCCCGCGAGCTCGACCCAGACGATGTCACCATCCTGTGCGACCCGGTCTATTTCGGCGGCACGGTCGATCGCAGCGAAGGCTCGGAACGGATCGTGCGGCTGATCGGCGAGGCGGGCGGAACGGGTGAGTACATTCCGGCGCGCGAGGATTGCGGCGAGCGCATGATTTCCCTCGCCCGTCCCGGTGACCGCATCGTCGTAATGGGCGCGCGTGACGATACGCTGACCACCTTCGCTCGGGGCGTGCTGGAGCAGCTGCCCTGATCCGTCCGCAGGAGACCGCCGCATGAGCCAACTCTTCAACCCGTCGCACCGCGCCCTGCAGGACGAATTCGGCACCCGCACCCTCGCTGACAAGATCGAGGAAATCGCCTGCAACCCCTTCGTCGGCGAACACGAGAAGGCCTTCATCGAAAGCCGCGACATGGTCTTCCTCGCGACGGTCGATACCGACGGCTTCCCCACGGTATCCTACAAAGGCGGCGATCCCGGCTTCGTCCGGGTGATCGACGAGACCACCATCGCCTTCCCGTCCTACGACGGCAACGGCATGTGCCTCTCCATAGGCAATATCGCCGCGCGAGGCGACGTCGGGCTGCTGTTCATCGATTTCGAGAAACCGCACCGGCTGCGGGTCCAGGGCAGCGCCGAACTCTCCCGCGATCCGGCGCTGCTGACGCTGTTCAAGGAGGCGGAACTGGTGGCGAAGATCACGGTGCGAGCGGTGTTCCAGAACTGCCCGCGCTATGTGCACCGCTACGACAAGGTCGCGCCGTCGCGCTATGTGCCGCGCGCGGAGAGTGACACGCCGCTCGCCACCTGGAAGCGGACTGACGACATCCAGGATTTCCTGCCGGCCCGCGATGCCGCCAGGGTTGAGGCTGCGGGTGGTGAGATTCCGACCGAGCAGTGGATCGGCATGATCGTTTCCGGCGATCCGGAGGCCTGATCGGTGGCTCCGCAAGCGCCGCAAGATGCTTGCAATCGCGCGCAAAACCGCTAAGCGCGCCACTTCCCGACTCACTATCGGGATTCGAAGAAAGCCGGAGGGGCCCCGCAATGGTGCGGATCAGCCAGCGATCGGTTATCAATGAGAAGGAAGCCGCCGTGCCGCTATACGAGCACGTGTTCCTGGCCCGCCAGGATCTCAGCCAGGCGCAGGTCGATGCGCTGGCCGCCACCGCTACCGAGATTGTCGAAGCGAACCAGGGCAAGGTCACCAAGACCGAGACCTGGGGCCTCAAGGGCCTCGCCTACAAGATCAAGCGCAACCGCAAGGCGCATTTCGTGCTGCTCAACATCGAGGCCCCCGCGGGCACCGTTGCCGAGCTGGAGCGCCAGACCCAGATCAACGAAGACGTCATCCGCTATATGACCGTCCGCGTTGAAGAGCATGAAGCCGGTCAGTCGGTCCAGATGCGCAAGCAAGACCGCGAACGCACCCGCCGCCGCGAACGCGAGGAGATGTAATCATGGCCCGCGCATTTTTCCGCCGCCGCAAATCCTGCCCCTTTTCGGGCAAGGAAGCGCCGACGATCGATTACAAGGACGTGCGCCTGCTGCAGGGCTTCATGTCCGAGCGTGGCAAGATCGTGCCGAGCCGCATCACCGCCGTTTCTGCAAAGAAGCAGCGTGAACTGGGCCAGGCTATCAAGCGCGCCCGCCACCTGGGCCTGCTGCCCTACCTCGTGAAGTAAGGGAGTCCGGATCATGGAAATCATCCTCCTCGAACGGATCGAGAAGCTCGGCAGCATCGGCGACGTGGTCAACGTCAAGGATGGTTACGCCCGCAACTTCCTGCTCCCGAACAAGAAGGCGCTGCGCGCCAACGAGTCGAACCGCAAGGTCTTCGAATCCAACCGCACGAAGATCGAGGCCGATAACGCCAGCAAGCGGACCGAAGCCCAGGCTCATGCCGCGGACGTCGAAGGCAAGACTGTTGCGCTGATCCGCGCCGCGTCCAACTCGGGCCAGCTTTATGGTTCGGTTTCGGTGCGCGACATCGTCGATGCGCTCAACGCCGATGGCGCGGACCTATCCAAGGCGATGATCGTGCTCGAACGCCCGATCAAGACCATCGGCGTGTTTGACGTGCGTGTTTCGCTGCACCCGGAAGTAGCGGTGCAGGTCAAGGTCAATGTCGCGCGTTCGCCCGACGAAGCCGAGCAGCAGGCTGCCGGCGTCGACGTGCTGGCAGCGATGTTCGAACAGGACGTCTCGGGCTTCACCGAAGCTTACGACCCCAGTGCCGAGCCCGGCGAGATCCCCGCGGATCTCATGGACGCTCCGGCCGAAGGGGAAGGCGAAGCCGAAGCGTAAGCGCTGCGGTATCGACGAATTGCGAAGGGGGCGTGAAAGCGCCCCCTTTTCGTTGGTGGCGACCCATCGTGCCACCCCGCAAACCGGTTGCAATTGAAATGTAATGCAACCGGCATTATACCCCCGCGATGGAACCCACCGAGAAAATCATCGCGGACCTCACCCGCATCTACGACGTAGCCGTCGCCACCCTGCGCTCCGATATCGAAGCCTTCGCCGCCCACGGCACGCTTCCCCCGGAAAGCCGCCACGCCGAACGCGCCTGGTGCTATCCCGAATTGCGGCTGACCTACACCGGCCGCGAGACACGGCCCGATTTTGCCCGCTCATTCGGGCGCCTCTCCCGGCCCGGGCATTACCGCACCACCGTGACCCGCCCCGCGCTGTTCGCCGCCTATCTCGCCGACCAGCTCGCGCTGCTGGGCGGAGACTATGAGATCACGATCGAGGTCGGCCGTTCCGCGCAGGAGATCCCCTTCCCCTATGTGCTCGATGCCGGCGGGTTGCCCGGCACGGTCAGACCTTCGGAGATCGCCCGGCACTTCCCGACCACGGAACTCGCGCTGATCGGGGATGAGCTGGCCGACGGGATCGACCTGCCGGATGCCGATGCCGCGCTGCCGCTCTCGCTGTTCGACGCCTTGCGCACCGATTTCAGCCTCGCCCGGCTCGCCCATTACACCGGCACCGCGCCCGAGCATGTCCAGCGCTTCATCCTCTTCACCAACTACAACCGCTATGTCGACGAATTTGTCGCCTGGGCCGGGCGACAGCTCGGCAAGGATGGCTATACCGCGCTCTCGGGTGCGGGGGGGTTGTGGCTGGACGAACCGGTCGAGGATGCGCGCTCGCTGCTCTCCGACACCGCCTGGCGGCGTCACCAGATGCCGGCCTATCACCTGATCCGCGAGGGCTGCGCCGGGATCAGCCTGGTCAACATCGGGGTCGGCCCCTCCAACGCCAAGACGATCTGCGATCACCTCGCGGTGCTGCGCCCCGAGGCCTGGCTGATGATCGGGCATTGCGGGGGCCTTCGCGATACGCAGCGGATCGGCGATTATGTGCTGGCCCACGCCTATCTGCGCGACGACCACGTGCTCGATCCGGTGCTTCCGCCCGAGATCCCCATCCCGGCCATCGCCGAGGTGCAGGTGGCGCTGGCCCGCGCCGCCGAGATGGTCAGCGGCGATATCGGCGCGGACCTCAAGAAGCGGATGCGCACCGGCACCGTCGCCACCACCGACGATCGCAACTGGGAGCTGCGCTACACCCATTCGGCGTTGCGCCTCAGCCTGAGCCGGGCGATCGGCATCGACATGGAGAGCGCGACCATCGCCGCGCAGGGCTATCGCTTTCGCGTGCCTTACGGGACGCTACTCTGTGTCTCGGACAAGCCGCTGCACGGCGAGATCAAGCTGCCGGGCCAGGCCAACCGCTTCTACGAGGAAGCCATCGCCGCGCACCTAGCCATCGGCACCACCGCCTGCGACCTGCTCCGTGCCGAGGGCGCGAGACTGCATAGCCGCAAGCTGCGGGCGTTTAACGAGCCGCCGTTCCGGTAATTCAACGGTCCAAGCACTGCCGCAACGAGAAAGGGGGCGGATCGCTCCGCCCCCTGTCCGGGTAGTTGAAGGTGCCGTCCGCTTACTTGGCCGGCGGGGCGTTGGCCGCCTTGCTGAACTCAGCGTACATTTCGTTGCCGACGAAGCCAAACTTGGTCACGCCCGAACCCTTGATGACGTTCAGCACACGGGCTGACAGGGCATACCTGGCATAGGGCTCCGGCTGGAACTGCAGTTCCGGCTCGGTCGGCATCTTCAATGTTTGCTGCAGGTTCGAAAGCAGCTCACCATCGTTGATGCTCTGGCCATTCCAGATAATCTGGCCATCGTTCGAAAGCACGAGCTTGTTCTTGATCGGATCGATCAGCGGCTTGTCCTGCGGCGGGGTCGCCACCGGCAGGTCGATATTCACCGCGTGAGTGGCAACGGGAATGGTGATGATGAACATGATGAGAAGCACGAGCATGACGTCGATAAGCGGCGTCGTGTTCATTTCCATCATCGGCTCGCCATCGTCGCTGCCGCCTGACATTGCCATGAGAACTTACTCCTGAAAAATACCGGAAACGGCGAATCAACCGTTCGGGTCAACCGGGTTCGAGATGAAGCCGATGGTGGGATAGCCCGAGATCTGCACATTGTAGATCGCGCCAGCAATGCAGCGCCACGGCGCGTTCACGTCGCCGCGAATGTGGACCTGGGGCACCTTTTCCGGATTAGCGATAAGCGCTTCCGGACCGCCCGCACGTTTCACGATCGCATCGAGCCGCTTATACGCAAGATCGCGCAGCTCTTCGGCGGTCACCGGCGTGATGTTGTTGAAATAGATCCGGCACTCGCCGTTGCGCGAGGCGCCTTCGTAGCCGGGATCGCCGGCGCTAAGGCCGCCCGCGTCCGTC
>CANJSX010000046.1 GCA_947477055.1 Sphingomonadaceae bacterium | reverse complement strand
GCGCCGCGCTTCCCTTTTCAGGCCCGCCCGGTCTGGCTTGAGAGCAGCGCCGGATCGATCCCCTCGGCCCGCCATGCGGCGTTCCAGCGTGCGCCAGTCGGGGTGGCGAAGACGATGTCCTCTTGTATGCCGACCGCGTGCCAGCCGTGGCGATGCATCTCGCCATCGAGCTGCCCCGCTCCCCAGCCGGCATAGCCCAACGCAAACAGCCAGCGTTTCGGCCCTTCCCCCTCGGTGATGGCACGCAGCACTTCGAACGACGCCGACAACGCCAGGGTGTCGCGCACCACGAGCGTCCCTTCCGAACTCCACTCCGGGCTGTGCAGCACAAACCCGCGCCCGGGTTCGACCGGTCCGCCCTGATGCACAGCCACGTCAGGGGCGACACCGGGATCGATATCCAGCTCGTACAGCACCTCGTGAAAGCTCACGCCATCGCGGAACCGGCCGATGCCAATCCCCAGCGCACCCTCGGCATCGTGCACGCAGATCGCGTTGACCGACTGCTCGAACCGCGGGTCGCCCATGCCGGGCAGCGCCAGCAGCAGCTTGCCGGCGAGAGAGTGAGATGCTTCAAAGCGTTCGGCCATGGTCGGGCAGGATAATCCACCAAGTGCCACTCGCAAAATGCTTAGAATCGGGATCGGACGGCCAAACAGGGATAAAATCGTGCCAAAGGCGCCGTTCAAACCTCCATGGACGCACATGACACCGAAATCGGGCACCGCACATGGGGGATCCTCGGCTGGCTGGGACTGGGCTCGCACGGCGAGCAGGAGCTGGAGACGGAGCAGAAGGCAGCTGCCGATGCTCCGCCCGATCCACGCTTCACCGCCCGGCGCCACCTGCTGGGCGACATCACCAGTTTCATGGAAGTGCACGATCTATCCGCATCGGCCTAAACGCTGGCGATAGCCCATGATTACATCACCGGCCACGATCAGGCGCTGGTCCGCGTACTCGAAAGCCACATCCGCGCCGGCGGCGGGGTTTCGATCGAATGGCTGGAGAGCGTCGGTCACGGCGATGGCCGCGCATCCGATCAGGCCGGGCTCGACAAGCTGATGGCCAAGCTGGAAACCAGCGTGGACGAGTTTGGCAAGACCACCCGCGACGCCAAAACGGCGACCAGCGAATACAGCTCCGCGCTGCAACAGCATATGGGTGAGCTGGAGCAGGTCAGCAAAGCCGGCGCGGTGATCAACGAGTTGGCGCAGATCGCCCGGGCGATGATGGAACGCACTCGTCTGGTCGAACAGGAAATGACCCGCAGCGAGTTGCAGACCAAGGCGCTCAAGCGCAGCCTCGATCAGGCGCGCAAGTCGGCGGAGCTCGATCACCTGACCGGCCTGCCTAACCGGCGCGCGTTCGAAACGCGGCTCGACGCGGAATTCAAGGCGGCCAGAGACAGCCGCGAACCGCTCTGCGTGGCCTTCTGCGATGTCGATCACTTCAAGCTGGTCAACGACACCCACGGCCATGAAGCGGGCGACCGGGTACTCAAGGTGGTCGCGCAGAACCTCGTGCGCATTTCCAACGACGGTGCCATGTCGCCCGCCACGGCGGTGAGGAATTCGTGATCCTGCTGCGCGGCAAGAGCCTGGTCGATGCCAGCGAACTGCTGGACGAATTGCGGGCGGAAATGGCCGAACGCCGGCTGGTCAACCGGGCGACCGACATCCCGTTCGGCAAGGTGACCTTTTCCTGCGGGGTCGCCGATGTCTTCTCACACGGCAATCCGCGCGCGGCGCTCAGGGCAGCGGACGAAGCGCTTTATCGCGCGAAGGCCGAAGGCCGCAACCGCATCGCCGTCGCCCCCCGCCCGCAGGCGAGCAGCCTGGCGGCGTGATGCCGCCAGTGCGGTGCACAATCACCTGGCGTAGTTGACGTTGAATTCGCCCCACCGCCGGCCGTCAAAGATCAGCGGAACATAGACCACACGGACAAC
Organism: Sphingomonadaceae bacterium; assembly: GCA_947477055.1. Classification (GTDB taxonomy): domain Bacteria; phylum Pseudomonadota; class Alphaproteobacteria; order Sphingomonadales; family Sphingomonadaceae; genus Novosphingobium. Next base: position 12,413 of record CANJSX010000046.1, on the reverse strand, counting down.
GCTGTAGGTCTTGTCGTCGATCGAATAGCGGTAGGCGCCCATGGTGTATTCAGAGCCTGGGTTCCGGTAGCGATTCTTCAAGTCCGCGAACAGCAGGCCATTGCGGCAGAATTCGCCATCATGTTCGCGATTGCCGGTCGGCTTGCGACTGCGCTCGCTGAGATGGGCCGGCAGATAGCCGTTCCAGTCCATGCACACCGACCCCATCACGGCGGGATGCGAAGCCTTCACCCGATCAAAGATCGGACGCCAGTTGGCATCGGTCCAGGTCACGGCACGGTTGCGATAGCGCGGTGGATTGCTTCCCTCGATCTCGACATAATTATCGTCATACAGGTCGGCCAGGGTGAGCGTGCCATCGGCCAGCGCCTGTGCCGTGCAGTCGAACACGTCGCGCGCGCCCTGCAAGGCGAGGTTTACAAATTCCTCGTCAACCGGGCTGATGCCGGCGTGGACCAGTCGGTCAAACATGATGTTCGCCGTGTCTTCGACCGAACTCACCCGTTCGTGCACCCGCCCAAGCTGGTGGACGTTCTCGGTCACTGCCCCGTCGAAAGACGAGAGCGAACCCTGCAGAATCGACATGATCGCTGATCGCGCGGTTGGCGAGCGCGACCTGCTCGTTCTGCCGGTCGACCTCGTCGATCATATCGCCAACCACGACCAGCGTCTGCTCGATCTTGACCACCGACTTGCGGGCTTCGTCGTTGACGGAAACCCCCGCGTCGATCTCGGTGATCACCTGCTGGGCTTCGTGACCGAGCGCATCGATGGTGCGGGCGATTTCTTCCGTGGCATTGCGGGTGTTTAGCGCCAGCGCCTTCACCTCGCTGGCGACCACGGCAAAGGTCTTGCCGAATTCCCCGGCGCGCGCCGCCTCGATTGAGGCATTGAGCGCAAGGATGTTGGTGGTCTGGGCGATCTTGTCGATTTCCTGCGAGCTGCGCTTGACCTGATCAATCGCCGCCCCGAACCCGGTGACGTGATGCGTCAGCGTATCGACCAGCCGCACCAGCGTGGCGATCTGTTCGAGCGAGGAGCGGATCAGCTGCGTGCCATCGCCCAGTCGCTGGATCGCGTTCTGCGAGATGACCCGAGCTTCATCGCTGGCCTGCGCCACCTGCTGTTGATCGAGATTCAACGCCGCAACGGTATCTTTCAGTGAATCATGCTCGGTCCGTAGCCGTTCCGAAGTCTCGATCACCGATTTGACGATGCCGCCGACGTCGATGCAGCCGACCGCGACTTCGCAGCAGCTGTCCGCCAGACCGTCGATCGGCCCGCTCTGGGCCGTAATGTCGAATTGCTGTTCCATATTCCCCCAACTCCCGCGAGAGCCAGGGGGACATAGCAGTGCAGGTATTATCTTTCGTTTAACGCTAGCGACAATTCCGAATGCCGCTCGTCATGAACGATTAATCCTTGGCGGTCAGCCGCTCCATCGGCACCTCGGCATACATCGCCTTGACCGCCGGACGCTCCTGGATCTGACGCATCCAACGCATCAGGCCGGGGGTGTCGACCTCGTTCACCTGTTCGGGGAAACCCTTGTCCATCCCGCCGGCGATGGCGAAGTTGCAGATATCGGCCAGCGTATACATCCCGCCGGCCAGCCACTCGTTATCGCGCAGATGATCGTCGAGCCGGCGCACCGAAACGCCGATCTTGCGCATTTCCTCGTCGAGCAGGTCCTGCGGGAAGCCCTCGCGCGCGCGGCGCCATTTGGTCTGCTGCTCGGGGATCGGGATCGCCTTGACCCGCTCCTCGAACTCCTCGTCACCGATCGCCTTGGCCATCTGGCTGACCATGCGCTGCCAGCCGATCGTGGAAACACACCAGCAGAAATATTCGTCGACCCACTTGGTCCACACCCGCATCTCGGCGCGATCGAAGTGATCGTCGGGGCGCAACTTCACTGCGGTCGGATAGGCATCCTCGAGGAACTCGCAGATCACGGTCGATTCGGTCACGACCTTGCCGCCATCGCCCAGCGCAGGCACCTGTCCGCGCGGGTGGATCGCCTTGAACCAGTCGGAATGATGCTCGAAAATGGCGGGATTCAGCCGGATTCCCTCGAATTGCAGGCCCTTTTCGTAAAGGGTCAGCAAGGGCTTGAGCGAATTGGCGCCAGGGCCGAAACTGTAGAGCGTAAGCATTCGGCGCATCCTCTTGTCGTTTGCCCCTGCATAGCGAATTGTATGTAATACATACAAGTGGGAATGTGACGTCCGGACTCGATGATCGGGATATGTCTGCTCTCTCCCCTTCAGGGGAGAGATACGAAGGCTTGGCAGCTTGCTGCCTAGCCGAAGTTGAGTGGGGGCATTGCCGTGCGGCCCCCTCTCCCAACCCTCTCCCCTGAAGGGGAGAGGGCTTTGGGTTCCAATTGCCGCGCTTTGGCATTAGTCCACCGCGATGTTCTTCAACTTCATCGACGAACTGCGCGCTGCGGGGATACCCGCTTCCTTCAAAGAGCACCTCGTGCTGCTCGAGGCGCTGGAGCGCGAGGTGATCGAGCAGACGCCGGAAGCCTTCTACTACCTCGCCCGCGCCACTTTCGTGAAGGACGAGGGGCTGCTTGACCGGTTCGATCAGGTCTTCGCGAAGGTCTTCCGGGGGATTGCCGCCGACTATGGCCAGCAGCCGGTCGAGATTCCGGAGGACTGGCTGCGCGCGGTGGCGGAGCGGTATTTCTCGGCCGAGGAGATGGAGCGGATCAAGGCGCTCGGCAGCTGGGACGAGATCATGGAAACGCTCAAGCAGCGGATCGTGGAGCAGCAGGAGCGGCACCAGGGCGGCAACAAGTGGATCGGCACCGGCGGCACCTCGCCCTTCGGGCATGGCGGCTACAACCCCGAAGGCGTGCGGATCGGCGGCGAGAGCCAGCACGGGCGCGCGGTGAAGGTGTGGGAGCAGCGCGACTTCAAAAACCTCGACAACACCCGCGAACTGGGCACGCGCAACATCAAGATCGCGCTGCGCCGCCTGCGCCGTTTCGCGCGTGAGGGCGCGGCGGAGGAGCTCGACCTCGACGAGACCATTCGCGGCACCGCGCGGCAGGGTTTCCTCGATATCCACATGCGGCCCGAGCGGCACAATGCGGTCAAGGTGCTGCTGTTCCTCGATGTCGGCGGCTCAATGGATCCGTTCATCAAGCTGGTCGAAGAGCTGTTCAGCGCGGCCACCACCGAGTTCAAGAACCTCGAATTCTTCTACTTCCACAACTGCCTGTACGAAGGCGTATGGAAGGACAACCGCCGCCGCCGCTCCGAGCGGACCAACACTTGGGATATCCTCCACAAATACGGGCACGACTACAAGGTGATCCTCGTCGGCGACGCTTCGATGAGCCCCTACGAGATTACCCACCCCGGCGGCTCGGTCGAGCATTTCAACGAAGAGGCCGGCGCGGTCTGGCTGCAGCGGCTGACCAACACCTACCCGGCGACGATCTGGCTCAACCCGGTGCCGGAGCGCCAGTGGGAGTATTCGCAGAGCGCAAAGATCATCAAGGATTTGGTCGGCGGCAACATGTTTTCGCTGACGCTCGAAGGGCTGGATGGCGCGATGCGGGAATTGACGCGGCGGAAGCATTGAGCGCGTGCACAGCGCGGCTTGATTTGCCGACCAGAGTCGCCATTTCGGGCGGATGATAGACCGATACCCCGTGCTGTTCCTCGGCCATGGCTCGCCGATGACCGCGATCACCGATGGGCCTGAGCGCCGCGCCTGGCAGGCGCTGGCCCAGACGCTGCCCCGTCCGCGCGCGATCCTCGTTATCTCGGCGCATTGGGAAACGCAAGACCGCACCCTGCTGACCGCGCAAGAACAGCCGCGCACGATCCACGATTTCGGCGGCTTCCCGGACGAGCTGTTTCAGGTGCAATACCCCGCGCGCAGCTCGCCCGAGCTGATCGAGCGGATCGCAGAGCTAGTGGGCGAGGATGCGATCACGCGCGATACCAGCTGGGGCTACTACCACGGCACCTGGGGCGTGGTCCGCCCGATGTATCCCGAGGCCGACATCCCGCTGGTGGCGATGAGCATCAACCGCTCGCTCGCCCCCGAGGCGCATTTCGCGCTGGCCGCAAAGCTCGCCCCGCTGCGCGACGAGGGCGTGCTGTTCATCGCCAGCGGCAACATCATCCACAACCTGCGGATGTGGCGCACGACCATCGGCACCCAGCCCGACTGGGCGCTCGACTTCCGCGACCGGATCAACGCCGCGGTGCTGGCTAACGACCGCGAGGCGCTAATCCGCTTCGGCCCGGATGACCGGGGCGCGGGCATGGCGATCAACAGCGCCGAGCATTACCTACCGCTGCTCTACACCGTCGGCGCGCGGCTGCCCGGTGATGAGGGCGCCTTTTTCAACGACACGGTCGACGGCTCGATCTCGATGACCTCGGTGCTGATCGGGGACACCTCGGTGCTGGCAGGTATCGCTCAGTGAAGCAGGAAGCGCGCGCGTTCCTCTGTCCAGACGCGCTCATCCGCACCGGCAATCGCATCGAGATCGCCCGGCACTGCCCCGGTATCGTCGACCCATTCGCGCAAGGCCGGACCGCCGTTGATCACATCGATCGCCAGCCGCTCGAACTCATACTCATAGGGGAAGTCGCGCCACAGCGGGTAGTCCGGCTGAAGACTCCGGATCGCCTTGAAGGCCAGCGCCTGCAAGCGCCAGGGGCGGAAGGCGTGGTGATCGTAGAAGCGGCACTCGGCGTGGATCATCAGCGCGCTGCACAGCTCGCTGGCATGTTTGTGAAAGGTCGGCGTAAACCAGCATTCGCGGATCGCGCAGCCGGCCAGCCATTCCGGAGCAAGCCGGTGCATCTCCGCCAGCACCGCCCTTGCATCGACATCGGGCGCGCCGAACAGCACCTCGAGCGGGCGGGTGGTGCCCCGCCCTTCGGACAGCGTCGTGCCTTCCAGCATCACCGTTCCGGCATAGGCGCGGGCCATGTTGAGGTTGGCGGCGTTGGGGCTGGGGTTGATCCAGATCCGGCTTTCCGGCCAGCCAAAGCCCGGACCTTCCGGCTCCCAGCCTTCCATCGCGATCACGCGGTACGGCACATCGAGCTTGAAGTGATCGACGAACCACTGCCCCATCTCGCCCAGCGTGAGCCCGTGGCGCATCGGCATCGGCCCGGCGCCGACGAAGCTCTCCTGCCCCGGCAACAGCAGCGTGCCTTCCACCGGGCGCCCGGCTGGATTGGGCCGATCAAGCACCCAGACTTCCTTGCCCTGCGCCGCCGCCGCTTCAAGCAGGTAAAGCAGCGTGGTGACGAAGGTGTAGATCCGGCAGCCGAGGTCCTGCAGGTCGAACAGGAACACGTCGGCAGTCGACATCATCTGCCCGCTCGGCCGGCGCACCTCGCCATAAAGGCTGAAGATCGGGATATTGTATTCGGGGTCGAGCTCGTCGGCAGTCTCGACCATGTTGTCCTGCTTGTCGCCCTTGAGCCCGTGCTGCGGGCCGAAGGCGGAGGTGACGTTGATCCCCGCCGCGATCAGCGCGTCGAGCGAGTGGGTCAGGTTCTCGGTGACGGAGGCGGGATGCGCCACCAACGCGACGCGCTTGCCTTCCAGCGGTTTGCGCAATGCGGGGTCCGCCAGCAGGCGGTCGATGCCGAATTTCATGCGCGCTGCGGTGCCGGAAGCGTCGCGGCAAAGCAAGTGGGCGCATGGAAATCGGGCTTGCCGGGGGCATGGGCCAGCGCCCAGTAGGACTTCCGGTCGCCCTCCTCCTCGATCACCGCACTCAGCCCGCAGGACCACGGCAGCGGCGGCAAACCGGCCAGCGGTACCGCGGCATCGAAGATCGCGAGGTCCTTGCACAGGCGCATGGTGCAAACCGGATCGCGCGGCATGTGGCGCGGGCCCATCCCTGCGCGGTAGGTGTCGAAATCATAGGCGGCCCAGCGTTCGGACGGAGACAGGTTGAGCTCGGCATAGGTCTCGCTGTCCGGTGTTTTCAGGAACAGCTCGAAGCAGGTCGCCTGCCACAACCCGTCAGCCCTGCCCTTGCCCGCCAGCGGCGGCACCACCAGCGCCCCGCTGCCCTCGATCCGCCAGCGCAGGGTGAGCCAATGCTGGGTCAATTTGATCCGGGCAGTGATGGCACGTGCCGCGAGGGGGGGCGTTTCGGGGTGGGGTTGCAAAGAAAAGGACAGTCCTTCGACAGGCTCAGGACGGACGGTGTTTGAGGATATGGATTCCCCCAAACCCGTCTGTGCTGAGCTTGTCGGGCCGAAGGCGGCCGTAGGCCAACCACCGTCCTTGTTCTTCGCGAGTTCCGATATCCGCTCCCAGTCCCCGCGAATGAGCGCGAGCTTCTTCGGCTGCGACCAGCCTTTGATCTTGTGCTCCGCTGCCTTGGCATCGTCCCGGGTCTGAAAGCTCTCGGACCACACCAGTTCAACCGGCAGGTGGTCGGCAGTGAAGCCCGCAATCAGCCCCGACTGGTGTTCACCGATGCGCCGCTCGAGGTCATCGGTATGCCCCACATAGAACAAGCCGCCACGGCAATGGAGCATATAGGTCCAGAAGCTCATTGCTTGGGGCTAGAACAAGGACAGTGCTTCGACAAGCTCAGCACGGACGGGTTGGGGCTATGGTTTCCTTTCTCCCGCCCGCCCTGAGCTTGTCGAAGGGCCGCTTTTCCCTTACCCGCGCAGCACCATGACCTACAACTCCACCCTGCTCCGCCTGCTCGACGAGCGCGGCCACATCTATCAGCAGACCGACGCCGAAGGGCTCGACGCGCTGGCGAACAGGGAATCCGTCACGGCCTATATCGGTTTTGACTGCACCGGGCCATGCCTGCATGTGGGCAGCCTCGTCCAGATCATGACGCTGCGACGCTTGCAGCAGACCGGACACAAGCCGATCGTGATCATGGGCGGCGGAACCACCAAGATCGGTGATCCTTCGGACAAGACCGAGGCCCGTCCGATGCTCGACGATGCCACAATCGAGGCGAACAAGCTTTCGATCCTGCGGATTTTCGAACGCTTCCTGACCTTCGGCGATGGTCCGACCGATGCGATCATGGTCGATAATGCCGATTGGCTCGACAAGCTGATGTACATCCCGTTCCTGCGCGATGTGGGGCGGCATTTTTCGATCAACCGGATGCTCACACTCGAAGCGGTGAAGCAGCGGCTTGATCGCGAGCAATCGCTCTCGTTCCTCGAATTCAATTACATGATCCTCCAGGCCTATGATTTCGTCGAACTCAACCGGCGCCATGGCTGCCGCTTGCAGTTTGGCGGATCGGAGCAATGGTCAAACATCATCGCCGGGATTGATGTCGCGCGCCGAATGGACGGTGCTGAGCTATTCGGCGTGACCAGCCCGCTCGTGACCACCGCCGACGGCGCCAAAATGGGCAAGACCGTCAACGGTGCGGTCTGGCTTCACGAGGAATTCCTGCCCGATTACGATTACTGGCAATTCTGGCGCAATGCAGACGACCGCGACGTCGGCCGATTCCTGCGACTGTTCACCGAATTGCCGTTGGACGAAATCAGCCAGCTTGAAGCGCCGGAAGGCAGCGAGATCAATCGCGCCAAGATCGTGCTGGCCAACGAAGCGACCCGCCTCGCGCGCGGCATCGAAGCCGCCAAGGCCGCCGAAGCGACCGCATCCGCGACCTTCGCAGGCGGCGGCGTCGGGCAGGATTTGCCGGTGTTCGACCTGCCCGCCGATGGCATCACCATCGTCGACGCGCTGGTCGGGATCGGCTTTGCCGCCAGCCGAGGCGAGGCGAAGCGGCTGGTCTCGGGCGGCGGTGCGCGGGTCGATGGCGCGGTGGTTGCCGATGAAGGTTACCATATCCCCGGCGGCAGCGAGGCGCGCATCTCCTCGGGCAAGAAGAAGCACGGAGTCCTGCGCCCGGCATAGGCTTGCAGCTCTTCCGACATAATTTTGCCGGGGTTTACAGTTTTTTCGCCTTTGGCACTTAGAACTCACTCGTCTGGGGGCGCACCAAAGGAGAAGAGCAGTCATGAGTGCAGGAGCACAGCTGACAGTAACCGACAAGCGCCGAGCCACGCGCCACCCCGTCGATTACCCCGTAATCGGCGAGCACCGCGTGCATGGCGATGTCCATATGCACGTCGTCAACGTTTCTGCGCATGGCTTCACGGTCGAGGGCGAACTGCCGATCGGGCGCGGCGAACGCGTAACGATCCGCCTGCCGCATATCGGCCGGATCGAAGCCCACATGATCTGGGCGACCGAAGCGCGCTATGGCTTCCAGTTCGAGCGGATCATCCGGCTCGACGATTTCATGGAAATGATCTCCAAGATCCAACCGAACCCGCGCCTGCGCCGCGCGCGCTGATCTCGCGAACCAGGCTTAACACAACTGTTCCGCGCAGCGTGGCAACGCATTGCCGCGCTGCGACAATTTGCACTTGATACAATATATCATTTCATCTATGCCGACCACATGACCACACAGCGCCTTGTCCTGACAGCCTTTTTCGTTGGCCAGATCCTCGCCGCGGCCCCAGCCCTGGCCCAGGAAGCAACGCCGGACGACCAGCACAGCGAGGACTCAGGCCAGGCCATCGTGGTGGTCGGGCGCCTCGTCGGCGGCGGGCACGATCCGATTTCCGCACCGGCGGTGCTGCAAGGCGATGCGCTGCTGCGCGATACCCGCCCGCAAATCGGCCAGATGCTGGAAAACCTCCCCGGGGTCTCGGCCAGTGGCTTCGCCCCGGGCGCCTCGCGTCCGGTGCTGCGCGGCTTCGATGGCCCGCGCGTGCAGGTGCTGACCGACGGACTCGGTTCGCTCGACGCCTCTTCGGTGTCCGGCGACCACGCGGTGTCGCTCGACACGCTCAACGTCGACCGGGTCGATGTGCTGCATGGGCCGCAGGTGTTGCTATATGCCAGCGACCCGGCCGGCGGCGCGGTCAACGCGCTGGACAAGCGGATTCCCCGCCGGATGCCCGATGGCGCGGTGGATATCGACCTCACCGGCAGCTTCGGCACCGCGTCCGATTCGGTTGAAGCCGGCGGCGCCGTCGATATTGCGTTAGCGCCGCGTTGGGTCGCCCGGTTCAACGGCGGTTATAGCCACGCTGGCGATCTTTCGATCGGTGGCGACGTCCTCTCACCGCAACTACGCGCCGATACACTCGCCGATGCGGCTAGCTTACGCATCTCCGGCGACCTCGCCGGTGCAGACGAACTCACCACTCAGGCCAACGCCAGCGGCAGGCTCGCCAACAGCTGGGCCAAGCAATATTCCTTCGGCGCCGGGCTGGCCTTCATCGACGATGGCGGCACGCTGGGCGTCTCGGTCTCACGCCTCGCCAGCGACTATGGCATCCCCCCGCGCCCTGCGGTCGGCGATCCCGATCCGGTGAGCATTTCCCTGCGCCAGACCCGGATCGACATGCGCGCCGGGCTGGAGCTTGGCGACTTCCTCGACCGGCTCGAACTGCGCACCGCCTATGGCGACTACCACCATGCGGAGCTTGATGCCGGCGTTCCCGCAACGCAGTTTGCCAGCAAGGGGATCGAGGCCCGGCTTGAGGCAGTGCAGGCCCGGCGAGGCATCTGGAGCGGCACCTCCGGCATCCAGTACGGCGCGCGCAGCCTCGACATCACCGGTGATGAACTGCTGCTCCCCAACACGCGCAGCACCCGCTTCGCCGCCTTCACGCTGCAACGCCTCACCCTCAGCGCAGTCGATGTGGAACTCGCCACCCGCTACGATCGCGCCGGCGTTCGCGCCATGGGCGGGCGGGAGCGGCAGTTCGATCTGTGGTCCGGCGTCGCCGGCCTCGCCTGGCATCCGGCCGACCGCGTCACGGTAAGCCTATCCTATTCCCGTGGCGAACGGGCGCCGGAGGGTGAGGAGCTGTTCATCGACGGCATCCACGATGCTACCCAGTCCTACGAGCGCGGCAATCCGGCCTTCACGACCGAGCGCAGCAACGGAGTCGAGGGCGGCATCCGCTACCAGTCCCCCGGTCTGGTGCTGGCTCTGACCGCGTATCTCACCGATTTTTCCGATTTCATCACCGCCGTCCCGACCGGCGCGGAGATCGAGGGCTTTCCGGTCTATCAGTTCATCCAGGCCCCAGCGCGCTTCCGCGGGATCGAGGCGGAAGCTTCGGTGACGCTGGCAGAGTGGGGCCCGCGCAAGCTGAGCCTCGACGGCGGGGTCGACTATACTCATGCCGAACTGACGGGGATCGGCCCGGTCCCGCGTATCCCCACGCTGCGGGTGCGGAGCGGGCTGGAGTTTGCCACCGACGCCTTCTCGCTGCGCGGCGAGGTAGAGTGGAACGCAAGGCAGGATCGCGTTTCCGCCAACGAGAACCCGACCGAGGTATTCACCCTCCTCAACCTCTCCGCCAACTGGAAGCCGCTGGGCGCCGATGCTCCGCTGACGCTGGTGCTTTCCGGCGACAATCTGTTCAACGCCAGCGGGCGGCGGGCGGCTTCGGAAACGCGGGATTTCGTGCCGATTGCGGGACGCGATATCCGCCTCACCGCGAAGCTTTCGTTCTAGGCGGAAAAATATCTCCCCGCTTGGCAAAGCGACACCTGCCTGCCATTCGGGAATGGTGAACGAGATAACTTCCCCGCTGCAGATCCGCGACTACCGGATCTTCTGGCTATCACGCTTTTCCTTCTCACTCGCCTCTGCGGGCATGGCCACGATCATGGCTTACCAGCTCTACGATGTGGCCCGCGATGACTACCAGATGGGGATTGGTGAAGCGGCCTTTCAGCTCGGCATCTTCGGGCTGGTCCAGTTCATCCCGATGATGCTGCTCTCGCCGATTGCCGGCGTCGTCGCGGACCGGTTCGAACGGCGCATGGTGGCGATCTGTGCGACTCTGCTCGAATTGATCGTCTGCGCATCGCTGGCCCTGGCGACCTGGAATGACGTCGTCACCTTGCCGCTGCTTTTTTCGCTGGGCGTGCTGCACGGCGCGACCCGAGTGTTCATCGGGCCGGCACTGGGCGCGATCGTCCCGAATATCATCCCCGCGAACTTGCTGCCCAAGGCGATCGCGATGAACACGCTGGCCTGGCAAATTCCTGCGATTGCCGGCCCGGCGCTGGCCGGGCTGATGTTCGCGCACAGGCCCGAATCCCCCTATGCGCTCGGCGTGCTGCTGCTGTTCGTCTCGTGCTTCGGGCTTGGCTCGATCCGCAAGATCCTGCCGCCGCCGGCCAACCGCGACGTGCATCCCTTCCGTCTGATCGCCGAAGGCTTCCGCTTCGTCAGTTCCGAGCGCTTCCTGCTCGGCTGTGTCTCGCTTGACCTGTTCGCGGTGCTGCTCGGCGGGGCGACGGCGCTGCTCCCGGTCTATGCCCGCGACATATTGCACGTCGGCCCCGAGGGTCTCGGCCAGATGCGCGCGGCGCCGGCAGTTGGCGCTGCGCTGGTGGGCTTCTGGCTTTCGTGGAAGCCGATCACCCGCAATGTCGGATCGAAAATGCTGTGGGGCGTGGTGGTGTTCGGCGCGGCCACGATGGTTTTCGGACTTTCGCGGTGGCTCCCGTTGTCCATCGGGGCGCTCTTCGTGCTCGGCGCGGGCGACATGGTCTCGGTTTACATCCGCAACAGCCTGGTGCAGCTCAACACGCCGGATTCGATGCGCGGGAGAGTCCAGTCGATCTTCGGGCTGGCCGTGTCAGCCTCCAACGAGCTGGGCGAAATGCAGTCCGGCCTGTTCGCTGCGATGCTCGGCGCCACAGGAGCGGTTGTTTTCGGCGGCGGCGCTGCCATAGTCATCACCGGCCTGTGGGCCTGGATTTTCCCCGAACTGCGCAACGCGCGCACCTTCGCGCCGCAGTTCCGCCATGAGGAGAAAGCAGCATGAAAGCCGATTCCATCCTCGCCACCATTGGCAACACCCCGCATGTGCGCCTTGCGCGCCTGTTCCCCGACCATGAGGTCTGGGTGAAGTGTGAGCGCGCCAATCCCGGCGGCTCGATCAAGGACCGCATCGGCCTCGCGATGATCGAGGCCGCCGAGGCTGACGGTAGCCTTAAGCCCGGCGGCACCATCGTCGAGCCGACCAGCGGCAACACCGGCATCGGCCTCGCCATGGCGGCGGCGGTCAAGGGCTATAGGCTGGTACTGGTCATGCCGGATTCGATGTCGATCGAGCGGCGCCGGCTAATGCTGGCCTATGGCGCCACCTTCGACCTGACCCCGCGCGAAAAGGGCATGAAGGGCTCGATCGAGCGGGCCAAGGAGCTGCTCGCCGAGCTCCCGAACTCGTGGATGCCGCAGCAGTTCGACAATCCGGCCAATATCGCCGTCCACGTCCGCACCACCGCGCAAGAAATCCTCACCGACTTCGCCGACAGCCCGATCGACGTGCTGATCACCGGCGTCGGCACCGGCGGTCATCTGACCGGTTGCGCCG
>CANJSX010000045.1 GCA_947477055.1 Sphingomonadaceae bacterium | reverse complement strand
CGATCTTCTACCTCGCCACCGCCTATGCCCTGGCCCAAGGCACCACGACGCTTGGCTATTCGCGCGAGGCCTTCCTCGGCGTGCAGCTCGGCGCAAACTGCTTCTTCGCGCTCGGCATCCTGCTGGCGGTGATCCGTGCCGACCGCACCAGCCCGCGCGCGGTGCTGACGCTGGGGGCAGGGGCGACGATAGTGCTGGGGCTGCTGTTCGGACCCGGACTGATGTCGGGCTCGCTACCGGTGGTGTTCGCCACGCTCTCGCTATCGCTGCTGGTGCAGGGCTTCGTTTACGGCCCGCTCGGGAGCTGGTTGCCGACGCTCTACCCCGTCTCGGTGCGCTACAGCGGCATCTCGCTGGCGTTCAATGTCGGCGGGATCGTCGGCGGGGCCTTCTCGCCCTTGCTGGCCCAGCAGATGTCGGCGGCGGGCTATGGCGCGCAGGTTGGGCTGATCCTCTCGGCGGCCGGGCTGCTCAGCCTGATCGGGATCAAGCTGGCGCGTCCAGCCTCCGCAGCAGCGTAAGCTTCGCCTTGCCGACCTTGCGGTCAGCATCGACGGCGAAGCCCTTCAGCACCGGGTCTTCATCGAAGGCGGTTTCCAGGCTGATCCAGGTCGCCGGGCCGATCCAGCCGAGCCGGACGAGCTTGTCGAGCGCGACCTCACCCGCACCGGATTTGTAGGGCGGATCGAGTAGCACCAGATCCAGCGGCGCCTTCGCCACACCCAGCGACAGCGCCGATCCCGCGCGAACCTCGCATTGGGCCTCCGCCTTCACCGCCGCGACATTGGCCTTGATCGCCCGCACGGCAGCCGGGTCCTGCTCGACGAACAGGCAGCTCGCCGCCCCGCGCGACAGGGCCTCCAGCCCCAGCGCGCCCGAACCGGCGAACAGGTCGGCGACCTTCAGCCCTTCGAAATCGCCCAGCCGGCTTGCCAGCATCGAGAACAGCGTCTCACGGGTGCGGTCGGCAGTCGGCCGGGTGGTTTCGCCCGGCGGCGCGACGAGTTTGCGCCCGCGCCATTGGCCGGCGATGATCCTCATCTTCGTGGGCCCGGCCGGGAGTTCGGACCTGCCGGTCTCCCGCTCGGACGTTCAGGCTCGCGGCGGGGAGCACGGCGCGAGGGCTTTGCGGCAGGAACCGGCAAGCCGTCCTTGGTCCAGGTCGATTTGGGCCGCGACGGGACGGAATGCGGATTGGCATGTTCTGCCTTGGGGGCGGCTTTCAGCGACTGGACGAAGCGATCGACATCGGCGGGGCGGATTTCCACCGCCTGCCCGCGCGGCAGGTCGAGCAGCTGGAACGGGCCGTAAGAAGTGCGCAGAAGGCGGCTGACCTCCAACCCGAGATGTTCAAGCACCCGGCGCACTTCGCGGTTCTTGCCCTCGCTCAGCGTCAGTTCGATCCACTGGTTGCGGCCGGTGCGGCGCTCCATGTTGGCGTCGATCCGGTCGTAATGCATCCCCTCGATCGTCACGCCTTCGATCAGGTCCTCAAGCTGGGTCTGCGTGACGGCGCCATAGGTCCGCGCCCGGTAGGTGCGGGGGATGCCGCTGGCGGGCAGTTCCATCGCCCGCTTGAGCTCGCCGTCATTGGTCATCAGCAGCAGGCCCTCGGTGTTGAGATCGAGCCTTCCGACCGGCATCAGCCGCGGCGTGCCGGGGGGCAAGGCATTGCGCAGCGCGGTGTAGATCGTCGGCCGCCCGGCGGGATCGCGCTCGGCGGTGATCAGCCCGGAAGGCTTGTGGAACGCAAACAGCCGCACGGACTCGGGTGCCTTGACCGGATTGCCGTCCACCGTCACGCCTCGAAGGCTTTCCAGCACGGTCGCGGGAGTGGTGACCAGCTCGTCGTTGATCCTGATCCGGCCCTCGGTGATCATCCGCTCAACCTCGCGGCGGCTGGCGATGCCGGCACGGGCGAGCAGCTTGGCGATACGCTCTCCGCTGCGCGGAGCAACGGGGGCGCCGGAGCGAGGTGGGGTGGGGGGTGATGGCGGGGAATTCATGCCCGCCCCATACGCGAGGCGGATCGCTGCGTCACCCCTTGGGGCTGACAGGCGTGGATGGTGTGTTTGCAAGGGGTGTTCATGCTGCGTTTCGGCGCTAGGCTCGCAGGGAATTTCCGGTCGGGGAACAGGCCATGTCAACGACGCTTGTGGTGCTCTTTGTTGCAGTCGTGCTGGTGGGCGTGCTGGCCCGGAAAATGCCCGCGCTGCAACCCTATCTTGAGAAGGAGTCGCTCGCTGCTTTCTTTCTCGGGATATCTTCGGGTTTTCCTTACGCGATGATCGGCGCCACGCTGACCACGCGGCTGGCCCAGGGCGGGATCGACAAGAAGACCGTCACGGCCTTCACGCTGGCCTTCCTGGTCTATAATCTCAAATTCCTCTGGGCCTGGGTGGTCGATGGCGTGAACCTGCCCTTGCTGGGGCGACTGGGGCAGCGGGTTTCGTGGATGCTGGTTACCGGACTGCTGGTGATCGCGGCGGTGATCAATCTTGCGCTGGTCGATCCGGCAGCAGACATCGCCTGGACAGCAACCGCTGCAATCATGGTCGGCGCTGCGGGGGCAACCTTCGATATCGTAATCGATGCCTACCGGATCGAGACGCTCAAACCCGAACAGCTCGGCACCGGCTCGGGAATGTCGCAATACGGCTGGCGGATCGGATCGGCCGGAGCGGGCGCGCTGGCTTTGATGGTTTCGGCGCGGTGGGGCTGGAGCGCAGCCTATATCGCCTGCGCCGGCTTCGCGCTTCCGGCGATGTTGACGGCATTGTTGCTCGGCGAACCGGTCCGGCATCGGGCTGCTGCTGCCCGCAAGGGGCTGGGCGAAGTGTGGCGATCGATTGCCGGGCCGTTCGTGGAGTTTTTCCAGCGTCAGGGCGCGCTGCTGGTGCTGCTGTTCATCCTGGTTCACAAGATCGGCGATACGCTGGCAAACCTGACCTTCCGGCTGTTGTTTGACGATCTCGGTTTCAGCAATGACGAGATTGCGATCTACGACATCGGGGTCGGCTTCTGGGCTTATCTGATCGGCATCTTCATCGGCGGCGTGGCCTTTGCCCGGCTGGGGTTGAAGCGATCGGTGCTGATCGCACTTGTGCTGATGGCCATTTCCAACGTGAGCTTCGCCGGGCTGGCGGCGGCCGGGCATTCCAACGCCGGCATGGCCGGGGCAATCGGCTTCGAAAATCTGGTCAGCGGTTTTGGCGGCGTGGTGGTCGTGGCCTATTTCTCGGCACTGTGCGATCTCAGGTTCACGGCAGCGCAGTATGCCCTGATTTCAGCCGGTGCGAGCGTCGTTGGCCGGTTCGTGACAGGGACCACGGCGGGCGCGCTGATCGAGGGCTTCGGCTATGTCAATTTCTACCTGCTCACCACGCTACTGGCGCTTCCGGGCATCGTGCTGTTCTGGTGGATGAGTCGCAGCGGGTTGATTGACGCCGCGATGGGTACGGCGGGCGAAGCTAGTTCGGAAACTCGCGGTTAAGCCGCAGCACTTCGCCGGCGAGGTAAAGCGAACCCGCGATCAGCACCTCGCCGCCCGGCGGCAGTGCTGCCAGCCCCTCGGTCACGCCGGGAAAATCGCGCAGCGGCAGACTGGTGTGACCGATGAAGGCCTTGTGATCATGCACCTCGTGCCCCGGCGGCGGGACGATCGAGACGCTCTCGAGCAGCGGCTCGAGCGGGGTGAGCAGCGCGGCGGGGTCCTTGGTGCTGAGCATGCCGAGGATCAGATGAAGGCGCGGCGGCGCGGGTAGCGCGTTGAAAAAGCTGCCGATCGCGGTGCCGGCATCGGGATTGTGCCCGCCATCGAGCCAAACGCGGCGCCCACCGGCCAATGAGGTCAGCGGGCCATCGTCCAGTTGCTGGAGCCGCGCCGGCCAGCGGGTGGCGGCAATGCCTTGTGCGTAAGCCTCGGGAGAAATCGCCAGCGTGGTCTGATGGCGCAGCATGGCCACGGCCAGCGCCGCATTGTCGGCCTGATGGGCGCCGGGCAGGTGGGGTAGCGGCAGGTCGAGCGTGCCCTGCGCATCGGCATAGGCGATCCGGTCCCCGCGCAGCTCGGCGCTCCATTCATGCCCGCGGCGGACCAGTGGCGCACCCGCCTGCGCCGCGACCTCGGCAATCGCGGCCTCTGCCTCCGCCGGATAGGCCTGAGTGACCAGCGGCACGCCGTGCTTGGCAATCCCCGCCTTCTCGAAGGCGATCCGCGCGAGCGGCACGGAGGGCACGCCCTCTTCCGGGGCGAGCAGGAAATCGGCGTGGTCGATCCCCAGCGTGGCGATCCCGCAGACCGCGGCCGAGGGCACGACGTTGGTGGCATCGAGCCGCCCGCCGACCCCGACCTCCAGCACCAGCGCGTCGGCCGGCACGCGTGAGAAGGCAAGGAAGGCGGTGCAGGTGATCGCCTCGAAAAAGGTGATCAGCTCGCCTTTGGAGGCGTCGAGCACGTCCGAAATGGTCTGCGCCAGCATGGCATCCTCGATCAGCACATTGGCGAGGCGGATGCGCTCGTTGAGGCGGACGAGGTGCGGGCTGGTATAGGCGTGGGCGGTCAGCCCCTGCGCGGCGATGATGTGACGCAGATAGGCGCTGGTCGAGCCCTTGCCGTTGGTTCCTGCGATATGCAGCACCGGAGGCATGTGCTGCTCCGGATTGCCGAGCGCGGCCAGAAGCCGCCGGATCCGGTCAAAGCCGAGGATATCGCGCCCCGGCGCCATGGCGTTGAGCCGGTCAAGCTGCGCCTGCACCGCAGGATCGTCGGAGACCGCCTTGTCGGCCATGCTTGGGGCTCAGGCGGCCTTGGCCGGTGCAAGATAACCGAGCAGCCGGCCCAGCGTGTCCTTGAGGTCGCGGCGCGGCACCACCATGTCGACCATGCCGTGGGCGTGGAGATATTCGGCGCGCTGGAAGCCTTCGGGCAGCTTTTCCCGGATCGTGTCCTGGATCACGCGCTGGCCGGCAAAGCCGATCAGGCAGCCGGGTTCGGCGATATGGACATCGCCCAGCATGGCATAGCTGGCGGTGACGCCACCGGTGGTCGGGTCGGTCAGCACGACGATATAGGGCAGCCCGGCCTCGTTGAGCCGGCGCACGGCGACGGTGGTGCGCGGCATCTGCATCAGGCTGAGAATGCCCTCCTGCATCCGCGCCCCGCCGGCGGCGGTGCAGATCACATAGGGGCATTTTTCCTTGAGCGCCCGGTCGGCCCCGGAAACGAAGGCCGCGCCTACCGCCATGCCCATCGACCCGCCCATGAAGGCGAAGTCCTGCACGGCCAGTACCAGCCGGTGCCCGTTGATCTTGCCCAGCGCATTGGTCAGTGCGTCGGGATGCGGCGTGGCGAGGCGGGCGGCCTTGAGCCGGTCCGGGTAGCGCTTGGAGTCGCGGAACTTGAGCGGGTCTTCCTTGACCTTGGGCGATTCGAGGATTGTGAAACCTTGGTCGAGCAATTGCGCAAAGCGTGCATCGGCGCCGATCCTTCCGTGATGCTCGCAGCGCGGGCAGACGGAGAGGTTCTCCTCATACTCCTTGGTGAACAGCATCTCGCTGCACGAAGGGCACTTGGTCCAGAGGTTGTCAGGCGTCTCGCGTTTGGTGACGCGCGAGAGCGAATTGCGAACGCGGTTGAGCCAGCTCATGCTGGGGCCTTTACATGCGCTTGGCGGCTATTCCTACCCCTTCCTTCGTCATTGCGAGGAGCGCAGCGACGAAGCAATCCAGGGCGTTGAGCGCGGCGCCCTGGATTGCTTCGCTACGCTCGCAATGACGAAAGGGGGGGCAGGGTCGACTACCGCGCGGAATGCACGGCTTGGGCAAGGGCGCGGGTGAGTTCACCCACTGGCCCTGCCGCCGCCGCGCCGTGCTTGGCGACCAGATCGACCAGCGCCGAGCCAACCACGACGCCGTCCGCCACCTTGGCGATGGCCGCAGCCTGTTCGGGCGTGCGCACTCCGAAGCCGACCGCGACCGGGATCGTCGCATGGACCTTGAGCCGCGAGACAGCCTCATCGATCGAGGTTTGCGCGGCCTGTTGCAGACCGGTGATGCCCGTGACCGAGACGTAATAGAGAAAGCCCGACGAGCCTTCGAGCACCGCCGGCAGCCGCGCCGCATCGGTGGTCGGCGTGGCGAGGCGGATCAGCGAAACCCCGGCGGCGCGCAGAGCGGGGCCGAGCTCGGGGTCCTCCTCAGGCGGGATATCGACGCAGATCACCCCGTCGACCCCGGCCTTGGCACATTCAGCGGCAAACCATTCCGGCCCACGCGTGATCATCGGGTTGGCATAGCCCATCAGCACCAGCGGCACTTCCGGATGGCGCACGCGAAAGGCGGCGGCGATGCGGAAGATGTCGGCAGTCTTGGTCCCCGCGCCAAGGCTGCGCAGGTTCGCCGCCTGGATCGCCGGGCCGTCGGCCATGGGATCGGTGAAGGGCATCCCCAGCTCGATCACATCCGCCCCGCCTGCAACGAGGGCGTCGAGGATGGCGTCAGTCGGCCCGTCGCCGCCGGTGACGAAGGTGATGAGGGCGGGCCCCTTGGCGAAGGTGGTGGAGAGGCGGGTCATGTACCGGCCCGCCTTCTGCGGAACAGGTCTACTGCCGCCATTGCCAATGCAAACAACAGGACGAAGACCATATCGGGCCAGTCAAAGGCTTCGCCCTTTTGAACACCACGCCAAATGAACATGAAAACGAGCATGAACAAAAAGACGAATATGGATTGGCGCAATGCCCAAACTGGCTTGGATGGCGATGTCTCGCTTCCATTCTTTTTGCGCTGCCGAACCTTCCGACTCACAGCTCCACCCCCAGATGCTCCGCTACCGAAAAGATATCCTTGTCGCCACGCCCGCAGAGGTTTGCGAGGATGATCGTGTCCTTGGGCAAGGTCGGCGCGATCTTCTTCACTGCCGCAATGGCGTGGGCAGGTTCCAGTGCCGGGATGATGCCCTCGGTGCGGCACAGCAGCTGGAAGCCATCGAGCGCCTCGATGTCCGTGACTGAGGTATAGTCCACCCGGCCCACTTCCTTGAGCCAGGCGTGCTCCGGGCCGATTCCGGGATAGTCCAGGCCGGCGCTGATCGAGTGACCCTCGACGATCTGGCCGTCATCGTCCTGCAACAGGTAGGTCTTGTTGCCGTGGAGGATGCCGGCGCGTCCGCCCGCGAGGCTGGCGGCATGTTCCTTGTCGAGTCCGTGCCCCGCCGCTTCCACGCCGAGCATTTTTACGCTGGGATCGTCGAGGAAGGGGTGGAACAGCCCGATGGCGTTGCTGCCCCCGCCGATCGCCGCGACCAGCAGGTCGGGCAGGCGGCCGGTGCGGCTGAGCATCTGCGCGCGGGCTTCCTTGCCGATCACGCTCTGGAAATCGCGCACCAGCTCAGGATAGGGATGCGGGCCGGCGGCAGTGCCGATGATGTAGAAGGTGTCGTGGACATTGGCGACCCAGTCGCGCAGCGCCTCGTTCATCGCGTCCTTAAGCGTCGCGGCCCCGGCGGTGACCGGCACCACCTCAGCGCCGAGCAGCTTCATGCGGAACACGTTCGGAGCTTGGCGGGCAACATCGGTCGCGCCCATATAGACCACGCAGGGCAAGCCGAAGCGCGCGCAGACGGTGGCGGTGGCGACGCCGTGCTGGCCCGCGCCGGTCTCGGCGATGATCCTTGTCTTGCCCATGCGGATCGCCAGCAGGATCTGGCCAATGCAATTGTTGATCTTGTGCGCGCCGGTGTGATTGAGCTCGTCGCGCTTGAACCACACTTGCGCGCCCTTCCCGGGCAGGGCTGATTTGCCCAGTTCTTCGGTCAGTCGCGGCGCGAAATAGAGCGGGCTGGGGCGGCCGACGTAATGTTCGAGCAGATCGTCGAATTCGGCCTTGAAGGCGGGGTCGACCTTGGCCCTGTTATATTCCTGCTCGAGCGCGAGGACGAGCGGCATCAGCGTTTCGGCGACATAGCGCCCGCCGAACTGGCCGAAATGGCCGTGCTCGTCAGGCTGGTTGCGATAGCTGTTGGCGGTCGGTGTGGCTGTCATGACGCGAGGCCGATTGGCAGAGCGCGGCGGCGAAGTCCAGTGCCACGGCATGCGGCGGCATATCGCACATGCAGCACGGCTTGGCATAATATTGCCAACAGATGTACGAAAATGTTGAATTGATGCAACACTGACGCATCTTTTGGCAATCATAACAGCCATTGTTCATTGCAGCGCAACATTGCGGCGCCTAGTCCGCCCCTCGACCCCACACAATATAGGGGTTATTAATCAGTAGTTTACTATGCGTCTTGTTATTCTCTCGCTCGCTGCTGCGCTGGTTTCGGCCACCCCGGCACTCGCCAATGAAGGCCGGATCGAAGGCCGTGGGGGCGTGATCTGGGACAATGGCACCACCGAAGACATCTGGGGCGTTGCTGCCGGTTACGACTGGGATCTCGGCGCCACCACCTTTGCCGGTGTTGAAGTCTCGGGTGACAAGATCGGCGACACGGGCACCAAGGTGGCCTGGGGCTTCACCGGCCGCGTTGGCGCGAAGGTCGGCAATGGCACCAAGCTCTATGCCGATGGCGGTTACACCACCGAGCCCTGCGCCCTGTGCGAGGATTCGTTCCACGCCGGCGTCGGCGTCGAACAGCCGATCAGCGGCAATGTCTACGCCAAGGTGGCCTATCGCCACAACTTCGTCGGCAACGGCTTCTCGGATACCGATTCCGTGGTTGCGGGCGTCGGCATGAAGTTCTGATCGCTCCGGCGAGTTTGAACACGCGAAGGGCGGCTCCGCTGGGGCCGCCCTTTTGTTATGCGGCCCGCGCGGCCTTGCAGAAGGCGGCGATGCGGGCCGGGTCCTTGATCCCCGGCGCGCTTTCCACGCCCGAGGAAGTATCGGCCAGCGAAGTCCCGGTGATCCGCACCGCCTCGGCGACATTGTCCGGGCTCAGGCCGCCGGCCAGGCCCCAGGGCAGCGACAGGCGCAGGCCGGCCAGCAAGCTCCAGTCGAACGACAGGCCCATCCCGCCGGGCAGCGTGCCCTTGGGCGTCTTGGCATCGAACAGGATGAATTCGGCGGCCCCGGCATAGGTGGCTGCCCGGTCCACGTCCGCTGCAGTAGTGACGGGCAGGGCCTTCCACACCGGCAAGCCGAAGTGCTTGCGCAGCTCCGCCACCCGCTCGGGCGTCTCCGAGCCATGCAACTGGATCGCGTCAAGCGGCACGGCGGCCAGCAACCCGGCAATCACGGCATCGTCGGGATCGACGAAAACGCCGACGCGCACGACCTTTCCCGCCGCCTGCGCCGAAAGCTTCGCGGCCTCGTCCAGCGCCAGAAAGCGCGGGCTCGGTGGATAGAAGTTGAAACCGACATGGCTCGCCCGCCCGGCAATCGCCGCTTCGAGCGCTTCAGCGGTCTTGATGCCGCATATCTTGATGGCGGGGGCAGGCATGCGCTGCCCCCTAGCGGCAAAATTCTTACGGCGCGAGTTCGAACAGCACTGTCACATTGGCGTTAAGCGAAATCTCTCCGGCCGCCACTGGCGATGGCGCAGAGTCCATCGCGGACATGGCCACCTTGGCATACATCGGCTGGGGCTGGGGCACATAGCCGCCGCCTTCGGTGATCGAGAGGATCCGCACGACCTTGAGCCCCGCTGCCGAGGCATAGAGCTGCGCCCGGGCGCGGGCCTTGCGCATGGCTTCGGTCCGCGCCTCGTCCAGCGCGGCATCGGGCTTGTCCATCTGGAACGACGGTCCGCTGACCTGGTTGGCCCCGGCGCTCACCAGCGTATCGATCACCCGGCCGAACTGCGCGATGTTGCGCTGCTTGACGGTGACGGTGTTGTTCACCTGATAGCCGATCACTTTCGGTTGGGGCGGGTCGATCGTACCGTCGGGCAGTGAGCGCTGCGGCTGGTAGATCGGGTTGAGCGAGAGGTTGCTGGTCTGGATATCGCGTTCGGCGATGCCTGCGGCCTTGAGCGCGGCGACGACCTTGTTCATGTCCGCAGCATTCGCAGTGAGGGCGGCACCGGCGGTCTTGGCCTGGCTGTTCACTCCGGCGGAGAAGACCGCGAGGTCCGGCGTGCGGGTCGAATCACCATCGGCCGAAAGCGAGAGCAGGGTGTTGCCGGGCGCGATGACGGGGCCAGTAGAAACGCCATGCGCCTGAGCGGCGATAGGCAGTGCCATGGCGGCGGCGGTCAGGGCGAGCAGGGTGGATTTCATCGGGAATTCTCCTCTGGCGCCGTCCATGTGACGATCCGGCTTGCGGCAGGCTGAACTAAAGCGTCGCCTCAATCGCCCGCGCCGCTGCCAGCGGATCGTCCGCGCGGCTGATTGGGCGACCGATCACCAGCACGCTGGCCCCGGAATCGCGGGCCTGGCGCGGGGTGACGGTGCGCTTCTGGTCGCCGCTCTTGCCTTCGGGCAGGCGCAGGCCCGGCACTACGAAGAAGCCGTCCTTCCACTGCCGATGCACCGCTCCGACTTCGTGGCCCGAACAGACGATCCCGTCGAGCCCGGCGGAATGCGCCAGATCGGCCAGCCGCATCGCCTGGTCATGCACGGAGCCGGAAACGCCGGTGCCGGTAAGGTCGCCATCGTCGAGGCTGGTCAGCACGGTCACGGCCACCACCTTGCAATGCTCACCCGCGGCGGCCTTGGCATCCTCCATCATCGCCCGCCCGCCCGCGGCATGGATCGTCACGATCGCCGGTTCGAGCACATGGATCGCCTGCATCGCCGAGGCGACGGTGTTGGGAATGTCGTGCAATTTGAGATCGAGGAAGATCGGCAGGCCGATATGGGCGATCTCGTGCACACCGTGGTGGCCGTGGGCGAAGAAGAACTCCATCCCCAGCTTGAGCCCGCCGATATGGCCCTTGACCTTGCGGGCAAGGGCCTCGGCGGCTTCGAGGAGGGGCAGGTCGAGGGCAAGATAGACGGGGTTTGACATATCAGCTGGGGGTCAGGTCCTGATTGGGAGCGGGTTCGGAATGCGCGGGTGGTGGTGGTGGTGCGACAGCGCGGACGGTGTTTTCCAGCGCGTTGATACGGCGATGGAGCCGCCATTTTCCGGCCTTGGCCAGCAGCCACATTGGCAGCAGGCCGAGCATGAACGCCAGCATGACCAGCGCGGGCAGCTTGGTTTCCAGCACCAGGCCTTCCCAGATCTTGACGTTGACGGGAATCCAGTTGTTGGCGGAGAAGATCGCGAGTGCGACCAACAGCACCACCCAGATAATCGTGCGGATGATTTGCATGGTTACAGCCTCCAACCCCTTGGGGCTATGTAGACAGTGCTAGGCGGGATGGGAGCGGGGCGCAAGTTCCTCCCCGGCACGGGGAGGGGGACCATGCGCAGCATGGTGGAGGGGCACGGGCGGGGGCTCGCTGCGTCGAGAGCACAGGACCACCGGCCTGTGCCCCTCCACCACTTCGTGGTCCCCCTCCCCGTGCCGGGGAGGAATTATTCCCCGAACACCCTCGCAAAAATCACGTCGACCGTCTTGAAGTGATAATCGAGGTTGAACTTGTCCTCGAGCTGCTCGACCGGCAGCGCGGCGGTGACTTCGGGATCGGCCTTGAGCAGTTCGAGCAGGTTGAGCTGCCCGTCGCTCTCCCACACCTTCATCGCGTTGCGCTGAACGAGCCGGTAGGCGGCGTCGCGTTCCATTCCGGCTTGCGTGAGCGCCAGCAGCACCCGCTGCGAGTGGACGAGACCGCCCATCCGGTCGAGGTTCTTCTGCATCCGCTCGGGATATACCAGCAGCTTGTCGATCACGCCGGTCAGGCGGGCTAGGGCGAAATCGAGCGTGATCGTCGCATCGGGGCCGATGTAGCGCTCGACCGAGGAGTGCGAGATATCGCGCTCGTGCCACAGCGCGACGTTTTCCAGCGCCGGCGTGACGGCAGCGCGGACCATGCGGGCAAGGCCGGTGAGGTTTTCGGTCAGCACCGGGTTGCGCTTGTGTGGCATGGCGCTCGAGCCCTTCTGGCCCGGCGAGAAATATTCCTCGGCCTCGAGCACCTCGGTGCGCTGGAGGTGGCGGACTTCCACGGCAAGTCTCTCGATCGAGCTGGCGATCACGCCCAGCGTGGCGAAGAACATCGCATGCCGATCACGCGGGATCACCTGGGTCGAGACGGGTTCCACCGCCAGCCCCAGCTTCTCCGCGACATATTCCTCCACTGAGGGATCGATATTGGCAAAGGTCCCGACTGCGCCCGAGACCGCGCAGGTGGCGATTTCCGCGCGCGCCGCCACCAGCCGCGCCTTGCAGCGGTCGAACTCGGCATAGGCCTGGGCGAGCTTCAGCCCGAAGGTGGTCGGCTCGGCATGGATGCCGTGGCTGCGCCCGATGGTGGGGGTATATTTGTGCTCCAGCGCCCGGCGCTTGATCGCGGCAAGCAGCGCGTCGAGGTCGGCCAGCAGGAGGTCGCTGGCCTTTGCCAGCTGCACGCTCAGCGTCGTGTCGAGCACGTCGGAGCTGGTCATGCCCTGGTGCATGAAGCGCGCTTCCGGGCCGACCTGCTGGGCCACCCAGTCAAGGAAGGCGATCACGTCATGCTTGGTCACCGCTTCGATGGCGTCGATCGCGGCAACGTCGATGGTGGGATTGGTCGCCCACCAGTCCCACAGCGCCTGCGCGCCGCTGGGCGGAACGACGCCAAGCTCGCCGAGTTTCTGCGTGGCATGCGCCTCGATCTCGAACCAGATGCGATAGCGCGCTTCCGGTTCCCAGATCGCGACCATCGCGGGGCGGGCGTAACGGGGGACCATGTTCGACTCCTTGGCGATTGTGCCGCCGCCGCTAAGGGGCGGGGCAGGCATTGGCAAGGGGTCAGTAGGCGCCGGTTACGCTCGGCAGGTCAATGGCGGCCGACGGTCACCTGCAGGAACTGTGGCTTGCTGGTAGAAGCGTTTGCGCTGATGGTCAGCGAATTGCTGCCCCCCGAGAGCGAGGCGAGCGGCATTCCGGCCGCAGCCAGGGCATAAGGCGAGACACGGTGACGCGTGACCAGTCCGCCAGCACCGTCGCTGACCAGCGGCGTTTCGAATTCGACCGAGATCATCGCATCCTGGACGCGGATCACTGAGCACACCGCCAGCTGACCCGCACCGAGGTCCAGCACCAGCCCGGTGTCGATCGGCACACCAATCAGTCCCTCGATGCTCGCACCGGTCTTGGACAGGTCGCGCATTACCGCTTCGTAGCGGTGGTCTTCGTGAATCAGGCCGATCCGGCGGAACACCGAACGGCGATCGGCCCGGTAGCGCTCCGGCCCATCGGGCTGGATGCAGAATTCGCCGGCCGCCATGCGCTGCAGCACTTCGTCCTGCGGCATCGCCTTGGCATAGATCCCGCCCTGGATCAGCTTGGCCCCGCGCCCGCAGACCAGTTCGAGCTGGTCGAAGGCTTCGACGCCCTCGACCGTGGTTTCCATCCCTAGTGCATCGGACAGGCCGATGATCGCGGTGATGATCTTGGCGCTGTTCTGGTCCTGCTGGGTGCAGCTGTCGACGAAGCTCTTGTCGACCTTGATCTTGTCGAACGGGGCCGAGCGCAGATAGCTGAGCGAGGAATAGCCGGTGCCGAAATCGTCGAGCGCCAGGCGTACGCCAAGCTCCTTGAGCGATTTGAAGATGCTGTCGGTGGTCTCGCTGTCGCCCATAAACACACTCTCGGTGAGCTCAAGCTCGAGCCGTTCCGGTTCCAGCCCGGAGGAGGTCAGGACATTGGCGACGACTGCGGTGAAGCCGGGATTGGTGAACTGGCGCGCCGAGACATTGACCGCGACGCGCACCGACGCCGGCCATTGCACCGCATCGTCGCACGCCCGGTGCAGCGCCCATTCGCCCAGATTGTTGATCAGGCTGGTTTCTTCGGCAGCCGGAATGAACGTTGCCGGGCTGACATAGCCGCGCTCCGGATGCTCCCAGCGCATCAGCGCCTCGAACCCGACCACCATGTTGTCTGCGGTGCGCACGACCGGCTGATAGTGCAGCTGCAACTGTTCCTGCGCCAAGGCCTCGCGCAGATCGTCGATCAGCAGGCGGCGTTCCTCGGCCTCGTCCTTGAGGTCCGTCGTATAGAAGCGGAATTGCCCGCGGCCCCCGTTTTTCGCGGCATAAAGCGCCAGATCCGAGCTGTGGATGATGTCATCCTTCTCGATCCCGTCATACGGTGCGACCGCGATCCCGATCGAGGTGCCGATAATCGCGCGCTTGCCGTCGATCGGGTAGGGCAGCGAGACGATCTGGATCAGCCGCGCGGCCAGTTCGCCCAGCTTGCCCCGGTCGTCGAGGTCGGGAAGGATTGTTCCCCGTCAGCACCAATGGCACAGATTTGAGGTTTTGAATTTAGGAGGGTTGGGGCTTCGTCGTAGTGACGAAGGAACGAAGATGAAGTCCCAGTCCTCCTTGAAAAAATCGCCGGTAAAGGCCCCTGCTGAGCGGGTGGTGAAGG
>CANJSX010000044.1 GCA_947477055.1 Sphingomonadaceae bacterium | reverse complement strand
TGAGGCGGTGGCGCTTGCCAACCACGCCATGCTTCACCTTGCCGGTGGCGGTGAGCTTGAAGCGCTTCTTCACGCCGCTCTTCGTCTTGAGCTTGGGCATTTTCGTCTCCTTTTCAGATCGACGTGTGGATCAGCCTTGGCAGCCCATTCAGCCAGGCGGATCGTGAATCACGTGTCGTGAAGCGGCGGCCCCTAGTGCAGCAAGCCGTCGAAAGCAAGCCGTTTAGGCGGCTTCCGGGCGCGGCGTCATCGCCAGCTTCTCGCCATAGGCAATCGCGGCCAGCATGTTGACGTGGCTGGCCTTGCCGGTCCCGGCAATGTCGAAGGCGGTGCCGTGATCGACCGATGTGCGATCAACCGGAGTGCCGAGCGAGATGTTCACTGTGGTATCGAAGGCGATCAGCTTGATCGGGATGTGCCCCTGGTCGTGATATTGCGCCACCACCAGATCGAACTCCCCCCGCGAGGCGCGATAATAGACGGTGTCGGGCGAGATCGGCCCGGAGACGTCGATTCCGCGCCGCTGCGCTTCGGCGATGGCCGGGGCGATGATCTGACCATCCTGATTGCCGAACAACCCGTTCTCCCCGCAATGCGGATTAAGCCCGGCGACGGCGATGCGCGGGCGGGCTGTACCGATCCGGCGGAAGAAGGCATCGCCAGCGAGAATCGTGTCGAGCACCCGTTCCGGCGTGACCCGGGTGATGGCATCCTGCAGCGAGACATGGGTCGAAACATGGACACAGGCCAATTGCTCCGCCGCCAGCAGCATGAAGGAACTGCGCGCGCCGGTCAGCGCGGCGATCATTCCGGTGTGACCATCATAATGATGCCCGGCGAGGTTGAGCGCTTCCTTGTTGATCGGTGCGGTGACGATGCAGCCGCCGTCGCTCAGGGCAAGGGCGATCGCACGCTCGACATAGCGGTAAGCGGCATCGCCGGCGGCGGGATTGACCTTGCCCCAGGCTGGCGGCGGCACTGGCAGCGCGACCTGTTCGACATGAACGCCCGCGCCGCCGGGCGTCGCGGTGAATTCAAGCGAAGCGCCAGTCACGGCCCGGGCGCGTTCGAGCACTTCCAGGGTGCCGACCAGCGTGACCTGCGCGCGGCGTTCGGGCGAAAGCTCGGCCACCGCCCGGCAGGCGATTTCCGGGCCGACCCCGGCGGGATCGCCAATAGTCAGAAGAAGTCTGCGCATGGTCGTGCCTGCTCCCCTCGCATGGCTGCGGGCCGGTTAGCCGATCCGAATCTGGCCGCAAAGCTCAAATCGGTTATGCTGGCACCGGGCGATGCATGAAGCGGCGCTCGAGGGGGAAGTATCAATGAGCCTGCGCCTGGCCATCGTGGCCGACGATCTGACCGGCGCGCTCGACAGTGCCGAGCCCTTTGCTCGCGCCGGCTTGCGGGTGGTGGTGGCCACCTCCGTCGAGGCGCTGCATGCGCTTCCGGAGGACCTATCGGACGTGGTTGCGGTCAATACCGAGAGCAGGGGGTTGCCGCCTCAGGATGCGGAGCTGGCAGTCAGACAGGCCTGGGCGCTGCTCTCGCCGCACGATCCTGCTTGCCTGTTCAAGAAGATCGATTCGCGGATGAAGGGCAATGTCGTGCCCGAAATTGCCGCGCTGGCCGAAGCGAGCGGACGGGGCGCGGCGATTATCGCCCCGGCGATCCCGGCCATGGGGCGGTTTGTCAGGGACTCAGCGGTCACCGGCTTCGGGGTCGATGCCGCGATCCCGATTGTGGCGCGGCCGGGGTGGGAAATCCCCGACTGCGCAGACCTTGCCGCCATGACGGAAATCGCTCGGCGAATCTGGTCGCGCTGTTCTGACACCATCGCGGCGGGAGCGAGCGGGCTGGCGGAAGCACTGGCCCTTGAAATAGCCGGAGCGCGAGCGCCGGTGTCCGCGCCGCCCCGTCCGGCCTCCGCCGGCGAGCGGCGGATGATCATGGCGATCGGTTCGCGCGATCCGATCACGCTGGCGCAGGTTGCGATGCTGACCGAAACCGGGCTGACCGGCGGGTGGCCCATCGTCCTGCAGCCACCACCGGGCCAGCTCGACCCGGTGATGGTATCCGCCGAACTGGCTGAACGGGCGCTGGCCTGCGCCCGGAAGCAGGCCGTCACGACGTTGCTGCTGAGCGGCGGCGACACCGCCTCGGCCTTCATCCGCCTTGCGGAGATCAAACTGCTGGTACCACTCGGTTCGCTGGCGCCGGGGATGCCGGTTGCCCGCGGCACTGGCGCTGGCGTGACTTACACGCTGATCACCAAGAGCGGCGGGTTTGGCGGGCCGGAGTCGTTGATCGCAGCATACCGGGCCTGGAGCGGATACCCCGAAGCGGAGTGACGGCGAATCGCTCCAGCCAGCCGCCTCAATGCTGGCAGGCCAGCGCCTCGATCACATCCTCGAGCCGCGCCGGATCACCCAGCGCCAGCACATGACCGCTGCTCGCGGCGTGGAGCGGATCGCCGTTCCAGTCGCACATCATCCCGCCGGCGCCCTCGACCACGGGGACCAGCGCCGCCCAGTCGTGCAGCTTGAGGTTGGCCTCACAGACGATGTCGATCTGGCCGGTGGCGAGCTGGGCGTAGTTGTAGCAATCCCCGCCCATCACCATGCGGCGATGGTCGGTTTTGGCGGCGAGACCCATGAAGTGCCCACCTTCATGGTCGTCGAAATAATGCGGCCCGGTGGTCGCAATCGTCGCATCGGCCAGGCTGCGGCAGGCCCGGGTGCGCACTTCGCGGCCGTTAAGTGTGGTCGGCTTGCCGCTCACCCCGATCCAGCGTTCCTTGAGGATCGGCTGGTCGATCACGCCGAGTACGGGCCAGCCTTCCACCACCAGTGCGATCAGCGTGCCGAAGATCGGGCGCCCGGCGAGAAAGCCCGCAGTGCCGTCGATCGGATCGAGCACCCAGGTCCGCCCGGATTTGCCGGTGGTGGCACCGAATTCCTCGCCGTGGACGGCATCGCGCGGGACTTCGGCCTTGAGGATCCGGCGCATCGCCTCCTCCGCCTCGCGGTCGGCAATCGTCACCGGAGTTGCGTCATCCTTGCGCTCGCTTGACATCGGCGCGCGGAAATAGGGGCGGATGACATCGCCCGCCGCATCGGCAAGGCGCAGGGCGAGGGCGATATCGGCATCGAGTTTCATACCGGCACCTGTGCAACCATGACAGCTTGCCGGTCAAGTCTTGGCCCAGATTGGATGAAACGACGGGGGAAACTTGCTTTGTCATACCCTTGTTGTCAAAATTGGGGCGAACAAAGGAAAGCGGGCGCAACAGGGTGATGAAACGGGGCAATCCGGCAGTGGATAGCGCATTCGTGCCGCGCCACGGGGTCTCGCGGCTCGGCCAGCCTCTGTCCTACAGCCGCGCACCTTCGCCGGATCTCGCCCCCTGGATCGCCCGGCTCTATGCGACCGATGTGGAGATTCCGGACGATCATACGATCGATTGCGGGCTGTTCAACGACACCACCGTCGTCCGCATCCAGACGCGCGGCGACTGGACCGCGCAGACTATCGACGGGCCGATGCACGAAGGCCGGTCGGCACTGATCTTCGGTCCGCAGAGCAAGCTGATGCCGATCACGGTCCGGGGCAGTTTCACCAGCATCGGGATTTCGCTGCGGCCCGGCGCGGGCCATGCGGTGATGAATCTCGACACGGTCGAATTCATCGATCGCATCCGTCCCTGCGATGTCTACGGGTCGCCCGGGCAAGTGGCGCTCGACCAGCTGGATGCCTGCAGCGAGCCGGAGCAATGGCTGCAGGTTCTCGAACAGTTCATCCGCCAGGTACTCGTGCAGACCGGCGCCGCCGAACCCGATCCCATCACCGCCTTTTTCGAGGCCGTGAGCATGACCAACCCCACGCTGCCGGTGGCGGAGATTGCCCGCATCGGCGGGGTGGCTTTGCGCCGGCTTGAGCGGATCGTGCGGCGCGACTACGGGATGAGCCCCAAGAAGGTCTTGCGGCGCGCCCGGGCGCTGGACATGGCCAGCCATCTGCGCGGAGTGGCGGATGAGGCCGAAGCGGATGAGCTGGAGCTGCGTTATTACGACCAGAGCCACCTGATCCGCGAGTTTACCGAGCTGTTCGGCATGTCGCCGGGCCAGTTCGTGGCGAACCCGCAGCCGATCCTCACCCTCGCGCTCGAATCGCGCCAGGCGCGGCGGCTGGAGGCGACCGAGCGGCTGGCACCAGGCGCGCGGCGGCCCTGGCAATAGTAAGTAGCCACTAACCCGGCGCTAACCCGCTGCAATTGCCTTCCAGATCTTCACTGTTCCCGCATCCCCGTCGACCCGCACCCGGTCACCGGTTTCGATGCATTCGAGCGGATCGCGGTCGAAATCGGTGAGAGTGGGAACCCGCGTCACCACCGCACCGAGCGCGGCCTTAGTGGTCATGGTGTTGAACAGCATGGCAAGCGGTGCAGTGCCCGCCAGCCGGGTCATGTGAAACACGCCCGACCAGCCCGAGGAGCCCTTGGCCCCCGGAAACACCAGCACCTTGTTTGCAAAGCTCACGCCCTTGAGCTCGTGCCGATTCTCGATCACCGTCCCGGTCATGGCGTTGACGCCGCCCCAGCCGGAGATCGTCTCGCGGGTGACCAGCGCCTCGCCCTCGGCCGCGCCGCCGACCACACGGCGGCCGGTGATGATGATGTCCGGTTCGCGTTCGATCACGTCACTGCTCATGACAGGCGTCCCTCCCAGCGGCTGGTACAGGCCGCATCGATGCATTCCGACAAGGTGCCGTACCAGCCCTCGATCCCCATGATCGCGGGCAGGTAATGCGTCTGCTTGGCGCTGTCGAAGCCGGCAACTTTGGTGCCCTTGGGCACGGCCTGACTGATCGCTGAGCAGGTGTCGGTCATCAGATAGGCCCCGGCATCCTGCAGCACCTTGGTATGGCCGCAGGCATCGGCGGTGGCCTTCACCGCGCGGCTGGTGAAGACCCACAGCTGGGTATTGGCGTGGACCTTGCGGCCCTCGATCAGATAGGCCGCCTCGGCGATCTGCTCGATCGAATAATGCGGGCAGCCGAGCATGATGAAATCGACATCGCGCGAGGAGCCGACGCTGTTGAGGCTTTCCCATGTGCGTTTGCGGGCGGCGGCATCGTAAACGAAGCGTTCGCCCCGGCGCGCGCCGCCGAAGGCCGCCTCGGCGCTGGGCGCTTCCGGGGTGATGCCCACCATGTGGTACATCTCGACCCCGCCCGAAGAAGCCGCCGCTGCGCCGAAATGCTTGTGGCGGATCAGCGAGGGCGCGCCGAGCTGGCCTTCGAGCACCGGGATGGTGTCGTCCACCGTGCCGCCGGTCCAGTAGCCGAGCAGGCCCCATTCGAACACGTCGCCAACCGGCACCTGCACCTGCGCCGAGTGCTGGCCGCGACGGAACTCGGTGCGGTGGAAGCCCCAGTCCGGAATGCGCTTGGCCAGCATCGCCGCGCTGGTCGATTCGCGCCCCTCGCAATTGGTCCGTCCGCCGATCACCGAATTGCAGAACACCACCGCGCTCGATTCCATCCAGGCGCAATGCTCACCCATCACGGGGACGTTGCCGGCAATATAGGGTGTGCAGGTCTTGAGCACCTGGATGCCGTGGGTGGCGACGTCCTTCTCGTCGGAAACAAAGTTGTCGTGCGCCTCCTCGCTCATGCCCTGTTCGCGCCAGAGATTCGGGTCCATTCCGCCTTGCAGGTGGCAGGAAAAGGCGTTCATTCGCGGGACGTCGACGGTCTCGTCCGAATCGAGATCGAAGTGTGAAAACACTGCGCGGTAGTCCCCGCCCTGCTCGGCGTAATATTGCTTGAGCCATGGCGTGGAGGAGCCGGGCACACCGGCGACATTGTTGGTCTCGACGAAGCTCTCCGCCCCGAGCGCCTCGGCATAGCGGATCAGCAGATCCATCGCCTTGGCGACGGCGGGGCCTTGCGTGCCATCACACATGGCCTGTTCGGCATCGGTCAGTCGTACCATGGTGCTCCGTTCCGGTGGCGCGCGATTCCTCGCGCAATCTATCGGGTGATTTGATTTGACCTATGTAGCATGTTACTTATATCGGGCGCGGTCAAGCCGCCGGAGGATGGATTCTACCCTCCGCTGGCCAGGAAAGGATTCCCAAGTGCCCAATACGCTCGCCGACATCAAGGTCACCCCGATTCTCCCCCGCTTTGGCGCTGAGATCTCCGGCGTCGACCTGACCCGGAAGCTCTCGCCCGAAGTGGCGCAGAAGCTGGTCGAGCTGCAGGACATCTGGGGCATCACGGTCTATCGCAATACCGGGCTCGACGATGCCTCACACATCGAGTTCAGCCGCATTTTCGGCGTCCTCGAACAGTCTCCGGCTCGCCCGATGAACGGAAGGGCCAAGCGCCAACTGCCGCGCGAAATCTTCGCCTCGTCCAACATCGGGCCGGATAACGAGATCAACCTCGATCCCTCCGCCGCGGTCTATCGCAAGGGCGACCAGCTGTGGCACACCGACAGCTCGTTCATGCCGGTGCGCTCGGCCTATTCGGCGCTGCTGGCGCATGAAGTGCCCTCCAAGGACGGCCTGACCTGGTTCGCCGATACCCGCTCGGCCTATGACGACCTGCCGCAGGAACTGAAGGACAAGCTCGAAGGGCTGGTTGGTGAACATTCGCTGTGGTGGTCGCGCAAGCAGGGCGGGGCAGACATCGACGAAGCCGAGATCGACGACCGGGTGCTGGCCCGCCACAAGATGATTTACGAGGACAAGAAGACCGGGCGCAAGGCGCTCTATGTCGGCGCGCATTGCCGCGACATCGTCGGGATGGACAAGGACGAGGGCCGTGCCCTGATCCGCCAGCTCAACGAATGGATCGTCCGCCCCGAATATATCTTCTCGGTGAGCTGGAGCGTCGGCGACCTCACGATCTGGAACAATCTCGTCGCCCAGCATCGCGGCGGCGAATACGACGCCGAGAACGAACGGCGCGACATGCACCGCACCACCGTGCGCGAGCGTACCTATCAAGATCCCGGCCCCGATCCGTTCGGCCGACTGTTCACCGAAATGCCCAAGCTGATAAAGACCCCCAAAATGATCAAGACCGGGGCCTGAGCACGGATGAGCAACACGCCCGAGCAGCCCAGCACCCAGCCCACCACCCGCGCGGTCAAGCAGTCGCTCGACCGGTTCCTTGCATCCGACGTCTTCGAGGCGACCAGCCGTGCACTGCCGCCGCGCAATGGCTTCGGTTATGTCGAGGAAGAGGCCCGCAAGGTCCCGGTCTACCATAGCTGCGATGTGCTGGTGGTGGGCGGCGGCCCGGCTGGCACTGCGGCGGCCTATGCCGCAGCCAAGACGGGCGCCGATGTAGTGCTGCTCGAGCGCTACAATGCCTTGGGCGGGCTATCGACCGGCGGCCTCGTCATCTGGATCGACCGGATGACAGACTGGGACGGCAACCACATCATCAAGGGGTTTGCCGAGGACATTCTCGACCGGCTCCCGGCAGAGGGCAAGGCCGGCCCACCGCGCGATCTGTGGGGCTCGCGCGATCCGGCTTCGGCGAAATACTGGGGCTCGCGTACCTCGGCCTTCCACGGCATCGTCTCCTGGGCGCCGACGATCGATCCCGAGCGGCTGAAGCTGGCCAGCCAGGAAATGCTGCTCGAGCACGGGGTGCGGTTGGTGTTCCATTCCTGGGCGGCGATCCCGATTGTCGAGGACGGCCGCGTCGGCGGGGTGATCTTCGAGAGCAAGGCCGGCCGGCAGGCGCTGCGTGCCAAGGTGGTGGTCGACTGCACCGGCGACGGCGACATCTTCGCCCGCGCTGGCGGCGAATTCGAGAGCGACATCGAGGAAGGCGACGTCCACCACAGCATGAACACCGGCTTCATGCTCGGCGGGGTCGACATGGACCGCTGGATCGATTTCCGCACCGGCGATCCCGACCAGTTCAATGCCTTCATGGCGCTGGGGCGCGAGCGGCTCGGCTTTTTCCAGCCGCCCTATGTCTCGTGGCGCAAGGATATCGCGTTGTACCTCGGGCCGCGCCAGTCGGGCCTCTCGGCGCTTGATGTCGACGACATGACCGAAGTGGAGATCCGCTCGCACCGCTTCATGGCGACGCACTGCAACTTCTTCCGCGAGAATGCACCGGGCTTCGAAGAGGCCTACATGCTGCAAAGCGCGTCGCAACTGGGCGTGCGCCATACGCGGCGTTTGGCTGGCGTGGGCAAGATCGTCCGCGCGCAGTGGGATGCCGGGCTAGTGGCCCCGGACGAAGTCGGGATCAGCCCTTCGGTCAGCCCGAAGTTCCCGGTGATCTCGGTGCCCTATGGCTCGCTGGTGCCGGTGCGGCTTGACGGATTGCTGGCGGCCGGGCGGCACATGTCCTGCGATGCCAATTCACACGGCTTCATGCGTGAGATTCCGCAATGCTGGCTGACCGGCCATGCCGCCGGCGCGGCTGCTGCGCTCAGCGTGGCGCAGGATTGCCAGCCGCGGGCGCTCGATGTGTCGCTACTACAGGCCGAGCTGCGCAAGCAGGGCGCGGTGGTGCGAGAAGCGGTGGCGGTGGAGCCGGCGAGTTAGGCTTTGGCCGTCAGCGAGAGAATATCCTGACCTGGGCCCAGACGCACCACGATGTCGGCGCTGGCTGGCAGGCGTTGCATTAGCGCCAGGGTAATGCGCTGGTAGTGCGCGAGGAAGCGGTCGAGCGCGGCGGCGTCCATCCGCCGGTCCGGTCCGGTCCCGGCGGCGAGCTTGCTTTCCTGCAAGGCGCGATTGGCGCGGACGGATTCGAAATCCGGCGGCAGCAGCGCGACCAGCAGGTCAAGCCGGGCGAACAGCGCCGCATAAGGCCCGGATAGCGCCGCGTTAACGAAGCGGCGCCAGTGCCCCTCGGCATCCTCCACCCGCTCGAGCGGGTTGATCGGCTCGGCCAGCGCGGCCTCGTCCTGCGGGGCAGCGCCGACGCACCAGCCCTCGAACAGCACGACATCCACGTCGGTGGCGATTTCGTGCCAGCTTTCCGGCACGGCGCGGTCGTCCTGCGCCTTGTCGAAGCGGGGGACGCGGATGATCGGCGTTTCGCGGCGCTCCAACGCATCGAAAGCAGCAGCCATCAGTGCCACATCATGCGTGCCGGGAACCCCGCGCGTTGCCAGTAGCGGATGCACCTCGCGCGCCAATGCCTGCCGCTCGGCATGGGTGAGGTAGAAATCGTCGATCGAGAGGGTGGCGGTGCGCAGGCCCTGCTCTGCCAACAGCGAGTCGAGAAAGCGGCAAACGGTGGATTTGCCGCTGCCCTGCGCCCCGGAAATCCCGACAAACAGCGGCGGTGCCTTCGCCCGCGCCCGTGCCGCGATCCGCTCCGCCAACGGCATCCACCAGCGCGCGACGATCTGCGCATAGCTCTCCGGCAGGCGTTCGGCCGTGATCAGCGCGCGCCAGCCGTCACTGCTCATCGCCCGGCCCTTTCCGATACGGTGGACGCAAGCAGGCGAGCCGATTGGCAAGCGCGCCGATTGGTGTCATGCAGTCGTTCCCTCACCTTGCTGCCGGGAACGCGATGAACGATCCGGACACCGCCCACGACCCGTTCGAATATTTGGCCCCGCGCTTTTCGGATTTCTATCCGGACGGCGGCCGGGAGACGATCGAATTCATCTTCTCGCGCAAGCTGATCCTCGCGACGCGCCGCTGGGTACAATTCATCGACCGGGCGATCCAGCGCGCCACCGGCCAGACCCGCGCGCGTTGGCAGACGCTTCACGCGATCAGCTTTTCCGATCCGCCGGTTACCACCGTGATGCTGGCCGAACGGCTGGGAGTGCGCTGGCCGACGCTGGTGCGCACACTGGGCAATCTCGAGGCTGACGGACTGATCGAGAAGCTCGAAAACCCCGATGACGGCCGCTCGCGGATCATCCAGCTGACCGAAAAGGGGCATGACGTGTTCCGCAAGACCAAGGCCGTGCTTGATCCCGAGCGGCACCGCGTGCTGGTCGGCCTGAGCGATGCCGAACTGATCGCAGCGACTGCGGCGGTCGACCGCTTCATGGCCGCCATCCATCGCGAGGTCGGGCCGGCCGAGCCCGACTAGAGCGCCGCTCAGCATACCCTGTCGGGCAGGGAATCGCCCTTTGCGAAGGCCTCGACATTGGACAGCACCCGCAGGCCCATGCCGATCCGCGTCTCGTGGGTCGCACTGCCGAGATGCGGGAGCAGGGCCGCGTTGGGCAGCCCGATCAACCCCTCCGGGATCGCCGGTTCGGCAGGATAGACGTCGAGTCCCGCCCCTCCGAGGTGGCCCGATTTCAGTGCTTCAACCAGCGCGGCGTGATCGATCACCGTGCCGCGCGCGGTGTTGATCAGGATCGCACCCGGCTTCATCGCAGCAAGCTCGGCGGCGCCGATCATGCCGTTGGTCTCGGCCCCGCCCGGGACATGGAGCGAGACCACATCCGAGATGGCGAGCAGTTCTTCAAGCGACGCGGCCTGCTCCACCGCCGGTTCGCCATGCTCGACCGTGACCGGGCGGCGCGCGTAGCAGGCGATCCGCATGCCCAGCGCGGCATGGGCCTTTACCGCGAGCGAACGCGCGATCTTGCCGTAGCCGACCAGCCCCAGCACCTTGCCCGCGAGCGAGGTGCCGACCAGGTGGGTCGGCCGCCAGCCGGTCCAACGGCCTTCCTCGGCTTCGTGCAGCCCTTCCGGCGCGCGGCGGGCGACCATCAGCATCAGCGTCAG
The DNA here is from genome assembly GCA_947477055.1 of Sphingomonadaceae bacterium. Classification (GTDB taxonomy): domain Bacteria; phylum Pseudomonadota; class Alphaproteobacteria; order Sphingomonadales; family Sphingomonadaceae; genus Novosphingobium. The sequence goes on along the minus strand of CANJSX010000044.1, from coordinate 3,744 downwards.
GGCGAGTTCGGCGGTGGCGTCGGTCAGCACGCCCGGGGTATTGCTGACCATGATACCGTGGCGCTTGCATACCTCGATATCGATGTGTTCGAACCCAACGCCGTAGTTCGCGATCAGCTTTGTGCGGATCTGCGCGCCCTCGAATAGCGCTGCCGGAAGCTTGTCACTAACCGTCGGGCAGATCACGTCATAGCGGGTCAGCGCCTCGCGCAGCTGCTCGGCGGTGAGCGGAATATCATCGGTGGAGATGGCGGCGGCAAAGCGATCGGTGAACGCCGCCTCGGCCTCTGCGGGCCAACGGCGGGTCAGGAGGACGTCCATCAAGGCAGCTCCGAAAATGTTGCGGCCGGTCGGCCGGAATGGGCTTGACGCGCCTAGCAGTTCGACCATTGTGTGTAAAACGCTACGTAAACGGGGAGTTCGGGGGTCGGCCGCAGGGTCGGATCGGCTTTTCTTTCGCGCGGCATATCCATCAACCTCCGGACTTTCAGCGGAGCCCGCCGTGATCAGACTCGCTGCCAATCTCACCATGCTCTTCCAGGACCTGCCCTTCCTTGACCGGATCGACGCGGCAGCGGCAGCCGGGTTCAAGGCGATCGAATGCGTCGAGCCCTACGTCGCGCCAGAGGACGAAATTGTCAGCCGGATGAAGCGGCTGGGGCTGGAATTCGCGCTGTTCAACACTCCCCCGGGCGACTGGGCCGCGGGCGATCGCGGGACCGGGGCCAATCCTGCCAGGCAGGACGAATTCATCGCCGGGATCGACACCGCGCTGCGCTATGCCTTGGCGACCGGCACAAAGGTGGTCCACGTGATGGCCGGCAAGATCACCGCCGATGCCGATCGTGCGGTCTGGACCGCTACTCTGGTCGACAACGTCCGCCACGCCGCCGATACCTTCGCTCCGCACGGCATCACCGCGGTGCTGGAGCCGATCAACACCCGCGACATTCCGGGTTACTTCTACAGCACCACCGCGCAGGTGCTCGAGGTGATCGACGCCGCCGGGCGGAGCAACGTGAAGCTGCTTTACGACATCTACCACATGCAGATCATGGAGGGCGATCTCGCCCGGACGATCGAACGCCTGCTGCCACGCATCGGCCACATCCAGCTGGCCGACAATCCCGGCCGCCACGAGCCCGGCACTGGCGAAATCAACTACCCTTGGCTGCTCGCGCATATCGACCGCCTCGGTTATGCCGGCTGGATCGGCTGCGAATACGCGCCGCTGGGCGATACCTTTGCCGGCCTTGGCTGGACCACCCCCTATCTCGACTGATTGAGACTCTGGAGCACGCGATGAAAATTGGATTTCTAGGTACCGGTATCATGGGCCGCCCGATGGCGGGGCATCTGCAGGCAGCCGGGCATGAGCTGCTGCTGGTACAGCACCGCTCACCCCTGCCGAAAGAGCTGGTTGCCGGCGGGGCGATGGCCTGCGTCAGCCCCGCAGACCTGGCCGCCGGGTCGGATGCGGTGATCCTGATGCTGCCCGATACGCCGGACGTGGAAGGCGCTTTGTTTGGCCCCAACGGGATCGTCGCGGGGCTGAGGCCGGGAACGCTGGTGATCGACATGAGCTCGATCGACCCGGTCGCCACGCAGGACTTCGCGCGGCGGGTGGCGGCGGCCGGCGGGCGCTATGTCGATGCGCCGGTCTCCGGCGGCGAGGTCGGCGCCAAGGCGGCGAGCCTCTCGATCATGGTCGGCGGGTGCGAGGCCGATGTGGCGGATGCGATGCCGCTGTTCGAACTGATGGGCAAGAACATCACCCGTGTCGGCGAGGTCGGCTGCGGGCAGATCGCCAAGGTCGCCAACCAGATCATCGTCGCCCTCAACATCGCTGCCGTGGCCGAGGCATTGGTTTTCGCCTCCAAGGCCGGGGCCGATCCCGAGAAGGTGCGGCAGGCGCTGCAGGGCGGGTTCGCCTCGTCGCGGATCCTCGACGTGCATGGCGAGCGCATGACCAAGCGGACCTTCGATCCCGGCTTCCGCATTGCGCTGCACCGCAAGGACCTCGCCCTTGCACTCAATGCCGCGCGCAGCCTCTCGGTTTCGCTGCCCAACACTGCGGCGACCGCGCAGCTGATGGCGGCCTGCGAGGCCAACGGGCTGGGTCAGGCGGACCATTCGGCGCTGGTGCAGGGGGTGGAACTGCTCGCCAACCATCGGATCGGTTGATCGCGAACTTGAACGAGACGCGTTGACTCGACTCGTTCGGGCTGCTTACTTATCATGTTATGTAATTGGACCGGCGATGTACCCGGCCGTCCTTTGGGAGAGCATTCACAATGGCAGCAACTTACGACAAATCCGACCCACGCTCGAAGATGGCGTCTGCGACCAGCACCGGGAGCGGCACCACCACCACCCAGCCGAGCTACGGCCTCTATTATCAAGACGAGCCGGGCGAGAGCGACGCCAATGGCAAGAGCTGGTACACCCGCGGCCAGAACCTGATCGTCAACTACCTCGACGCCGCGCCCGGCGCGCGCTTCTCGCGGCAGGGCCAGATCGACGAATACATGATCGTGCTGGCCGACGAAAACACCCCCTGGGAAGCCAGCGCCAAGGGCGAGACCAAGAGCGGCCCGGGCCATAACGTGATCATCGTTCCCCCCGGCGACAGCGAGATCGTGCTGCCCAAGGGCGGCCGCGTGGTGCGCCTGTTCTCCACCCAGTCGGACGACCTGTGCGCCCTGTGCTCGAACAACGACACCTACGCCGAACACGATCCCAACATCCCGGCGTTCCAGCCCTGGCCCGCGCCGCCCTCGGGTTTCAAGCTGCGCGTCTATGATCTCCAGAAGGAGCGCGAGCCCGGCAAGGTCGGCCCGATCTGGCGCTGCACCACGATCATGCTCAACTTCCCGCCCCCGGGCGGTCCGCGCGACATCACCAAGATGTCTCCGCACAGCCATGACAGTTTCGAGCAGTGCTCGCTGGTGATGGGCGGGGAATTCCTCCACCACATGCGCTGGCCCTGGGGCCTTGACCGCAACGACTGGCGCGAAGACCAGCACCCGGTGGTCGGCAATCCCTCGGCGACGATGATCCCGGCCCGGGTGGTCCACACTTCGGTCAGCATGGCGCCCGAGAACAACCGGCTTGCCGACATCTTCGCGCCGCCCCGGCTCGACTTCTCGATGCAGGATGGCTGGGTGAAGAACGGCGACGAGTATCCGATGCCGGAGCCGACAGAGGCGTAAGAACAAGTTTCCGGTGCCGGCCAGGGAGAGCGCCGGCACCGGCCCTACGGGGACATATGAGAGAGAAGGGGAGAGACATGGCCAGACAAAAAGTGCGCATGCCGCCGCTGAGCGACGATCAGCTTAACGCCGCGCAGGAAGAGGTCATCGCCCCCTTCCGCAAGATGAAGGCCGATTTCAACGTCTCGCGGATCTTCGTGCGGCACCCCCGTGCGCTCGCTGCCTTCCGGGTCTGGGCGACCTATGTGATGATCGACAAGAACGCGCTGGCCGAGCGCGAGCGCGAAATCGTTGCGATGCGCACCGCCTGGCTGATCAAGGCGCCCTACGTCTGGTCGCGGCACATCTCCTACGGGCAGAAGGCCGGGCTGAGCGATGCCGAGATGGCTGCGATCAAGCGGCCGGAAGCGGAGCATGCGTGGAGCGCGGCGGATCTCTCGCTGATCCACGCGGCGGACCAGCTGGTGAAGAACTTCAACCTCACCGACGAGGTCTGGAACGACCTTTCGAGCCACTTCACCGAAGAGCAGTG
>CANJSX010000043.1 GCA_947477055.1 Sphingomonadaceae bacterium | reverse complement strand
TCGAGGCCATGGTCTGGTTCTCGGGCTCGATCCGCACGCCTTCCTTGGCTTCCACCGCCTGGTGCAGCCCGTTCGACCAGCGCCGGCCGTCCATCATCCGGCCGGTGAACTCATCGATGATGATGATCTTCTCTTCCTTGACGATGTAATCGATGTCGCGCTTGAACATCCCATTCGCCTTAAGCGCCTGATCGAGGTGGTGGACCACCTGGGTGTTCTCGACGTCATAGAGATTGGAGCCGACCAGCAGGCCGGCGGCCTCGAGCTGGCGCTCGGCCCATTCCACCCCATCCTCGGTCAGGGTGATGTTCTTGGCCTTCTCGTCCTTCTCGTAGAGGTCTTCGGGCAGCTGCTTCACGATCGCATCGACCGAGACGTAGAGCGTGCTCTTGTCGTCGGTTGGCCCGGAGATGATCAGCGGGGTGCGGGCCTCGTCGATCAGGATCGAATCGACCTCGTCGACGATTGCGTAGTTGAACGGGCGGTGCACCATCTGGCTGCGCTCATGCTTCATGTTGTCGCGCAGGTAATCGAAGCCAAGCTCGTTGTTGGTGGCGTAGGTGATGTCGGATTCATAGGCCTCGCGGCGCTCGTATTCCGAGAGGTTGGGCACGATCACGCCGACGGTGAGCCCGAGGAAGCGATAGATCTGCCCCATCCACTCGGCATCGCGCCGGGCGAGGTAATCATTGACGGTGACGACATGGACGCCCTTGCCCTCCAGCGCGTTGAGATAGACCGACAGCGTCGCCACCAGAGTCTTGCCCTCGCCGGTGCGCATTTCGGCAATCTCGCCACGGTGGAGCACGATGCCGCCGATCATCTGCACGTCGAAATGGCGCATCCCCAGCACCCGCCGACCGGCTTCGCGCACAGTGGCGAAGGCCTCGGGGAGGATGTCGTCGAGGCTCTGCCCCTCATCCAGCTGCGCACGAAACTTGACCGTCTGGGCCTTGAGCTCGTCGTCGCTCAGTGCCTCCATGTTGGGTTCGAAATCGTTGATCTGGGTGATGATCTTGTCGAGAGATTTGACGTAACGGTCGTTGGACGAGCCGAAAATAGCCTTAGCGATGGCGCCGATCATGCGGGATTTCCTGAAAATGGGAGTATGGTGCAAGCCTGCGCCGACCCGGTCCGGGCAGCGCGGCCAAAAGGTCTGAATTCAGGCCAAAAGCACTGAATCAGGAAAGCGCGCTATTCGTGCGCGCGATCGACCCCGTACTGGACGGCGGGAATATAGACCTTGGCGCGCGAAGAACGGCCGCGTGCCGCCTCGCGCCCGTGCTTGTCCGGCCCCGTGCTTTGCTCGGCACTTTCCGGCGCCTGCGTCGCAACGGCGCGTTGCGCCCCGCGATCGGTATCGTAAGACCCGACCTCCGCGCTCTCGCTCGCCGAAATCCGCGCCATGGCCGGGCTGGCCTGGACGGAGAGGCCCGAGATCAGGGCCAGTAGGGCGAGGAGCAAACGGTTCATTGCCTTGGCAATATATGCACTGGGTTAAGGAACGTCCACCCCGCGCGTGAATGGCCGTGGACGAAGCAGTTTACCGCGATTAAGGTCCACCCCATGTCCGACGCCGTCTCACCCCTCGCCAGCCCCTTCCCCGCCCTGCCTGCAATCGCCGGTGTCACCCTGCGCTTGGCGCGGGCCGGGTATAAGGACTGGGGCCGCTGCGACCTGACCTATGTCGAACTGGCCGAAGGCACGGCGGTAGCGGGCGTGTTCACCCGCAATGTCTGCTGTTCGTCCGAAGTCGATCTCGGCCGCGAGGGCGTGGCGCTGGGCAAGGCCCGGGCGCTGGTGGTCAATGCCGGCAATTCCAATGCCTTCACCGGCTATCGCGGGCGCGAGGCGGTCGAGCAGATCATGGCGCAGGTCGCCGGGCACCTCGGATGCGCACCGGACGAGGTCTTCGTCTCCTCCACCGGGGTGATCGGCGTGCCCCTGCCCAAGGACAAGGCCCGCGCCGGGGTTAGCGCCGCACTCACCGCCGCGCCCTGCACCTGGGAAGAGGCCGCACGTACCATCGGCACCACCGATACCTTCCCCAAGGGCGCGATGGCGCAGGCCGTGGTCGATGGTCGCACCGTCACTCTCGCGGCGATCATCAAGGGCAGCGGCATGATCGCGCCTGATATGGCGACCATGCTCGGCTACATCTTCACCGATGCGGCGGTGGAGCCGGCTTTCCTGCAGGAGCTACTCTCGGCGGCGAATGCCACGAGTTTCAGCTGCATCACGGTCGACAGCGACACCTCGACCAGCGACACCATGCTGGCCTTCGCCACCGGTAAGGCCGGGAATGCACCGCTCCGTGATTTTGACAGCCCCGGCGCCGATGCCTTCGCTGCCGCACTGGAAGACGTCTGCCGCCAGCTCGCACATCTCGTGGTCAAGGATGGCGAAGGCGCGCAGAAGTTCATCCGGATCGACGTAACGGGAGCGGTCAGCGATGACAGCGCCCGGCGGATAGGCCTCGCCGTCGCCAACTCGCCGCTGGTCAAGACCGCCATCGCCGGCGAGGACGCGAACTGGGGCCGGGTCGTCATGGCAGTCGGCAAGGCCGGCGAACCCGCGGACCGCGACCGGCTCTCAATCGGCTTCGGCGGAGTGTGGTGCGCGCAGCAGGGCCTGCCGCTCGCCGATTACGACGAAGCCCCGGTCGCCGCCCATCTCAAGGGCCTCGAGGTCTCGGTCGAGATCGACATCGGCCTCGGCGAAGGCCGCGCCACGGTGTGGACCTGCGATCTCACCCACGGCTACATCTCGATCAACGCGGACTATCGATCGTGAGCGCACCGGCGCTCGACGACGCCGTCCATGCCATCATGCGCGAAGCGTCGGAGCGGGCGATCATGCCGCGCTACCAGCGGCTTGGGGCGCATGAAATCGACGCCAAAGCAGTCGACGATCTCGTCACCGTGGCCGACAAGGACGCCGAGCTGATCCTGGCGGAACGCCTCGCCGCGCTGCTGCCCGAGGCGGCGATTGTCGGCGAGGAAGCGGCCCATGCCGACCCCGCGCTGCTTGACCGGCTGGGCGATGCGCTGTGCTGGATCATCGACCCGGTTGACGGCACCAACAATTTCGCCGTGGGCAAGCCGCCCTTCGGCATCCTCGTCGCGCTGGCCGAACGCGGCGAGACCATCGGCGGGTGGATCTACGATCCACTGCGCGACCGCTTTTGCCATGCCCAGCGCGGTCAGGGCGCCTTTATCGACGGCGAGCGGGTCAGTGCCCGCGCCAGCGGCAGCACCCCGCCGATCGCCGCGATCTCGCTGATCTTTGCCGATGCGGCCAAGCGCGAGGCGCTCAAGACGCATATCGCGCCGCATTACACGCTGGTCGACATCCCGCGCTGCGCCGCCGAGCAATATCCCCGCATCGTGCTGGGCGAGAACGACATCACGATTTTCGAGCGCACGCTGGCCTGGGATCACGCAGCGGGAGTGCTGTTCCTCAACGAAGCCGGCGGCAAGGTCTGCCGGCCCGATGGCTCACCCTACCGGGTCGACGACCACCTGCGCCCCGGAATGATCGGCGCCGCCACTCCGGCCCTGTGGGACGAACTGGCGGCGCGGATGCAGAAGATCTGAAGGCTAGAGAACGCTCTCCAGCCAGCCCTTGATCTGGCTCTTGGGCGCAGCGCCGAACTTCTTGGCGACCACTTCGCCATTCTTGAACAGCAGCATCAGCGGGATCGACTGCACGCCATATTTCGCGGCGGTATCGGTGCTCTCCATGATGTCCACCTTGGCGATGGAAACCTTGTCGGCCAGCTCATCGCTGATTTCCTCGAGGCTCGGCCCGATCATCTTGCACGGGCCGCACCAATCGGCCCAGAAATCGACCAGCACGGGCTTGTCGGACTTGAGGACGTCGGCTTCCCAGCTGGCATCGGTGACGGCTTTGGTCGGCATGATAAGAACTCCTGTGCGGTTGCGCTCAATCTAGGCACGAGCGCGGCGAAGGCAACTGATGTGGGTCAAAAGCTTTCCTCTTTCCCGGCCAAGGCCTGCTTGTGCTGCGCCAGCACCTCGGCGGGAATGGCGATCAAGCGCGGTGCGTGGGTGTAAAGCAGCGCCGCTTCCACCTGCCGCCCGGGATAGGCCACCTCCAACGCGGCGGCATAGGCGGCCATCTGCCTGAGGCTTGTGACCGGCACCTGCTCCAGACTTTCCGGCGGGCGCCGCGCGGTTTTGAAATCGACGATGCAGAGCCTCTCGCGGGTAATCACCAGCCGGTCGATCGTCCCCGCGATGACTTGCGTGCCCACCAGCGCCGCCACCGGCACCTCGGCCAGCGCCGCGCTGGAAAAGACCTCGGCCCAGCGCGGGTCGGAGATGACGGCCAGCGCCGATGCCGCCAGTTCCGCCCTTACTTCTTCGGAAAGCTCGGCGGCGTTGCGGGCCAGCCAGCGCGTTGCCGTCCCTTCGCGTTCGGCCTCGGCCACATCGGGCAGGCGCTCCAGCAGCTTGTGAACCAGCACCCCGCGTCGTGCCGCCTCGGCCATGGCACCGGCCGGCAGCGGCGGGTCCGCTCCGGTGTCTTCGCCCAGCGACGAAGGCGCGAGCGGCTTGAGCGGGCGCGGCTCGGGCGCGAGCGTGGCGGTGAGCCAGGCCGGGAGCGGCGGTGCCAGATCGAGCGGCAGCGGTGGCTGCTCGGGCGGGCGGGCAACTGGCAAGTCAGGCGGCGGCGCACCGGCCACCCGCACCGCACCCCAGATCGGGTCCACCACCGCATCCTCTTCGGGCAGCAGCGCCGAAAGCCGCGCGTACCAGCTGTCCGGCGCGGGCTCCTTCTCGCGCTTGCCCAGCGCCCCGCCGATGAACAGCGCCTCCTCGGCCCGGGTCATCGCGACGTAAAGCAGCCGCCAGTGCTCCTGCAGCTCCACCGCTTCGGCCACGGCGGCGGCCTCGCGGATCCGGCCGAGCTGGTCTTCCTTGCCCAGCGGCGGCAGCGGCAGCGCGATAGGTTCGAGTTCAGCTTGTAGTTGCGGCTCGGCCAGCAGCACCCCGCCGCGGGTGCCCGGCCCCTTGGGATTGCCGGTGGCATCGGCGAGGATCACGATCGGCGCCTGCAGGCCTTTTGAGCCGTGTACGGTCATCACCCGGACCTGATCCTCGACCCGCCCAGCCTCGCGCTTGAGCTCGCCCTCACCCACGTCGAACCAGGCGATGAAGCCGGCGAGGCTGGGAATCGCGGTCAGCGCATAGGCATGGGCGGCGTTGACCAGTTCGTCGATCGGGTCTTCCGCCTCGCGCCCGAGCCGCGCGACCAGCTTACGCCGACCCTGCCACGGCCCAACCAGCACCCAGTGGAGCAGCGCCTGCGGGGCGGTGTAATCGGCCCGGGCCAGCAGCTCGCCTAGCTGGAGCAAGGTGGCGGCGACCAGCGGGTGCGAACTCCGGCGCAGGTGCTCCCACAGCGCCGGGCCTTTGGTGCCGCGCCAACCGTGTTCGAGCAGTTCCTCCTGCGTCCAGCCAACCAGCGGCGAGACCAGCAGCGCCGCCAGGTTCAGGCTGTCGAGTGGCTGCACCGCAAAGCGCAGCGCGGCCATCAGATCCTTCACCGCCAGCGGCGCGCCGAGCCGGAGCCGGTCGACGCCCGCGACCGGAACCCCATGCGCATGCAGCCGCGCGACGAGCAGCCCGGCCAGCTCGCGCCGCTTGCGCACCAGCACCATGATGTCACCTGCGGTGGCGTGGCGCGGCGTGCCCTTGTGCAGGGGATAGCCGGTATCGATCCACTGCTTGACCTGCCGGGCGATGCGGTCGGCCATGTCGCGGTCGGGTTTGGAGAGCCAGTCGGGGCCTTCCGGTTCTTCGTCCTCGGCCGCTTCGTCGGCGGGCAGACCGATGGGTTGCCACAGCACCACCTGCCCTGGCTTGGTATCGCCTCGGTGCGGTTCGGGCGCGGTATCGAGGCCGAAAGCGGGGGCACCAATCGCCACGATCGCCTGGTCAACGAAGTCGAGCACCGGCTGGACCGTGCGGAACGAACGCTCGAGCCCGAGTTTTGCCAGCGGACGGGCGTCGCGGCCGCCACGCAGCTGCGCGGCATTGTCAGCCGCCGCGCCCATCAGCTGATCGAAATAGTCGCGCGCAAGGCGGAAATTCTCCGGGCTGGTGCCCTGGAAGCCGAAGATCGCCTGCTTGAAATCACCGACGACGAAGATCGTCCGCTGCCGGTCGGAGCGGGCGCCCTCGCCGGCGAAGAAATCGCCGGTCAGCGCCTTGACGATCCGCCACTGCGCCGCGTTGGTGTCCTGCGCCTCGTCGACGAGGATATGGTCGAACTGCCGGTCAAGCTTGTAGCGGATCCACTCGCCCATTTCCGAGCGATCGAGCAGCGCGGCGGCGAGGCGGATCTGGTCGTCGAAATCGACCAGCCCCTCGCGCTGCTTGGCCTCGTCCCAGGCGATGGCGAAGGCCCGGCCGAGGCCGAGCAGGGGTTCGAGCCAACGGGACAATGCGAGGAGACCCCGCTGTTCGCGGATCGCCAGCGAACAGGCCAGCACGCTCTCCGCCGCAGCTTCAAATTCGCTCTCGAACTTGGCGAGCGAGGGCACATCACGCACTGTATCCTTCTGGGTAAAGAGCACCTTGTGCAGCTCGTCCAGATACTCCAATCGCTGTAAAGTTTCTGCATCAAGCCACTGCTTAATAACAACTCGTCCAGCCTGGCCCTTTTTGCCGTTCCACTGCCCATAGGCAGAGAGGCAGCAACCCAACGCTTCGACGTCAAAGACGTCATCGCCGCACAGCGCGGCGAGACCCGCCTCATCGGCATCCACCGCCAGCCCGAGCAACTGGTTGAGCCGCGCGCCGAACGGCGGGGTCCAGGCGCCGGTCCCGAACCACGCCTCGCGGGCCTGTGCGCATTGCAACAGCCAGGCCTCGGCGGCATCTGGGCCGAGCTTGATCGAAAGTGCCTCCAGCGCAGTCAGCTTCCCGGTCTCGCCGCGTTCCTCGGCATCGAGCAGCAGGTCTGCCAGGGTCTGGCGGGCGAGCAGCGCGCGCTCGCGATCTTCCATCGGCCGTGAACCAGCGAGCAGCCCCGCCTCGCCCGGGAAGGCGCCGAGCAGCCACTGCGCGAAGGCATGAATTGTGTCGATCCTGAGGCCCCCGCCCGGGCAATCGAGCACTGCGGCGAACAGCGTGCGGGCCCGTTCGCGCGTCTCCGGGCCGACATCTGCGCCGATCGCCTGCAATTCGATCCCGAGCTCGGCGTCGCCCAGCCTCACCCAGCGCGCCAGCGTCTCGTTGATCCGGCTCGCCATCTCGGCCGCGCCGGCCTTGGTGAAGGTCAGGCACAGCAGGTGTTCGGGCTCGACCTCTGAGCGCAGCAGCAGTCGCAACACGCGCGACGACAGCACCTGCGTCTTGCCGGTGCCGGCCGAGGCCGAGAGCCAGACCGAATCCGCCGGATCGACCGCCCCGCGCTGGTTCCCCGCCAGCGGATGGACCTGCTTGATGCCGCCACTCATTCGCCGACCTCCTCGCGCGAGAGGCGCGGCAGCCATTCGTCGAGCCGCATCAGCTGGTCGTAATCGGTGTAGACCACCAGATCCGGGTTCTCGCGCGCGGTGAATGGTGCGGAACCGGTGATCCACTTTTCAATGGCTTCTATCAAGAACCTACGAGTGACTGGGAGGAAATCATCGCGCGGCAATCCGCGTTTCTTGCGCCCTTCCAGCACTGGTTCGTCGACAAAACCGAAGCTGTCATCCTTCTTCTTGAGCGACCAATATTCGAAGCCCCGCACCGCCCCGGATACGTCCTTGAAGCCCCCGGCCTCGGCGATCAGCCCGATCAGCCCGAGCTGAAGCGCATAGCCTTCTTCCACCATCCTGCCGCTGGGCGGCTGGCCGGTCTTGTAATCGACCACCGCCAGCGAGCCGTCGGGCAGGCGGTCGATCCGGTCGGCGCGGGCGTGGATGCGGATGCCGGCGAGGTCCATGTCGCCCCAGCATTCGGTGGCGAGCACGGAGCGGCCCTCGCCCCGTTGCGCCACGATTGTGGTGTCGATCCACTCCAGCGCCTTGACCAGCCGGGGCCGCCACAGCCGGCGCATCAGCGGATGGGCGCTCATCCGGTCGAGCACAGCCTCGGCGGTCGGCACCAGTTGCCCCGGCACCGCCCCGGCGCGGTGCCATGTGTCGAGAATCTCGTGGACCGCGATGCCCTGCCACGCCGGGCTCGGCTCGGCATCGAGCGGATCGAGCCGCTTCAGGGTAAGGATTGCAGAGGCGTAGAATTGGTAGGGGTCCGAGCGCAGCCGGTCGAGCCCGGTGGCGGAGATGTCGACCCGGCGCTGCTCGGCTGAGGGCTTCGGGCGCGGGCGGGGATAGTCCGGCGCACGTGGTATCTGGTCGATCGTCCGGGCGAGCGCCACCGCCTCGTCCACGCGGTGCTTCCTTGCCAGCTCGCTTCCCAGCATCGCCTGCACCCGCAGCACGAAGCGCGACGGGATCGCGGGTCCGGCCGAGTCGCGCCTGGCCCAGCTCAGCACCACCTGCGGCGCTCCGAGTGCCGAAGCGAGGTCATGCGCGGAAAGGCCGATGCGGAAGTCTCCCGCCGGCACGCCGAGATGACGCAGCACTACCGGAGGCAGCAGCGCGTCGGTGGCGCTGGAGGCGGGCCAGCTGCCCTCGGTCAGCCCGGCGCAGATGACGAGATCGGCCCGGCTCATCCGCGCCTCGATCAGGCCGTAGATCGCGATGCGCGGGTGGCCGCCCCAGGGCGGGCGCACCGCCACGCGTTCCAGCGCAGCGCGCAGCGCCGCCGCAAGATCGCGCCGGTCTAGCGGGAGGACGGCCTCGCGCGCGGCCTCGCCCAGCTCCTCGACGAAAGCCGAGAGCGCCCGGCCATCGGCATTGGCCCACAGCCCCTCGCCGCACAGCGCCTCGGCGGCGGCGATCAGCAGGTCGAGCCATTCGGCCAATCCGCGTTCGTCCTCGCCTTCCAGCAGCGGTGTCAGAATCGGCTCGACTTCGCCCCACCAGCGCGGCTCGGCGAGCATCGCCAGCGGCTCCAGCCCGGCGTCGGGGCGCGGGCCGCGCAGCTTCAGGTCCAGCGCACGCACCGCTTCGAGCCAGGCCGGGCGCCCTTCCCCGGCGCGAGCCAGCGGATGGCCGAGCAGTGCGATCAGCGGCACCGGCGCGGCCTGTTCGCCCATGACCTCGGCCACCAACAGGAACAACCGCCCCGCCGCCGTCAGCGACAGCGGCTGGCCGGCAGTATCGTCGGCAACAACGTCCCAGCGTTCGAGCTGGGCAATCACCCGCGCCGCCAGCGCCCGATCCGGGGTCACCAGCGCCACGCGCTTTTCCGGGGTGCCCAGCGCCTTGCGGATCAGGATCGCGATGGCCTGCGCCTCCTCGCCGGGATGATCGCTTTCCATCAGTCGCACCCCGGTCAGCCGCCGCGCATCCTCATCCATCGCCGCCCATGAGGCACTGGCGGCGGGGGGCAAGAACAGGCTGGAGATCGCCCGGCTGCGCTCCGGTGGCGCCGCGCCTGTCCCCGAACGATGCCAAGGCTGCACCTCGCCCCGCGCCACGCCCATGCGGTTGAGCAGCAGCTTGAGATGGTATTGCGGATGAGTCAGCGCATCGCCGCGTTCGAACGGCTCCCCACCCGGCTCCTCGGGCAGGCCGGCGCGGCCGAGCGAGGTCCAGACGTCCTCGCCCATCACCAGATCGAGATCGGGCAGCACCACGGCCGAGCGCGGCAGCTCCGACACCACCCGCAGCAGCCGCGCCAGCGCCGGCGAGGCCGAGGTGATGCCGGCGGCGACAATCGGATGCGCGGGCGGAGCGGCTCGCCAGGCTCGCGCTGCATGATCGAACAACAGGTTGCGCCGGGTCGGCGCATCGACCTCGCCGCGAAGGCCCAGTTCGGCCTGCCAGAAGGTCGCAAGCTGCAGGAACTCGCGCGTGCTGTCGCGCCAATGTCCGGCCAGATCGCCGATGATCGCCAGCACATCGTCCTGCAGCAGTGCCTGCGGCTCGATCCCCTCGACCAGCAGCCGGTCCATCGTTCGGCCCGCCTCCAGCGCCAGCCGCAGCAGCGCCGCGCCTTTCGGGGCATCCGCGCCCTGCAACTGGCGGATGTAATGAGCCAGACGCAGCCAGCGTCGCTGTGGATCGGCCGCCGGGGGTATCTCGGTGCCGCTCGCCAGCGGATCGAGCAGCGCGCCGAGCGTCTCATCGAGCTCGAGATCGCCCACCACCGCCATGCGCGGCAGCAGCAGCCCGGCCCGCCCCCCGGTATCGAGCGCGCGGACGAAGGCTTCGGTCAGCGTGCGCTCGGCCCGGCGGCTCGGCAGCAGCAGGGTCAGCCGGGCGAGGCCCAGCTCCTTGTCCGCGTAACGCGGGATGAGCCCCGCCACCAGCGCATCGGCAAAGCCGCGATGCGCGGCGATCGAGTAGACGGTCGGGCCGGGGCGATCAGCCACCGGCCAGCTGCGCCTCGGTCGGCGCGATCGACTGCGGCGTGCCGACCTCGAACCAGTCGCCGGTGTGGACGATGCCGAACAGCCGGCCTTCCTCGATCGCCCGGCTCCACAGCACATTGGTCGAAAACGGACCCTCGGGCGCATCGCGCAGCAGGCGATGCGCCACCAGCTGGATCCCGGTGTAGATATAGGGCGCGACCCGGCCCGGCTTGCGACGGCTGACGCGCCCGACCGGATCGAGATGGAAATCCCCCATCCCCTGGTAATTATGTGCCTGCGGGTGGCGCACCATTAGCAGCAGCGCATCCATCCGCGCTGCATCCCAGTGCAGCGAAAGCTCGGCAAAAGCATCGCGCGGACCGTCAAGCCAGATATTATCGCTGTTGAGGCAGAAGAAGGGATCGGGCAGCTGCGGCAACGCCTTGACCATGCCGCCGCCGGTCTCCAGCAGCAACTCGCGTTCATCGGAGAGGGCGATCGCGGGGCTGCGGCGCGCAGCGAGATGGGCTTCGAGCGCATCGGCAAGGTAGTGGACGTTGACCACTGCCTTCGCCACGCCCGCCTCGGCGAGGTGATCGAGGCTGTAATCGATCAGCGGCTTGCCGGCGACGCGCACCAGTGGCTTGGGCTGGCTCGCGGTGAGTGGCCGCATCCGTTTGCCCAGCCCGGCGGCCATGACCATCGCGGTATCGGAAGCGAGCCCGGGCTTGCTCATACCTCCCAGCTGCCCCCGCCCGCCGCGCGCAGATCGTCCGGGATATTGGCATCTAACCAGCGCGCCACCGGAGCCAGCGCGGGATGGGCGAGATCGCGTTCGAGCAGCGCCCACACGCGCGGGATCATGGAAAGGTAGCGCGGCTTGCCATCGCGCTTCCACAGCCGCACGAAGATACCGACGATCTTGGTGTTGCGCTGCGCGCCGAGCCTGGCGTAGTCGGCGAGGAAATCCGCACCCGCACCGCCACGCTTGGCGTAATAGTCCAGCATCTCGGCCTCCAGCTCCAGCGAGACGTCGCGCCGGGCATCCTGCAGCAAAGAGACAAGATCATAGGCCGGATGCCCGTTCAGCGCGTCCTGGAAATCGAGCAGGCCTTGCTTGTGCAGACTGCCGAGCAGCATGATGTTCTCGGCATGGTAATCGCGCAGCACCACCACGCCGGGGCGCTGGCGCGGCAGCATCGGGCTGAGCGCCTGTTCCCACGCCGCAGTCCACGACGCACCGTCAACGGTGAAGCCGCGCGCCGGGCAATACCAGTCGACCAACAGCCGCGCCTCACGCTGATATTCGCTCAGCGAGTAATCGAGGAACGGCCCGGTCGGCAGGCGGTGCAACTCGGTCAGTGCGTCAATTGCGGCGCGGTAGATCTCGCGCTCGTCGCCCGGCCACTGGTCGAGGTAGTCACGCATCCGCGCATCGCCAAAATCCTCGAGCAGCACCCAGCCCTGAGCCGCATTTTCCGAAAGGATATGCGGCGCGCGCATGCCGTTGGCATCGAGCCAGGTCGCGGCGCGCACGAAGGGCACGGGATCTTCCTTGGGCGGCGGGGCATGCATCAGCATCGCCGACTTCTCGCCGCGCCGGACACGGAAGTAGCGCCGAAACGAGGCATCGCCGGGCAGCGGCTCGATCGCCGCATCGCCCCAGCCGGCCGTGGACAGAAAATTCTCGATGCCCTCAGGCAGGTTCACTTGCAGGTTCACTGACATGGCACCCGCCCTAGCCAATCCTGCCCCGCTTTCACAATCGCAATCCGCCCCGATTCCGAACTTTCCAGCGTGATCGCCAGGCAGCCCGGCTCATGCGCGAAACCGCCGGCGTTTTCCGGCCATTCGGCGAGCAGCGCCGCGTCGCTGCGGTAATCGTCGAGACCAAGCTCTTCCACCTCATCCGGGCGGTTCAACCGATAGAAATCGGCATGGACCAGCGGCAGACGCAGCGGGGGCGAATCATAGGTCTCGATGATCGCGAAACTGGGCGACAGCACCTCGCCGCCATGCCCCAGCGCGGCGATGATCGCGCGCGCCAGCGTGGTCTTGCCCGCGCCCAGCCCGCCCGACAGCGCCACCACATCGCCGGGCCGTAACTCGGCCGCGATGGCAGCACCAAACCGGGCGGTGGCGCCGAGGTCGGGCAGCGCGAGTTTCACGGCAGCTCGATGATCACCGCGGTGCCCTGACCCGGCTCGGACAGCAGTTCCAGCTTGCCGCCATGCGCTTCGACCAGTTGCCGGGCGAGCGGCAGGCCCAGGCCCTGGCGGCGCTCGACCGACTTGCCGTCCGCGCTGACCTTGTGCCCTTCGAGCGCCCGGGCGAGCGTCGCGGCGTCCATCCCCGGGCCATTGTCGGAAACGACGATGCGGCTGTGCCTCCTGTGCCCCGACGCCTCGACCAGAATGCGGCCGCCCGAAGGCGTGGCCGCGAGCGCATTGTCGAGCACCTGGGCAATCGCGCGGGCGAGCCGGCGCGGGTCGGCCTTGACCCGTCCGACGCCCTTGTCGCCGCGCAGGTCGAGCGTCAGCCCGCCGTCGCGAATGCGCTGGGCGCGGTCCTCGACCAGTCTGGTGACCAGCGGGAACAGGTCCACTTCCTCCAGCGCGAGCGGGAGCATCCCCGCCTCGCTCTGCGACAGGTCGAGCACATTCTCGATCTGCTCGCCAAGCCGCCCGACCGAGGTGAGGATCGCCTCGACATATTCACGGCCCGCTTCGCTCAAATCGCCGCCCAGCCCGGCCTCGAGCAACTCGGCAAAGCCGCCAATCGAGGTAAGCGGAGTGCGGAATTCGTAGCTCATGTTGGCGAGGAAGCGGGTCTTCATCGCATCGGCCTCTTGCAGCGCGACGTTGCGCTGGCGCAGCGCTTCCTCGGCCTTCTGCGAGTCGGTGATGTCGAGCACGGTGAGCAAGCCATTGCCGTCCGGCAGGGGCACGCCGGCAAATTCCAGCGTGCGCCCGTCGGCGAGCGTTACCCGCCCGCCAGTCTGGCGCCGGTCAAGCGTCGCGGCGCGCACGACATCGCCGACCGCCTTGGCTTGCGCCGGCTTCTTGAGCCGCGCGCCGATCCGCTCAAGCAAGGCCTCGACCCTCGGATGGGTGTCGAGAAATTCGTCCTCCAGCCCCCAGTCTGCGGCAAAACGCCGGTTCCACAGCTGCATCCGCCCGTCCGGTGCGAACACGGCGAGGGATTCGAACAGGCTGTCGAAGGTCGCGGTGCGGGTGCGCAGCAGCGTGTCGCGGGCCGAGGACAGGCGCAGCTGTTCGGTGCGGTCTTCGACGATCAGCAGCAGGCCGCCGTCGGGCATTGGATGGGCCACCACCCGCAGGTGGGTGCCGTCCGAGAGCGGCCAGGCTTCTTCCTGCGCCTCGTTGGCCGAAAACCAGCCGGTCCGCTCACGCCGCCAGCCGGGGAAGTCGCGCACTTCGGGGGTCCGCCCGCCATCGTGGGCCAGATCAAGGAAGCGTTCGAACGGTGGTGGATCGAGCATGGCCCCGGGCGAGAGCACGAATGTCCGCTGGAATGGCTGGTTGGCAAAGGTCAGCTGGCGCTTCGCATCGAACTGCGCGACCCCGGCCGAGAGCTGGTCGAGCATCGAGCGCTGCGCCTCGCGAAAGGCCTTGAGGCTGCGTGCCAGCTCCTCCATTCCCTCGACATCGACTGCGTAGCCAGCGACGCCTTCCGCGCCGAGTGGCAGGTCGGTGACGTGCAGTGCTCGCCGCTCTCCGCCGATGGTCGAGCTGACCAGCCGTTCGATCGGCAGGTTCTTGCCTGCGGCCTGGCTCGCAACCTGCGCTGCGGTGAGCCCATCGACCGCTTCGACCAGATCGGTTCCGGCGTTTACAACCTGATCCGCGCTGGTCCCGCCGACCGCGCGGACATAGGCCGAATTGACCAGCCGCAGCTCGCCCTCGGGTCCGCGGAACCACATCGGCATCGGTGCGGCCTCGATCAAACCGACCAGCGCCGAGAAATCAGACCGCGCCCGCGCTGCCTCGCCGCGCAGCTGCACCAGTTCGCTCTCGCTGTCGGAAAAGTCGAACACCCAGACAAGTGCGGCTCCGCCCGGCG
>CANJSX010000042.1 GCA_947477055.1 Sphingomonadaceae bacterium | reverse complement strand
GCTCGAATTCAACGGCCTGGCCTATGCGGTGATGATGGCGACCCCGGAGGCGCTGGAGGACTTTGCCACCGGCTTTGCAATTACCGAGGGCCTCGCGGCACACCCCGGTGAAGTAACCGACCTCGCCGTCGCCGAAGTCGAGCTGGGCTGGATCGTCCGGGCCAGCCTGTCCGGCCTTGGCATCGACAAGCTTACCGACCGGGTCCGGACCCGGGTCGCCGAATCGAGCTGCGGGCTGTGCGGGATCGAGAACCTTGCCGAGGTCACTCGCCCGCTGCCCCCGGTCGCGCCCCATGCGGCGATTGCGCCTGCCGCCATCTTCGCTGCGCTCCGCGCCCTGCCTGCGCTCCAGCTACTCGGCCGCCGCACCGGTGCCGCGCATGCCGCCGCCTTTGCCGCGCCAGACGGGAGCATCATCGCACTGCGCGAGGACGTTGGCCGCCACAATGCGATGGACAAGCTGATCGGAGCGATGGCGCGCGCTGGCCAGCCGTTGACGCCGGGCTTCGTCCTCTCGACCGCGCGCTGCAGCTACGAAATCGTCGAGAAGGCAGTCCGCGCCGAAGCGACCAGCCTTGTCACCGTCTCGCTGCCAACCTCGCTGGCGGTTGCACGGGCGAAAGCGGCCGGCCTGTCGCTCTGGGTCCTAGCCCGCGATGACAGCGTGATCCTGGCGAACGACGCCTCGCAGGGCAGCTAGCCGGTTTTCCACCTGATTCCTTGCCCGGCCCGCACGCTTTTGGTGGACTCGTCCCGGCGCCTTGGGCAACGCAAGCGCCATGTGGCAGCTTTACCAGTTCCCCCTCTGCCCCTTCAGCCGCAAGGTTCGCCTGCTCCTCGGCGAAAAGGGTGTTGCTTACGAGCTGTGGCGGGAAAACCCGTGGGAATCGCGCGACGAGTTCCTCAACATGAACCCGGCCGGCCGCACGCCGGTGGTCCGCAACACCGAACGCGGCATCACCCTGGCCGACAGTCAGGCGATCTGCGAATATTTCGAGGAAACCGTCGACAAAAGCCCGATGATAAACGGCACTGCGGCGAATCGCGCCGAGATCCGCCGGCTGGTTGCCCTGTTCGATGAGAATTTCTTCACCGATGTGACCGGGCCGCTGCTGATCGAACGGATGAAAAAGCGCCTGATCCTCCGCCAGTCCCCGGATTCACGGGCGCTGCGCGATGCGATGCGGCTGGCGCATGAGCATCTCGAATATATCGACTGGCTGATCGACAACCAGCGCTGGCTCGCCGGTGCGACGATGAGCCTGGCCGATCTTGCCGCCGCGGCGCAGATCTCGGTCGCGGATTATCTCGGTGGGCTCGACTGGTCCGGGCATGAGCAGTCGCGCAGTTGGTATGCGGTGATCAAGAGCCGCCCGAGCTTCCGCCCGTTGCTGACCGAGCGGATGGAAGTGATCCAGCCGCCGAGCCACTACGCGCAGGTGGACGGCTAAGCGCCCTCAGGCCCTGACTTCGCTCACCCCGGCATCGTTCCAGCGCAGCGCCTTCAACACGGTTTCGACGATCTGCGGGGCGTTGAGCCCGGCCAGATCATACTGCTTGTCGGGATTGTCCTGATCCTGGAACTTGTCAGGCAGGCGCAGCGTGCGGATGCGCAGGCCGGCGTCGGTCAGGCCGGCGTCGCTGGCCATAGTCAGGACATGCGCGCCCAGCCCGCCGATGCTCCCTTCCTCGACGGTGACGATCACCTCATGCGTGGTCATCAGCTTGCGGATCAACTCCTCGTCGAGCGGCTTGGCGAAGCGCAGGTCGGCGACGGTGGTGGATAGGCCCCTAGCCTCGAGCTGGTCGGCCGCCTTGAGTGCCTCGGCCAGCCGCGTGCCGAGCGAGAGCAGCGCGATCTTGGTTCCTTGACGGACGATCCGCCCCTTGCCGATTTCCAGCCGCAGCGGAACCGTGGGCAGCGCCACGCCGGTGCCGTTGCCGCGCGGATAGCGGAAGGCGATCGGACCGCTGTCATGGAGCGCGGCGGTATGCGTCATGTGCACCAATTCGGCCTCGTCGGCGGCGGCCATGACCACCATGTTCGGCAGCGTCGCGAGGTAGGTCACGTCGAAGGACCCTGCATGAGTCGCCCCATCGGCGCCGACCAGCCCGGCGCGGTCGATTGCGAAGCGGACCGGCAGGTTCTGGATCGCCACATCGTGCACGACCTGATCGTAGGCGCGCTGGAGGAAAGTCGAATAGATCGCGCAGAACGGGCGCATGCCCTGCGCGGCCAGGCCGGCAGCAAAGGTCACGGCGTGCTGTTCGGCGATGCCGACATCGAAATAGCGGTCGGGGTAAGCTGCCTCGAACTTGTCAAGCCCGGTGCCCGAAGGCATCGCTGCGGTGATTGCGCAAATCCGGTCGTCGCGGGCTGCTTCAGCGAGCATCGCGTTGGCGAAGACAGCAGTGTAGCTTGGCGGACCGGCGGCGCTTTTCGCCTGTTCGCCTGTGATCACATCGAACTTCTGGACGCCGTGATACTTGTCGGCGCTGGCTTCGGCCGGGGCATAGCCCTTGCCCTTTTGCGTCACGACATGGATCAGGCACGGCCCTTCGGCGGCATCGCGGACATTTTCGAGGATCGGGATCAACTGGTCAATGTTGTGCCCATCGACTGGCCCGACATAGTAGAAGCCGAGCTCCTCGAACAATGTCCCGCCCATCGCCATCCCGCGCGCGAACTCGTCGGTCTTCTTGGCGGCGCGGTGCAGCGGTTCGGGCAGCTTGCGCGACACGCGCCGGGCGATATCGCGCAGCGTCAGGAACGGACCAGAGGAGACCAGCCGCGCCAGATAGGCCGAAAGCCCGCCGACCGGCGGCGCAATCGACATGTCATTGTCATTGAGGATCACGACCAGCCGGTTGCCGGCCGCCTTGGCATTGTTCATCGCCTCATAGGCCATGCCGGCGCTCATCGCCCCGTCGCCGATCACCGCAATGCCCTTGCCGGGCGAGCCCGAGAGCTTGTTGGCCACGGCAAAGCCGAGCGCCGCCGAGATCGAGGTGGAGGAATGCGCCGCGCCGAAGGGGTCGTATTCGCTCTCGCTGCGCTTGGTGAAACCGGAGAGGCCGCCGCTTTGGCGCAGGGTACGGATCCGGTCACGCCGGCCGGTGAGGATCTTGTGCGGATAGGCCTGATGGCCGACGTCCCACACCAGCCGGTCCTCCGGCGTGTTGAAAACGTAATGGATCGCCACGGTCAGTTCGACCACGCCAAGGCCCGAGCCGAGGTGGCCGCCGGTGGTGCCAACGGCACTGATCATTTCGGTGCGCAATTCGTCCGCCAGCTGCCGCAACTGGCCCGGCGCGAGCTTGCGCAGGTCAGCGGGAGTATCGACGGTGTCGAGCAACGGCGTTGCCGGGTTGGCACTCATCATCTGGCCTTACACACCTTTGAATCGCCTGTCGATCATGAGCAATCCGCGCACTGGCCGCGCAATTCCACCACCGGGCGGACATCGGCAAACCCGGCCTTGCGCGCGGCCGCCACCAGCGATCCGGTCAGGCTGTCATCATCGATGTGGACCGCGCGGCCGCAGCTGTCGCAGATCAGGAAGATGCAATCGTGGCGGCAGCCGGGGTGGGGATTGGCGACATAGGCATTGGCGCTTTCGACCCGCCGCGCCAGATTCGCGGATACGAACAGGTCGAGAATGCGATAGACGCTGTTCGCCGCCACCCGCTTGCCGCGCTGGCGCGAGACGGCCTCGGCGATGTCATAGGCGGAGGACGGACGTTCCAACGCGGCCAGCGCCTCGAACACATCTCCGCGCATTTCGGTCCATTGCTCGCCCGCCTCGGTCAACGCAGCGCGGGCCGCGTCGATCAGCCGCAGGCCGGAATGCTCGTGATGGTGGTGCGCGCTCATCCTGCCAATATAGGGCAGGGTCAGCCCCGGGTGAAGCTCTGCCGGTAAATGGCCGGGTAAAGCCGCTTCAGCGCCGCCACCTTCTGCGCATCCCAGGCGAGGATGTAGGGGTGGTTTGGGTTCTTCGCCATGAAGTCCTGATGATAGTCCTCGGCCGCATAAAAGCGCCGGTAGGCCTCGATATGGGTAACAATGGGCCGCTTCCACACGCCGGAGGCCGCCATCTGCGCGAGATAGGCGCTGGCAACGAGGCGCTGCTCCTCGCTCATCGGCACCAGCGCCGAGCGGAACTGGGTGCCGGTATCCGGGCCCTGGCGATTGAGCGTGGTGGGGTCGGCGCCGACCGAGAAGAAGATCTCCAACAGCTGGTCGTAGCGCACCTTGGCTGGGTCGTAAGTCACCCGCACCGCTTCGGCGTGGCCGGTGTTGCCGTCCGAGACTCGCTCATACTGCGCGGTTGCTCCGGCACCGCCGTGAAAGCCCGAGACCGCGCTGGTCACGCCGTTGATGTGGCTGAACACGCCTTCGATGCCCCAGTAACAGCCGCCTGCGAAGATCGCGACCTTGAGCCCGGCAGGTTCATGCGCGGTGCGAGCGGGAGCGGGGGCGTTGATGGCCCCTCCGCCGGCGGTGGCTGGTTGCTGGCAGGCGGCGCAAAGCGCCAGAAGTGAAATCAACGCGGCTCTGAAGGCTGTCATTCGACCGGAGCGGCAACCGCAGTCGGCATCACGCTGTCACCCACGGTCTGGCCGGCCCAACCACCGAGCGTCGCAAATACCACCACCGCCCCCAGCGCGAAGCCGATGGCGAAGGAGCGGTAAAGGTCAGGTTTGAACAGGCCCATGGGAAGGTGAATCGCTTTGGTTGATTCGTTTCGCGGTCTCCCTCGCAGGAATTCTCTTTCCGTCGAGTGAACGACCCGCGATTGTGCGCTGCAACACGTCGGGCTGCACTGCCGGCGCGACGAAGCGTTGGAACAATTCCGGCTCAGTGCCGGAAATGCCGCATTCCGGTGAAGACCATCGCCAGACCAGCCGCATCCGCGGCGGCAATGACCTCGTCGTCGCGGACTGATCCGCCGGGCTGGATCACCGCCGTCGCGCCCGCTTCGGCAGCGGCGAGGAGGCCATCAGCGAAGGGGAAGAAGGCGTCGGAGGCCACTGCACTGCCCGCGGTGCGGGGCGTGGCCCAGCCGAATTTCTCTGCCGCCTCGGCTGCCTTCATGGCGGCAATGCGGGAGGAGTCGCGGCGGTTCATCTGGCCGGCGCCGATCCCGGCGGTGATCCCGTCCTTGGCATAGACGATCGCGTTCGACTTGACGTGCCGCGCCACCGTCCAGGCGAACAGGCAGTCCTTGAGTTCCTGTTCACTCGGGGCGCGTTTGGTTGCCACTGTGAGGCCGGCCATGCTGATCGCGCCATTGTCGCGGCTTTGCACCAGCAGTCCGCCGGTAATCTGCTTGACCAGCAGTCCGCCCCGGCGCGGGTCAGGCAGGTTGCCAGTGAGCAGCAGGCGCAGGTTCTTCTTCTTCGCAAAAGCAGCGATTGCGGCTGCATCCGCATCGGGCGCGACCACCACTTCGGTGAAGATCTCGCAGATCGCCTCGGCGGTCGGCCCATCGAGCGTGGTGTTGACCGCGACGATCCCGCCGAAGGCCGAGACATCGTCGCACCGCAGCGCGCCTTCCCAAGCCTCAAGCAGACTTGAGCTTTGTGCTACACCGCAAGGATTGGCATGCTTGACGATCACCACCGCCGGGGCCTGCCCGCGAAACTCTGCGGCGAGCTCGAACGCGGCATCGGCGTCGTTGTAATTGTTGTAGGACAGTTCCTTGCCCTGCAATTGCCGTGCTTGCGCTAGCCCGCGAATGTGCGGGCCGACCGGCGTATAGAGCGCGGCCTTCTGGTGCGGGTTCTCACCGTAACGCAGCTCGGTTTCCAGCCGCCCGTTGACGGCCAGCATCTCGGGAAACAGCCGTTGCTGGTCGGCGAAGGCGAACCACTGGCTGATCATCGC
Organism: Sphingomonadaceae bacterium; assembly: GCA_947477055.1. GTDB lineage: Bacteria > Pseudomonadota > Alphaproteobacteria > Sphingomonadales > Sphingomonadaceae > Novosphingobium. The sequence goes on along the minus strand of CANJSX010000042.1, from coordinate 9,080 downwards.
ATCATAGGCGGCAGTCGCGGCAAAGGCGCGGGCGGCCATCAGCTTGCGGAACGGCATGCGCGTGGCGCCGCCAGTTTCCTCCAGCTCGGCGAGCAATGCCGGATAGTCCGCCGGGTCGGTGACGATGGTGACATAGGCATGGTTCTTGGCCGAGGAGCGGACCATCGAGGGGCCGCCGATGTCGATATTCTCGATGATCTCGTCGCGCTCAGCGCCCTTCGCCACGGTGGCTTCGAACGGGTAGAGATTGACCACCACGAGGTCGATCGCGCCAATCCCATGCTCGGCCATCGCCCGGGCATGTTCGGGATCGTCGCGCACCGCGAGCAGCCCGCCATGAACCTTGGGGTGCAAGGTCTTGACCCGTCCGTCCATCATCTCGGGGAAGCCGGTCAGCTCGGAGATATCCATCACCTCCAGCCCCGCCTCGCGCAGCACCTTCGCAGTCCCGCCGGTCGAGACCAGTTCGACCTCACGCGCAGCCAGCGCCTTGCCGAGGTCGACCAGGCCGCCCTTGTCCGACACCGAAAGCAGCGCCCGGCGGATAGTCACGTCAGACATACTCAAATCTACCCCATCTTCTTCAACAGCCAGGCGAAATTGCCGCCCCCGCGCGAAACCAGCCCCTGCACCAGCAGCTGCTGGATCGGCTGCGGGCGACCTTGTGCGTCGGCCCAGATGCTCTCTTCGATCGACACCTCGCCGCCGGCGCGGAATTGCCAGTAGCTGCAATCGGGCAGGGCGAGGCCCGCACCTTGCCGGTCTTCCGACAGGCCGACCTCGATTCCCGGGCCGAGGTGGAAGCGCAGCGCATAGCCGACCTTGCCGCGCTGGCCCTTGCGCCCGGTCGGCACCAGCATGTCCTCGCCGCGCAGTTCGCTGCCATCGTCGCGCAGGATCAGGATGCGGCGGTGGATCAGGCCATAGCGCGCGGCATAGCCATCATGGCTGGCCTCGAGCCGGGTCGCGCCGCTGCCGCCGCGCTCACCCGCCATGCTCCGCCGGTCAACCTCGACCTCGGACACGCCGCCGCCGATCCGTCCGTTGATCAATACTGCGGTGGAATTGACGTCGTCGAGCGTCATGGTCGAATGCGAGGCGGTGGCGCGCAGGCCCTGTTCGAGCCGCACCGGCATGATCCCGCCCGCACAGCCCGACCCGCCGCAATTGACGATGATCCGCTGCCCGGCCTGACTCAGCTCAAACGCCAGCGTTGAGGCGCAACCGGTCCGCGCATGCTTGGCCAGCGGCGGCGGAGCGGCGTCGAACTGGAGGATCGCCTTCTGGGCGACGACCCGCTGGTAGCCCCACTGGCGCACGTCGCGCAGCGGGCGAGTGCGCACTCCAGTGGCCGCGACCAGCGCCGAAACTTCGTCCGCACCGATCGCCCAGCCGCCCTGCCAGCTGCCGAGCGAGCCGTCGCCATGGGTCAGCGCCAGCAGCGGCGACACCAGCAGCGCGAGGATCGCGTCGAGCGCGTCGGGCGGATCGCGCCGCACCGCGCGGTAGCAGGCCCGCAGCTGGACGATCAGCGCGATCGCCTCCATCTGCCCGAGCGGGCTGCGCGAGAGCACCCCGCCATCGTCGCCGACCAGCTCGCCCAGTGCCTTGATCAGCCCGGCCTCGCCGAACAACCGGCGCGGCTTGCCGTCGGGCAGCAGCAACCCGGCAGCGGTAATTGCACACCAGCCGGTGACTTCCGCCAGCAGGTCCTCCGAGCGCGAGACGTTCTTGTCGAGCCAGCGCGCGGTCTCGCCCATCGCGGTGAGGATGCGGCTGCGCAGCACCTTGCCTTGCCCCGAGAGGATCAGCGGCGCGAACACCAGCCAGTTGAGCTCACGCATGCCCGCGTTGGCGACGCTCCAGGCCGATCCCTTGCCCGGGCGGGTCGGTGCCTTGGGGTTGGCGGCGAGCCAGGCGCCGATGACGCGCTCGGCCACCGGCGTCACCTGTTCGCGCGCGCCTGCCGCTTCGAGATCGCCTAGCCAGGCGAAGGAATGAACCACGCGCTCGAACGGTGGGGTGAGCCGCGCGGCGCCGCCGAAATCGACCTGGCCGATCGGCGCCTTGACTCCGTGGACGAGGAAATGCCCGGCCCTGAGCGCGGTCCCTGCGATCTTGTTGCCCGCCAGCCCGCTGGTCACCGTGGCCAGCAAGCGCGGCCGCGCCGGCTTGCGGAAGGGCGAGGCCAGCGCCGAGGTGGGGATGCCCAGCCGATAGGCGAAGCGGATCAGCCGCTCACCCGCACCCAGCGCGGGCGGTGCAAAGTCGGCCAGTGCAAGCGCCCGGCCCGGCTCGATCAGCTCGCCCTGCTCCGCGCCGCGATTCACCAGTCGTTCTTCGCCGGCACCGGAGGTTTCGAGCGGGATCGCCATTTCGTCTCCAGCCACTTCGCGGGTTCGGCCTGCGCTTTCACCTGCCAGATGGTCGCCGGAGATGACATCGACCATAGCTTAGCCCTCTCCCTTGAGCGCGGCGATATTGACCGCATAGCGTTCGGGCCCGCCGCGGAACGTTGCCGTGCCGGCCACCAGCACGTCAGCGCCGGCCGCGACGCAGGCCCGTGCGGTTTCGGTATCGACCCCGCCATCGACTTCCAGCCAGATCTTCCGGCCGGTCTTGTCGATCATCTTGCGCACCGCCTCGATCTTCCGGAGCTGACTGGTGATGAAGCTCTGCCCGCCGAACCCGGGGTTGACGCTCATCACCAGCACGAGGTCGATCTCGTCGATCAGATAGTCGAGCAGCTTTGCCGGGGTCGCGGGATTGAGCGAGATTCCGGCCAGCTTGCCCGCCGCCTTGATCGCCTGAACCGTGCGGTGGGTATGCGCGCCGGCCTCGGGGTGGACGGTGATGATATCCGCCCCAGCCGCGGCGAAGGCATCGATGAAGGGATCGACCGGCGAGATCATCAGATGGACGTCGAGCAGCTTGGCCGTGTGCGGGCGCAGTGCCTTCACCACCATCGGCCCGATCGTGATGTTGGGCACGAAATGGCCGTCCATCACATCGACATGGATCCAGTCGGCCCCGGCGGCGTCAATTGCGCGCACTTCCTCGCCAAGCCGGGCGAAATCGGCGGACAGGATCGAGGGGGAGATGAGCGGCGCTGCCATGGGCGGTGAATTGCTCCTTTTCCGGCGCTTACCTACCACATCTGGGGGCGACAAGCAGCGCAGTGCGCGTTTTCCACACAGTATCTCGCGATTGCGCCATGTTGGGCAAACCCATCGGCAAACACAACGCCAAGACGATTGACGTAGGCCGGTGCGAACGGCATTTGCCGAAGTGATGAAACGGCAGGAATCCGCTGAAAATCCGATCGAACTGATCGCCCGCGAGGCCCGGATCGACGGTGTCACTCTGGTCGGCCCGGCGCGCCGGGCCTGGCGGGGGGGGGCGGTGGCCTATGTCCAGCAGGATCCGGTGCTGTTCCATGCCAGCATCACCGAGAACCTGGTCTTTGCGCGGCCGGGGGCTAGCGAGGAAGACATGCAGGCGGCACTCGCCGCAGCGTCGGCGGATTTTGTCGCAGGGCTTCCGCAGGGCCTCGCCACGATCGTCGGCGATCGCGGTACGCGGCTGTCTGGCGGCGAACGGCAGCGACTGTCGCTGGCGCGGGCGCTGCTGGCGCAGCCGCAGCTGCTGATCCTCGACGAGGCGACCAGCGCACTCGATGCGGCCAACGAGGCGGCGATCGCGGCGGCCCTGCGCGGGCTCAAGGGACAGCTGACAATCGTGGTGATCTGCCATCGCGGCGCCTTGACCGAGCTGGCGGACCGCATCGTCACGCTGGACGAAGGCCGGCTCACTTCCGACCTGCTGCAGTGATTTCGTAAAATTCACAGTGTATTCACCCCGCGAATCGCATTAGCTACGCCACCGCCGAAGGGAGACGGCGCTATTTCCGCCCATTTACTGACAGGACCAGACTGCCCATGAACTTGCCGAGAGGTTTCAACGCCGCGGCCCGTTTTGCGTCCGTGCTTGCCGCAATGTCGCTGTTTACCGCACCCATTGCGGCCCCCGCCGCCGACACGGCGCCCCCGGCCGGCTGCACCGGGCCGGTCAGCGCGCATTGGCTCAACGTCAATGTCGAAGGCGTGCGCAGCGGCAACGGGCTGATCGCGATCACGCTCTATGCCGATAACCCGCGCAAGTTCCTGGTGAAGAAGGGTTCGCTCTATGTCGGGCGAGTCGATGCCCAGCAGGGCACCACGCATGGCTGCATCTTCGTGCCGAACCCCGGGGTCTATGTCATCGCGATCTATCACGACGAAAACGGCGACATGAAGTTCGACCGCTCCGGGATCGGTTTCCCCGAGGAGGGCTTCGGCTTCACCAACAATCCGGCAACCCTGGCCGGCCTGCCTTCGTTCCGCTCAGTCCGGCTTAATGTCCCGCGCGCGGGCCTTTCGACCACGATCCGGATGAAGTACCCCTAGGCGTACAGGGTTCGCAGCCGTAGCGGGGCCTCGGCCTCGGCCAAGGCGTGCGCGCGAGGATCATCGACATCCATCCACCATGAGTCGATCCCATGGCTGCCAACGTCCCAGGTGGCGGCGCGGCCGCGATCCGCGAGATACTGCATCCCGTCCGACAGGCTGCCCGACTTGCCCGCCGCGATGGCCGCGGCGATAGCGGCGGGCAGCTCCTGCGTGGCCAGGAAGGCGCCGCAATCGACGACATCGTAGTCCAGGATGGTCTTGCCAATCGCGAGGATCCGCCCGGCCGGGTCGATCCGCACCCAGGTCGCGTCATCGGGATCGATCAGCGGGCTGGTGATGCGCCGGTCGACCGCCAGCGTCACCCCGCGATCCGGCCCGCCCTGCGCGGCCAGTCCCTGCAGGATCGGCGCAGCGAAGATGTGATCGGCCATCATCAGCAGGAAATCGCCGTCGATTGCCGCAGCGCCCGCCATTACTGAATAACCGTTTGGCTTCGACCAGTCGGCAATGCGCTCGGCATGGATCGGGATGCCAGCCCGCTCCGCCAGCCCCGGCAGGAACGCCTCGACGCGATCGCCTTCATGGCCGGTCACCACCACGACCCGCCGCGCGCCAGCGGCTTTGGCCTGGCGCACGCCCAGTTCGAGCAGCGGAATGCCGAAAATCGGCGTCAGCGGTTTGGACGGCGAGAGTTCGGACAAACGGCTGCCGAAACCGGCCGCAATGATCAGCGCATCCATTCGCTCAAACCCCGAATGCAGCGGCGCCGGTCGATACGAGACCGACCGGCGCCGAATTTCAACCCCGGCGCGCGGCGCCAGGACTTCTGCCGATTACTCCGCGGCGATCGCCGGGGCGGCAATATATTCTTCGACCATCTGCGCAGCCGTATCATCGTTGAACTGCTGCGGCGGATGCTTGCAGAAGTAGGCCGACGGTCCGATCAGCGCACCGCCCTCGCCGCGATCGAGCGCGACCTTGCAGCAGCGGATCGAGTCCATCACGCAGGCGGCCGAATTCGGGCTGTCTTCCACCGAGAGACGCAGCTCCAGGTTCATCGGGACATTGCCCCACTGCAGCCCTTCAAGGCGCAGGAAGCACAGCTTGTTGTCCTTCTGCCAGGGAACGTAGTCCGACGGACCGACGTGGATGTTCTCATCCGCAAGCCGCTCGGCCAGCATCGCCTGCACGGCCTCGGTCTTCGATTCCTTCTTGCTGCCCAGCCGCTGACGGTCGAGCATGTTCATGAAGTCGGTGTTGCCGCCGGTGTTGAGCTGATAGGTGCGCTCCACCGTTACGCCGCGAGCGGCGAACAGGCTGGAGAGCACGCGGTGCACGATCGTCGCGCCGACCTGGGCCTTGATGTCGTCACCCACGATGGGCAAGCGCTTTTCGGCGAAACGGCGTTCCCATTCGGGGCGGCTGGCGATGAACACCGGCATGCAGTTGACCACGGCAACGCCCGCTTCGAGCGCGCATTCCATGTAGAATTCGGTGGCATCCTGCGAGCCGACGGGCAAGAAATTGACCAAGACCTCGGCGCCCGAATCCCTGAGCGCCTTGACGATGCTTTCCCTGGTCGCGTCCGGGGCGTCGGCGACGATGAAGCCCTTGTCGCCCACGGTGGTCATATGCGGCGCAACGCCGTCGGACACGCGGCCCATCATCACCGTGGTGCCAGTGGCCGGGACATTGGCGTGGAAAACGGCGGTGTTGTTAGGCGCTGCAAAGATCGCCTCGGCGATGTCCTTGCCAACCTTGCGGGCATCGACATCGACGCCCATGACGAAATCGAGGTCGCCAGCGCCATAGCCGCCGATACGGTCATGAATCAGGCCCTGCGACGAGTTGTTCGAACGGTAATAGGCAACGCCCTGGACCAGCGAGCTGGCGCAGTTGCCCACGCCAATCACGGCGACCTTTATTGGCTTCATCTATCTGATCCCTTCAGGCGGACGGCTCCCGTCCTGTACAATCCAGCGCCCAAAGCAAGAAGTTTGGCCGAGGTCAAGCTGCTTGCCGTCCGCGCGCGGCGAATACAACAAGAATCCGGCCCCCCGCAAGGACCTCTGACACGGCTCGCCGGATTGCGCACTGCAGCCGAACGGGCAGCCGTGTGGCAATCGCCTGCAAAAGCGAAATGCCCGGTTCCTCAATCGGGTTTGTCCCGCTAGACTTCGCCCCCAAGCTCCCCCAACCGGCACCGACGGCGGCTCGAACGCGCCCCTGACGCCCCATCGAACTGCGGAATGTCGTCCTTAATGTCGCCCGTGTCGCAATCCCTTTCAGCCCAGACCGCGGAGGCCAGGTGAATCAGAAAGCAGCAATCACACGCCAAGTAATCGCCCGGCCGATGCGCCCGCGCGAAATGCAGGATGGCCTGAACCACTATCTCTACCACCCGCTGGCCTGGCAGCTGGCGCGCCAGCTCGCGAAAACCCCGATCACGCCGAACGCTGTGTCGGTGTGCGGCGGGCTGATGGTGGTTGCGGCGGGGATCGCCTACGCGCAGCCGGGCTGGCCCGGCCCTGCACTGCTCGGAATGGCGCTGCACATGGGCTGGCATGTGGTCGATGGCGCCGATGGCGACCTTGCGCGCATCACCGGGCGGGCCAGCCCGATCGGCGAAATGGTCGACGGGTTGTGTGACTATTCCAGCCATGTCGTGCTTTATCTCGTGCTGGGCTGGCTGCTGCACGGTGTAACGGGCAGCGCGGCCTGGTGGTGGATGCTGGCCGCCGGGCTAAGCCACGTCATCCAGTCCAACCATGTCGAGGTGCAGCGCCGCTCCTACCAATGGTGGGTCTATGGCACACCGTGGATCCGCCATGCCCATGGCTCCCAGGATGCCGCGACCCGCAAGAGCGTGTTTGGCGCGCTGGTCACGGCTTATCTCGCTGCCGCTGCGGCGATGACACCGCATGCTGCCCGGATCGACGCTGCGGTGGATGCCGCGAAGGACAACTCGGCCGAACTCGAGCGGATCCGCGGCATTGTCCGCGCCGAAGCGCCGAAGCTGCTGTTCATCTGCAAGGTGCTGGGTCCGAACCCCCGCGCGATCGTGCTGGGCTTGTCGATGCTGGCCGCCGGGCTCAGCGGGATGGGGCCGCTCTATTATTTCGTCTACCAGGCGGTAGTGCTCAATCTCGTTCTGGCCTTGTCGCTGGCGGCGCACAATGCTGCCAACCGCCGCATGGCCGAAGCCATCGAGGGAGGTCGAAATGTCGGTTGATGGTCTGCTGGCCGAAGCCACCGCGATCGCACCGGACATCACCGCGCTGCGCCGGGCGATCCACGCCGAACCGGAACTGGGCCTGCAAACCCCGCTGACCCGCGACAAGATCCGCGCCGCGCTGGCCGGCTTGCCGTTGGAGTGGCGCGAAGGGCCTTCGACCACCGGGCAGGTCGCGATACTGCAAGGTGGAGCCGGCCCCGGCCGCAGCGTGCTGCTGCGCGGCGATACCGATGCCTTGCCGATGCCCGAGGAAACCGGCTTGCCCTTCGCCTCGACCATCCCCGGCACGATGCACGCTTGCGGCCATGATTCGCACGTCGCCATGCTGGTGGGGGCGGCGAAACTGCTTTGCGCGCGGCGTGATTCCCTCGCCGGCGAAGTCCGCTTCATGTTCCAGCCCGGCGAGGAAGGGCATCACGGCGCTCGCTACATGATCGACGACGGACTGCTGAACCCGCTTCCCGATGCCGCTTTCGCCCTGCACGTCATGCCCAACGCCCCGCACGGCCTTATCGCCGGGCGCAGCGGCGCGTTGCTGGCCGCTGCCGACGAGATCGAGATCAGGGTCGAAGGGCGCGGCGGGCATGCCTCGATGCCGCACGAAACGCTCGATCCGGTGCCGGTGGCCTGCGAGATCGTGCTCGCACTGCAGGCCATGGTCACCCGCAAGTTCAACGCCCATGACCCGGTGGTGGTGACCATCGCCAAGTTCGATGCCGGGTCCGCGCACAATGTCATCGCCGATCGCGCCGTGCTGGGGGGCACGATGCGCAGCCTCTCGCCCGCCAGCCGGGCGCGGTTGCATCAGGAAGTGCGCCGCCTGGCCGAGGGCATCGCCGCCGCGCATGGGATGGAAGTCGCGCTCACGATCCGCGAGGGCTTCCCGGTGACCATCTGCGATGTGCAGGCGGTATCCTTCGGGGAAGCGACCGCGCGCGCGCAATTCGGCCCGGCAGGTTTTCACCGCCTCGACGCCCCGATCATGGGCGCCGAAGACTTCGCCTATGTGCTGGAGAAGGTCCCCGGCGCGATGTTCTTTATCGGCATGGCCCGGGAGGGCGAGGACTGGACGCAGTGCTGCGGGATCCATTCCCCGCGCATGGTGATCGACGAAAGCGTCATGCCCCGCGGCGCCGCCTTCCTCGCCGGATTGGCGACGCGCTTCCTGGCGGAGGGCTTCGACTGAGCTCGCTCAGATCGCATAGTTCCCGATAGTGTTCGTCGTCAGAATATTTGAGACAGTTGGCGGCTGTTCGTCGTCAGAATATTTGAGACAGTTGGCGGCGTAGATTAGCGGAGTGTCGGCCTCATCTGGGGGTTGATCTTAGGCGGCGATCTTGCGGTGTTGCAAGCGCCGATGTTCGATGGTGATGCGTTTGATGCGGGCGCGCTGGGCG
>CANJSX010000041.1 GCA_947477055.1 Sphingomonadaceae bacterium | reverse complement strand
GATCCTCACTCCCACTCGATCGTCCCGGGCGGCTTCGAGGTATAATCATAGACCACGCGGTTGATGCCTTTGACCTCGTTGATGATCCGCGTCGCAGCGCCGCTGAGGAAGGCGGCATCGAAGGGGTAGATGTCGGCGGTCATGCCGTCGGTGCTGGTCACGGCGCGCAGGGCGCAGACGTTGTCATAGGTGCGGTAGTCACCCATCACGCCGACCGTGCGCACCGGCAGCAGCACCGCGAAGGCCTGCCAGATCGCGTCATAGAGCCCGGCGCTGCGGATCTCGTCGAGATAGACCGCATCGGCCTTGCGCAGGATGTCGCAGCGTTCCTTGGTCACCTCGCCGGGGATGCGGATTGCGAGGCCGGGGCCAGGGAAGGGATGGCGGCCGACGAAGATCTCGGGCAGGCCCAGCTCGCGGCCGAGCGCGCGGACCTCGTCCTTGAACAGCTCGCGCAGCGGCTCGACCAGCTGCATGTTCATCCGCGCGGGCAACCCGCCGACATTGTGGTGGCTCTTGATCGTCACCGACGGCCCGCCGGTGAAGCTGACGCTCTCGATCACGTCCGGGTAAAGCGTGCCCTGGGCGAGGAAATCGGCGCCGCCGATCTTCTTCGCTTCCTCCTCGAACACATTGATGAACTCGCCGCCGATGAACTTGCGCTTCTGTTCGGGGTCGGTGACCCCGGCGAGGCCCGCCATGAAGCGTTCCTCGGCATCGACCACCACCAGCGGGATATTGTAGTGATCGCGGAACAGGCTCTCGACCTGCTCGCGCTCGTTGAGCCGCAGCAGCCCGTGATCGACGAAAACGCAGGTCAGCTGCTCTCCGATCGCCTCGTGGATCAGCACTGCAGCGACGGCCGAATCGACCCCGCCCGAGAGGCCGCAGATCACCCGGCCCGATCCGACCTGGGCGCGGATCTCGGCGATCTTGGTGGTGCGGAATTCGGCCATGGTCCAGTCGCCGGCGAGGCCACAAACGCGGTGGACGAAGTTGGCGATCAACTTGGCCCCGTCGGGGGTGTGCACCACCTCGGGGTGGAACTGGGTGCCGTAGAACTGACGAGCCTCGTCGGCGATCACGGCGAAGGGCGCGCCGTCGCTGGTGGCGACGATCTCGAAGCCGGGGGCAAAGCGGGTGACCTTGTCGCCGTGGCTCATCCACACCTGATGGCGTTCGCCGACCTGCCACAGCCCGTCGAACAGGGCGCAATCGCGCGACACGGTCAGGAAGGCGCGGCCGAATTCGCCGCCCTCACCCGTCTCGTGCCCGGGGCGGACTTCGCCGCCGAGCTGGTGGCTCATTACCTGCTGGCCATAGCAGATGCCGAGGATCGGGATGCCCGCCTCGAACAGCAGCTGCGGCGCGCGGGGCGATCCTTCTTCCGTCACCCCGGCAGGCGAGCCGGAGAGGATGATCCCCTTAGGCTTCATCCGCGCGAAGGCGGCCTCGGCCTGAGTGAAGGGCGCGATTTCGGAGTAGACCCCGGCCTCACGCACTCGGCGCGCGATCAGCTGGGTCACCTGGCTGCCGAAATCGACGATGAGGATGGAGTCGGATGGCTGGACAGTCATGATCGGCCACTAAGGGGGCGCGGTTTTGCTGTCCAGAGGCGGGAGCGCGGAAATCCTCAGTCAGGCGCAGCGGGCGGCGACGGTTCGGCGGCTCCGGGGCGAGCCCTTGGCGCGAAGGCAACCTTGTCGCACTGGGCGAGCCGTTCGGTGTGGGCGCTCTCCAGAGCGCTAGCCTGACTGTTCGAGAAGCCGAGCGGCAGGCGGTAGCAGGCGGTGCGGGCGATGGTCAGCATTGCGCGGAGCGTCTCCGGCGTTACCTGCACCGCCAGGTCGGCGCGCGACAGGCGGCCATCGGCGCCGCCGAGGCCGCCATGCTGCTTGCCGAGGCATTCGACCGCGTCCCACACGGTCATCGTCGCTTCGGAGCGGCCAGCGCCAGCGCTGCAGGCACCCGCCAGCAGATTGGCCGCGGCCGCTTCCTCTCCCGAGCGATACGCGCCGGAGGCATAGTGCAGCCCCTTAACCCCGGAGAACAGCAGCTTGAGCGCGCTCCAGGCGCCGCCAATCACATTGCCCTTCTGGACATCGCCGGCGAAGGTCTTGATCCGGTCCTGCGGCAAGGTCGCGAACAGCAGGCGCACGATCCGCCCTTCGAGCAGAGGGATCCCGGCCTCGAAATTCACATAATAGCCATTGCAGCTGCCGGTCACCGTCGGCGCACCCACCTCGCAAGGGGCCTGCCCGGCGATCGGGTAGATATCGGCGGCGGCATAGTTCACCTCGTCCGCCGCGGACGAAAGGTAGTGCGCGACCGAATTGGCCTCGTCCGCATTCTGGATCGTGCCGTTGGCCATGCGCGCGGCCATGGCCACGATTATGGTCGAGCGCAGGAGCAGCAGCTTTTTCGACTGGCTGGCATCGACAGTGTGCTTGTCGAGCAGATAGCCCGGATAGCCACCGGGATGGCGCAGGTCGCGGGTTATGGCGGTGCAGCCTTGCAGCAGAAATGTGCATGCTGCGAAGGCGGAAATCGTGGTGTTGCGGATGGACATGGCAGGCCCCGTTGCTCGATTCTTCCCCGAGCCAAGGAGCTGCCAAAAAGCCCTACATCGCAACGCCAACCCGGTTCGATCCGGAGCGATTCGCCATAGTTGCATTCCTTGCAACCGCGATTCCGGCCTTTGCACGTGCAATCTCTACCGAAACACCTATCTTGCAACTGCGAACGAAATACTTCGCACCTGCAACAGGAGCATCACATGCGATATATTGCCTTGATCGTGCTCCCGATCATCGCCGCGGCCAGTGCCAGCGGTCTGATGTTCACCGCCACGCTCGCCTGAGCCGCGGTAACGCACGATCCCCGAGCAGCGTCCGCCGCCGATCTCTCCCTGGCGGTGGCCGCAACTCGGCAGGAGCGCGATGCTCCCACACTCCCCGGTAGCGGGGACAATAATTCTCGGGATGGCCACGGAAAGGTGACCGGCATTCCACTGGAGGACACCATGACTGCTCTCTTCAAACGCCTGATCGCCCTTTATGTGCGTGGCGCTGCAAACGTTCCCCCCGCGTGGTTTCTGGGATACTGACGCCCCGGAGCTGACTACCGAGAGGGCCTGTCCGCAAGGACGGGCCCTTTTCGTTTCCGGAAAGCGGCAATTCCCTGTGGAATGCCACGCTCGCGCCTTCCTTCCGGGCGGTACAATGCCTATATGCTGCGCATGTCCGAAACACCCGCAAACCTCCCCAACGCCAATGCTTACGGTGCCGATCAGATCAAGGTCCTCAAGGGGCTCGACGCGGTGCGCAAGCGCCCCGGCATGTATATCGGCGATACCGACGACGGATCGGGCCTGCACCACATGGTGTTCGAGGTCTCGGACAACGCAATCGACGAGGCTTTGGCGGGCCATTGCGACCTGGTTCTGATCGAGCTCAACCCCGATGGGTCAGTTTCGGTCGAGGACAACGGCCGCGGTATTCCTACCGGGATCCACAGCGAAGAAGGCGTTTCCGCCGCCGAAGTGATCATGACCCAGCTCCACGCCGGCGGGAAATTCGAGAACACTTCGGACGACAATGCCTACAAGGTGTCCGGCGGGCTCCACGGGGTCGGCGTCTCGGTGGTCAACGCGCTGTCGGAATGGCTCGAACTTACCATCTGGCGCGACGGCGAAGAGCACTGGATGAAATTCGCCCACGGCGATGCAGTCGAGCCGCTGCGCGTGGTCGGCCCGGCCCCGGCCGGGAAGAAGGGCACCCGCGTTACCTTCTCCGCCTCGACCGACACGTTCAAGAATGTGCTGGAGTTCGATTTCGAGAAGCTCGAACACCGCTACCGCGAGCTCGCCTTCCTCAATTCCGGGGTTCACATCCTGCTGCGCGACAAGCGCCATGAAGAGATCAAGGAACACGACCTGTTCTACGAAGGCGGTATCGGCGCTTTCGTGGCCTATCTTGATCGCAACAAGGTGCCGCTGCTCCCGCAGCCGGTCGCGATCAGCAGCGAGCGCGACGGCATCGGCATCGAAGTCGCGCTCGAATGGAACGACAGCTATTACGAAAACGTGCTGTGCTTCACCAACAACATCCCGCAGCGTGATGGCGGCACGCATCTCGCCGCCTTCCGCGCCGCGCTGACCCGCACGCTAAACAATTACGCTGAAAAATCCGGGCTGATGAAGAAGGAAAAGGTCAGCCTGACCGGCGAGGACATGCGCGAGGGGTTGACCGCGATCGTCTCGGTCAAGCTGCCTGATCCGAAATTCTCCAGCCAGACCAAGGACAAGCTGGTCTCCTCCGAAGTGCGTCAGCCGCTGGAAAGCCTGATGGCGGACCGGATGAATGACTGGCTCGAGGAGAACCCCGCCCATGCCCGCGCCGTGGTCGGCAAGATCATCGACGCCGCCGCCGCCCGCGAAGCCGCCAAGCGCGCCCGCGAGCTGACCCGGCGCAAGGGGGCGATGGATATCGCCTCGCTGCCGGGCAAGCTGGCCGATTGCCAGGAACGCGATCCCGCCAAGTGCGAGCTGTTCCTGGTCGAAGGTGATTCCGCCGGCGGGTCGGCCAAGCAGGGACGCGACCGCGCGATCCAGGCGATCCTGCCGCTCAAGGGCAAGATCCTCAACGTCGAGCGCGCCCGGTTTGACCGGATCATTTCCTCGAAGGAGGTCGGCACGCTGATCCAGGCGATGGGCACCGGCATCCGTGACGAGTTCAATCTCGAAAAGCTGCGCTATCACAAGATAGTGATCATGACCGACGCCGACGTCGACGGCGCGCATATCCGCACGCTGCTGCTCACCTTCTTCCACCGCCAGATGCCTGACATCATCCGCGCCGGGCACCTCTTCATCGCCCAGCCGCCGCTCTACCGCGTCGCCAAGGGCCGCAGCGAGGTCTACCTCAAGGACGCCGCCGCGCTGGATCGCTACCTCGTCGAAGCCGGCACGGCCGGGCGAGTGCTGGAGACCGCCGGCGGAGCGCGTGGCGGGCAGGAACTCGCGTCACTGGTCGAACATGCCTTGCGGCTGCGCAGCCTGATGGGCTTCGTGCCGAAGCGCTACGATCCGGCAATCGTCGAGGCGCTGGCGATGGCCGGTGTGCTCGAACCCGAAATTGGCCGCGCCGGCCGCGAAGCCGCGCTGGCGCGGGTCGCGATCTGGCTCGACAGCGGCGACCGCGAGGCAAAGTGGTCGGCCGAACTGACCGCGGAAGGCTCGGTCATGGTCAAGCGGCTGTGGCGCGGCGTAACCGATGCCTATCCAATCGAAGCCGCCTTCCTGACCAGCGCCGAGGCCCGAAAGCTCGCCCGGCTCGCGGCCGAGAATGTCGAGGTCTATGCCGCCCCGGTCCGGCTGGTTCGCGCCGGGAGCGCGGCCGAGGAAGTGGTCGAGGCCGAAGCCTCCGGCGAGGAAGCCGAGGAGGAAGTGGCCGTCGTCCGCCCGACCATCGCCAAGGACCAGATCACCCGCCCCTCCGAACTGCTCGACGCGGTGCTCGCCAACGGCCGCAAGGGCCTGTCGATCGCCCGCTACAAGGGGTTGGGCGAGATGAACGCCGAGCAGCTGTGGGAAACCACGCTCGATCCGGACAACCGTATTCTGCTGCAGGTCAAGGTCGAGGATGCCGACGTGACCGACGAGATCTTCACCCGGCTGATGGGCGACGTGGTCGAACCGCGGCGGGAATTCATCCAGGAGAATGCGCTGAACGTGGCGAATCTCGACGTCTAGGGACAACTCGACCGGCCTTGCGCGCAGGGCCATGGCTGCGCCATAGTCCTGCAACATCCGGTCGCCACAGGTGTTCCCCATGCTTCGCAAGACTTTCGCCCTGCTCCTCGCCCCGTTGCTGCTGGCCGGCTGTGCCGAGCGCGGCACGCTCGCCTCAGCGCCGCAGGGTACCCACACCGTCACCGTCGGCATTGCCGCAATCAACGATTTCCACGGCAGCCTCGAGCCGCCCAAGCAGTCGGTCGTCGCGCCGGATGGTCATGGCGACTTCTTCAGTGTGCCCTCCGGCGGTGCGGCCTGGCTGGCCAGCGCGATCGACAGTGTCCGGGCGAAATACCCCTATCACCTGACGGTCTCCGCCGGCGACATGATCGGCGGCACGCCGTTTGTCTCCGCAACCTATCTCGACGAGCCGGCGATCGGCGTGATGAACCGCATCGGCATCGATTTCAACGCGGTCGGCAATCACGAGTTCGACAGCGGCATCGACGAGCTGATGCGAATGCAACGCGGCGGCTGCGCGCAGCATACCGCGATCAAGCCGTGCCAGCTGGAACCCTACAGGGGCGCCAACTTCCCCTTCCTCGCCGCCAACACCTTCAAGCCTGACGGGACTACGCTGTTCCCCGGCACCGCGATCCGGACCTTCGGCAAGGGCCGCAACCAGGTCAAGGTCGGGATCATCGGCCTGACGCTGAAAGGCACCGGCGGGCTGATGAAGCCCGATTTCGCGCGCGAGGTGAGCTTTACCGACGAGGCCGATACCGCCAACGGACTGGTCGCCGGGCTCAAGGCGCAGGGCGCCGATGCCATCGTCCTGCTGATCCACCAGGGCGGGCGCACCAATGGCGATCCCGATCCGAACACCTGCCCGGCACTTTACGGGGACATCAAGGCGGTGCTCGACCGGCTCGATAGCAGAATCGACGTGGTGGTCTCCGGCCACACCCACTGGTCCTATGTCTGCGAATACGGCGAGTTCAACCCGGCCAAGCCGTTCCTGATGACCAGCGCGGGCCTGTGGGGCAAGCTGGTGACCGACATCACGCTCGAGATCGATCCGGCGCTGCACAAGGTGGTGAGCCGCAAGGCCCACAACGTGATCGTGCAATCGCCGGGCTACATGGCCTCGACGGTCTTTCTCGCTAACCGCGAACTCTATCCGATATTCCAGCCGCGGCCGGATATCGCCGCCTATGTCGCGAAATATGTGAACGCCGCCGAGGTCTGGACGCATCGCATCGCGGGCCACCTGGCAGAGTCGGTGGAGAAGCCCGAAGGCCCGCTGGCCAATAGCGGCGGACCGCTCGGCAACCTGATCGCCGACGCGCAACTGGCCGCGACCACTGGGGCGGGCGCACAGATCGCCATCACGAACCCGTTCGGCATCCGCCGTTCGCTTGAAATCGCGCCCGACAACAGCGTGACCTTCGGCGCCATCTACGCGGTCCAGCCCTTCGGCAACCGGCTGGTGACCGTCACCATGACCGGCGCGGACATCAAGGCGGTGCTGGAGGAGGGCTTCGACAGAGAAGCCCCCGAGCAGATACTGGCGGCCTCGGCTGGCTTTGTGTTCCACTATGACCGCTCCAAACCGATCGGCTCGCGGATCGGCTCGATGACGTTGAACGGAGTGCCGATTGACCTCGCAGCGGACTATCGCGTGACCGTCAGCCAGTTCCTCGCCGACGGCGGTGACAGCTTTGCCTCATTCCGCAAATCCCGCGATCCGGTGCCGGGCGTGGTCGAGATCGCAGCGCTCGAAGCCTGGCTCCAGGCCGTACCGCCGCGCGCCGCCCCGCCCGAGGTCCGAGCAATCGACGATAGGCCCGAACTCAATACGCTGATCCGCAATGCACCGCCGGGGCAGAAATATCGGTAGGATCGGTTAGCAGGCCCCTCAGCCAAACAGCCACTGCCCCAGCAGCCGGTTGAACGGAAAGGTGAAGAAACCGGCCACCAGCAGTGCGCCGATCACCATCCCGCGCACCGCGCTGCGGTGACGCCGCCAATCGTGCCGCCGGGCGCGATAGACGATCAGCGGCACCTGGATCAGGGTCCATACCGACAGGATGTGGATCACGCTGAGGCCGCCGCGGTTGGTCAGGCGGATGGTGAAACTGTCGATCGCGGTCAGCGCCATCGCGCCAACCCAGACATAGCCGAGCACCCGGTGCCGGGAATCCCCGCGCCGCCGCCACAGGATCGCCGGGGTGAGGACCAGCGCCGTGCCGATCGTGGCCAGGTGGAACCACACCGGGGCCGGGATCTTCGCCCAGTCCGCCCGCCCGCGCAGGATCGCGGCAATGATCGCCGCCAGCATGACCAGTGCAGCCCAGCCGAGGAAGCGTTCCATGCGGTCTGGTCCAACGGCGGGTCTGGTATCAAACGGGTCAATCCTTGCGCTTGGGCGGCCAGGGCAGGAAGGCCGAGGTTCGCTCTGCATAGTCAGCATAGCCCGGCCGGTTTTTCAACAATCCCTTTTCCAGCAAAGGCTTACCCGACCAGCGCGTGAGGGTAAAGGTGAGGAACAGCGGGCCGATCAGGCTGCTGAGCGCCACCGCCCAGCCGGCCTCAGCCGTCGTCAGCCAGATCCCCCACCACACGCAGGCATCGCCGAAATAGTTGGGATGGCGGGTGTAGCGCCACAGGCCGGTGTCGAGCACCTTGCCCCGCATCGCCGGATCAGCCCGGAAGCGGGCGAGCTGCCAATCGCCGATTGTCTCGAACAGCATTCCGATGAGCCACAGCCCGGCCCCGGCCAGGGCGAACAGGCCGATGCCGCCACCTGCCAGCACCCCCAACTGCGCCGGCAGGCAGGTGACGTAAAGCAGCATCGCTTGCGGCGCGAACACCCGCATCAGCGCCGCCCGGCCAAAGCTCCCAGCCTCTCGCCCCGGCCCGAGGATGCGGGCGTAGCGCGGATCCTCGCCCGAGGTGCGCCAGCGCAGGAACAGGTGCAGCGCGAGTCTGACGCCCCAGAGCGCCGCCATCGCGGCGATCAGCCCCGCGCGGCCTTCGGGCAGGCCAGCCTGAACCCAACTCGCCAGCGCCAGCAATGCCATGCCGCCGCCCCACACCGCATCGATGAAGGAAACATCCCCGATCCGCACCGCCGCGGCCCACAGGGCGAGCATCACCAGCGCCAGAAAGCCGGCGTTGACGAGCAGCGCCTCAGTCATCGGCGCGGATCGCGGCGAGGCGCGGGTGACCGGGCATGACGCTGGCGTAATAGGCGGCGATCTTCGCCATGTCGGCGGCATAACACCCGGTCGGTTCGATCACCATCCCCATCCCGCCCTCCATCCGCGCGTTGTCGACCCAGGCGCAGACGATCGGCACCTTGGCGCGCATCGCGATATGGTAGAAGCCCGAGCGCCACGCCGTCACGCCACTGCGGGTTCCCTCGGGGGCGACGACGAGGTGGAATTCGTCATGCGCGGCGAACTCGGCCACCACCGCATCGACATGATTGCCCCTGGCCCCCCGGTTAACCGTCACCCCGCCCATATCCTCCATGAAGCGCCGCATCGGCCAGCGGAATAGGCTGTGCTTGCCCATAAAGCGCGGGCGGATGCCGAAATCATGCGTCGCACCAAGGAAGAAGACGAAATCCCAGTTGGAGGTATGCGGCGCCCCGACGAGCACGCTCTTGCGCCCCGGCGGCCGCGCCCCGGAGAGCTTCCACCCCTTCCCGCGATAGAGCGCCAGCATTAGCGCCAGCACGCCGCGCGAAAACAGGGTGGGGGGCCGATCCTGGCTCAACGGTGCTTGCGACCGGGAGCCGCAGCCGACAGGTGCTTCGCGAAGAACGGCAGCACCTTCTCGCCGAAGCGGGTCGGCACGCGGTTGCCGTGGTCGCCCACATAAAGCTCCCAATCATGCGGCACGCCGAGCGTGATCAGCGTTTCATGCATGGCGACGACATCGGCCTGCACGAAATCGGTATCCCCGGTGTCGAGCGCAATGGCGGTCATCCCCTTGAGCGCGGGCAGATATTGCGGCGCAATCGCCACCGGTGAATTGGCCCACCAGCGCGCGACGACGGAATCGTCCACCTTGCCATCCTTGGTGATGAGATCGGCGTAGAACGGCGGCTTGGCCGGATTGGGCGACCAGGCCGCGGCGATGGCGAAGTTGCCGCGGGTGAAGAAATCGGCGCTCGCCACCTGCTCCGGGGTCATCGTCTCGAATTCCTGCTTGGCCATCGCGACTGGGCGCGGCCGCAGGCAACAGGGGTTCATCGCATAGATGCTGGAGAACAGGTCGGGGTGCTTCATCCCCAGCCGCAGCGTGCCGTATCCGCCCATCGAATGGCCGGCGAGGCCCCGGCTCTCGCGTCGGGCCAGCGAGCGGTAATGCCCGTCGATCCAGCCGATCAGGTCGCGGGTGATGAAATCCTCGAAATTGCCGACCGTGAGCGAGTTGGAATAGAAGCTGCCGCCGTTCCTGGTATTGCTGTCGGGCACGACGATGATCATTTCCTGCGGTCCCGCGCCCGCGCCCTTCAGGGCCTGATCGAAAGGCACGTATTCCATCATCCGGTCGGCCGAACCGAGATAGCCGTGCAGGAAGTAGACCACCGGGAAGCGCCGCGACTTCGCGCTATCGTAGCTGGGCGGCAGGATTACATAGACCGTCCGGTCGGCGCTGTTGCCCTCGAGATTACCCTCGATCGACACGCTATGGACCGCAATCTTCTCCACCCGCGCCAGCGCCGGTGTCGCCCATGCGCTGACGGCCAGCAACATGGCCGTGATAAATGCCCGCATCGTCCTCTCCTCTTTCCGAGAGGTTAGCAAGCCGGTGGCCGAGGGCAAGGCTCACCTTGCTCCGGCCACGCCGCTCACGCCTTGCGCAGTCGGCGGTAGAGCCAACCCCACAGCGGGATGGTCGCCATGCCCCATTGGCTCATGAGCGGCATCACGAAGGTCAGGCCGACGCACAACGCTGAGGCGGCCACCACCGATTGAGGCCGACCCAGCTCGATCGGATCATCGTCGCGCGGGGTCAGTCCCAGTTTATCGATCCGCCAGTTGAGGAACAGCGCAAGCAGGCTCGTGGTCAGCAGGGAGAGGTTATAGACCAGTGCGGGAACGAAATGGCCGAGGTTCGAACCGAGGAAGGTGGTCGAAAACGGCATGAAAGCAATCGACAGCAACAGCAGCAGGTTTGGCCACAGCAGCTTGGCGGAAAATCCGACCACCCGGTCAAACAGCTGATGATGCCCGATCCAGTAGCGCCCGATCACGAGGAAGCTGAGCAGGAAGGCGAAGAACTTGGGAGCTAGCATCCCGAACTCATGCCATTGCTCGGCACGCGACAGGTCGGCGGGAAAGTCGGGGACCTCGATCTCCAGCACCAGCAGAGTGATGGCGATGGCATAGACCGCGTCGGAAAAGAACACGAGCCGTTCGAGCGAAAGCGCGCCGCCGGCTCCGGTGTGAAACTGGTCCTTCATCCGCCTTCTCCTCAGAAACCCGCCGGTTCCGGCCAGCCGGGGGCAGCCAATCCCATCACCTTGAACAGGAGACCCATCTGCCCCTCGCCAATCAACCGATCGCGTGCCGCCGCCAGCGCGGCGGCGTGCTGCGGGGCCTGTGCGGCCAGCGCCTCGGTCCGCGCCTCGATCCCGAGGCTGCGCAGGAATAGCCCCTGCGGCACCGTGCCGAGCCAGCGACAGCCGCGTGACTGGGCGATCGGCGCCAATGCGGAAAAATCGACATGGGCGGTCAGATCCGCCGCACCGGGCATGGCGAAGGGATCGACCTTGCGATGCCGGTGCACCGCCTGCAGGCTCGACCCGTCGCGCGGTGCATCGTGCCCATAGTCGATGAACAACGCCGCCCCGCCCTGCTCGACCAGCCGCCCGGCCACTTCATAAACCACCGCCGCCGCCCCGGGACAGGTCTCGATGATCGTCCCCTCGGGCGCATCGCGGCGTGCTTCCGGAACCGCCGCGTCCATCGGCTGCGCCCCGGCGACGGGAACGAAGCTGCCCCGGTCGAGCCCGACCATGCGCTCACGCCAACCGCCTGCGGTCTTGACCAATTGGCGCACCGGCAGCGCATCAAGGAACTCGTTGGCGATCAGCAGCACCGGGCCGTAAAGCGGGATGGTCGAGAGATCGTGATGCCAGATCGCGCTCGGAACCGCCGCCAACTGGACATCCTTAAGTTCGGTTGAGGTTTCGACAAAATGCACCTTGGGCTCCAGCCCATAGCGTCGCGCCGCGCCCAGCGCGTCGCGGGCCAGCGTGCCGCGCCCCGGCCCAAGCTCGACATAATGGACCAGCTCCTTACGCCCGGCACGGATCCACATGTCGGCCAGCCACAGCCCGATCAGCTCGCCGAACATCTGGCTGATCTCGGGCGCAGTGATGAAATCGCCGCCGGCGCCGAATGGGTCCTTGGCGGCATAGTAGCGGGCGTTGGACTCGCCAATGTAATGCGCCAGGCTGATCGGCCCGTGGTTGGCGATCAGCCGCTGGAAGATGGCCTCCAGCGGATCGGCGGCGGTAGCTGCGCTCATGCCGGAGCGGGCGCGGAACTGCCGAGTTCGGGCTTGGCCAGCGCCCGGATGACAAGGAACAGCCCGGCCGCGAACAGAGGCAGCGTGAGCCATTGGCCCATCGACAGGCCAGTGCTCTGAGCGAATGCGGCCAGTTGGGCGTCAGGCTCACGGAAGAATTCGACCGTAAAGCGCGCGAGCGCGATCCCCGCGCCAAAGATGCCAGTGAGCAGCCCGGGCCGGAATCGCGCGCGCGTCTTCCAGAACAGCAGCATCAGCACTATCAGCAGTGCGAGCCCTTCCAGCCCGGCCTCGTAAAGCTGGCTGGGATGGCGCGGCAGCTCGTCCGGCGCTTCGGGAAAGATCATCGCCCAGCGCACCCCGGCGCCAGCGACGCGGCCCCACAGCTCGCCGTTGACGAAATTCGCCAGCCGCCCGAGGAACATCCCGATCGGCACCGCTACGGCAACATAATCG
The DNA here is from genome assembly GCA_947477055.1 of Sphingomonadaceae bacterium. Lineage (GTDB taxonomy): Bacteria > Pseudomonadota > Alphaproteobacteria > Sphingomonadales > Sphingomonadaceae > Novosphingobium. The sequence continues at coordinate 3,767 of CANJSX010000041.1, read as the reverse complement.
CACACCCGCCAAAAGCTCAGTCCGCCGCGCCAGGAGACCCAGGCGAAGGCGATGATGGTGCCGATCAGCCCGCCGTGGAAGCTCATCCCGCCTTGCCACAGCTTGAGCAATTCAAGCGGATGGCTCCACAGCTCGGGCGAATAGAAGGTGGGATAACCCAGCCGCCCGCCAAGGATCACGCCCAGCGTGCAATAGAAGAACAGATCGTCGGCATGGCGCTGCGCCAGCGGGGCGCCCGGCGTCTTGATCGCCTTGAGCGTGTGCCAGTAGGCCAGCAGAATCCCCGCGAGATAGGCCAGCGAATACCAGCGCAGCGTGAAGAACTTGAGATCGATCCCCCGCGTCAGGCCAAGGTCTACCCAGTAGATCGGCGCCTGCGCCCCGTCTGCGGCGGCAAGTAGTGACAGCAAGCGCTTAACCTCCTAGAAATCCCAAAAAATAAGGGATGTTTCAGCAGCCTTGTGGCAAAGCTGGCTGCATCTGTCACCCCCAAGGCAGCCTTCCAGCGGTATGGGATTCGGCCACGGGGCGGAGAGGAAGCGGAGGCGCAATGGCGAGCGAACTCGACGTCGAACTGGGCCGGATCATGGACCGGCTGACGGCGCCGGGCGGCCCGCTCGAAACGGTCGCCTTTCAGCGCCATGGCCGCGACCTGCCGATGTTCAAACATGCGCCGCCGACTTTGCGCGTGCTGTTCAAGCATTTCTGCGCCCAGCATGACGTAGCGGAATTCATCGTCGACGGGGAGCTGCGGCTGAGCTTCGCCGAGACGTTGGCCCAGGCCCGCACCATGGCCGGTGGACTGGTCGCAGGGCACGGGGTCAAGATTGGCGACCGGGTCGGGATCGCGGCGCGCAACTCGGCCAACTGGATCATTTCCTACATGGCGGTGGTGCTGGCCGGAGGCTGCGTGACGCTGCTCAACGGCTGGGGCACGGGCGAAGATCTGGCCGGCGCGATCCGCCTGGTCGACTGTTCGCTAGTGCTGGCCGATTCGCAGCGCGCCGCCCGGCTGGAGGGCAGCGAAACCGGCGCGACGATCGTCGTGATCGATCATGGCGACCCCGCGACCGGGCTGGCTCCGCTGCTGGCCAAGGGTGGCGGGGCACACACCCCCCTGCCAGACCTCACCGCCGACGATCTTTCGACCATCGTCTACACCTCGGGCTCCACCGGCACCTCGAAGGGTGCCTTTTCCGATCATCGCGGGGTCGTGTCCGCGATCATGAACTACGCCGCGCAGTCGCTGATGGTGCTGACTTACCTGACCGAAAAGGGCGGCCTCAAATCGCGCCAGCAATGCACGCTGATCAACGTGCCGCTGTTCCACGTAACCGGCGAGGTGCCGCTGTTCTTGCAGAGCATCGTGATCGGGCGGCGCATGATCATCATGCCCAAGTGGGACGCCGAAGATGCGATGCGGCTGATCGAGCGTGAGCAGGTGACCTATTTCGTCGGCGTGCCGCTGATGAGCTACGAGATCGCGACCCACCCCAACCGCGCACAATATGACCTTTCCAGCTGCATGGCCTTTGCCGCCGGCGGCGCCCCGCGCCCGGTAGAGCATGTCAAGCGCCTGCGCGACGCGATCCCGACCGGCTTCCCGCTGCTCGGCTATGGCCTGACCGAAACCAACGCGGTCGGCTGTGGTAATTTCAACGAGAACTACCTCGCCAAGCCCGGCAGCACCGGCCCGGTCAGCCGCCCGCTGGTGGAACTGGCGATCCTCGACGATGGCGGCGATCAGCTACCCCAGGGCGAAGTCGGCGAGGTCGCGTTCCGGTCGATCTGCAATGTCCTGGGCTACTGGAACGACCCCGAAGCCACCGCCGCCGCGATCATGCCCGACGGCTTCTTCCGCACCGGCGATCTTGGCCGGCTCGATGCGGACGGCTATCTCTTCATCGTCGACCGCAAGAAGGACATCATCATCCGTGGTGGTGAGAATATCTCCTGCATCGAGGTTGAGCAGGCGATCTATGCCCATCCTGGCATCGCCGAAACCAGCGTCTTCGGCCTGGCTGATGAACGGCTGGGCGAAGTGCCGGTGGCGGTCTGGCTGGCCAAGCCCGGGCATGACATCACCGAGACCGACCTGCGCGAATTCCTCTGCCAGCAGCTCGCCGCATATAAGATCCCCGCGCGGTTCTGGCAGGAGCATGAACCCCTGCCCCGGCTCGGCACTGAAAAAGTCGACAAGCGCGCACTCAAAGCCCGCTATTCGGCGCAGTGGGATACCGCTAAGAGCAGCTGATGAATGTCCCCCGGATAGCTGACCAGCGCGCGATCATCGACCGCCGCGCACTTGCCGATGCCATTGCCGAGACGGTGGCAGAGAAGGGCGCCGCCGCATCCCGGCCGCGAGTGGTCGAACTGCTCCGCGCCGCGCTGGACGATGGCCGCGAGGAAATCGCGCGGCGCCTCGCTCTGCACCCCTCGGCTAGTTACGAATGCGCCGAGGCGCAAAGTTTTCTGATCGATCAGCTGGTGCGGGTGATCCACGATCACGCGGTCAACCACCTCTATCGCTCGTCCAACCGATCCTCTGGCGAGCGGCTGGCGATCCTCGCGGTTGGCGGATACGGCCGCGGCGAGATGGCGCCGCATTCCGACGTCGACATCGCCTTCGTCACCCCGATCAAGCAGACGCCCTGGTGCGAACAGGTGATCGAGGCGATGCTCTATTTCTTCTGGGACCTTGCGCTCAAGGTCGGCCATTCCAGCCGCTCGCTCGACGAGATGATGCGCATGGCCAAGGGCGATCTGACGATCCGCACTGCACTGCTGGAAAGCCGCTACGTCTGGGGTGATCAGGCGCTTTACGAGGAAGCCAGCCGCCGCTTCTGGGCAGAGGTTGCCAAAGGCACGGAGCGCCAGTTTGTCGCCGAGAAGCTCGAGGAGCGCAACGAGCGGCACAAGCGCCTGGGCGACAGCCGCTATGTCGTCGAACCCAATGTGAAGGAAGGCAAAGGGGGCCTGCGCGACCTGCACACGCTCTACTGGATCGGCAAATATATCTACAAGGTGCGCGACCCCTCGGAACTCGTGGCGGTCGGCTTGCTCAGCAAGGCCGAGTACCGTGCGTTCCGCAAGGCCGAGAACTTCTTCTGGGCGGTGCGCTGCCACCTCCACACCATCACCCGCCGCACCGAGGACCGGCTGACCTTCGACGTACAGCGCGAAATTGCCGCCCGGATGGGTTACAGCGACCGGCCCGGCAAGCAGGGCGTCGAGCGCTTCATGCAGTATTTCTTCCTGCAGGCGAAGGTAGTCGGCTCGCTGACCGGCATGTTCCTGGCCCAGCTCGACGAGAAATTTGCCAGAAAGCAGCCGCGCGGATTGCTGGCGGGGTTCCGGGCGCGGCCACGCATGCTCAAGGGCTACCGGGTGTTCGGCGGGCGGATCGCCGCACCCTCCGACGACTGGTTCGCCCAGGATCCGGTGCGCCTGATCGAGATCTTCGTGCTGGCCGATGCCAATGGTTACGTGATTCACCCGGAAACGACCCGATTGATCACCCGCGATGTGCGTCTGGTGGATTCGGTGCGCAAGGATCCGCAGGCCAATGCCCTGTTCCTTGAGCTGCTGACCAGCCGCCACGATCCCGAAACGGCGCTGCGCTGGTTCAATGAGGCCGGCGTGTTCGGCCGCTTCGTGCCCGAATTCGGCCGGGTCAACGCGCAGATGCAGTTCGACATGTACCATCACTACACGGTGGACGAGCACACCATCCGCGCCATCGGCCTGCTCTCGCGGATCGAGAAGGG
>CANJSX010000040.1 GCA_947477055.1 Sphingomonadaceae bacterium | reverse complement strand
GCCGACCGGCATCAAGATCTTCAGCTGGATCGCGACGATGTGGGGCGGCTCGATCGAGTTCAAGAGCCCGATGGTCTGGGCGATCGGCTTCATCTTCCTGTTCACCGTCGGCGGCGTGACCGGCGTCTATCTCGCCAATGGCGGGATCGACGACGTGGTCCACGATACCTACTTCGTGGTCGCGCATTTCCACTACGTGCTCTCGCTCGGTGCGGTGACGGCGCTGTTTGCCGGCTTCTACTACTGGTTCCCGAAGATGAGCGGGCGGATGCACAGCGAGCTGCTCTCCCACATCCACTTCTGGATCTTCTTCGTCGGCGTGAACCTGATCTTCTTCCCGCAGCACTTCCTGGGCCTCCAGGGCATGCCGCGCCGCTATCCGGACTATGCGCCGGCCTATGAGCACTGGAACACGCTCTCGACGCTGGGTTACAAGGTCATGGCCGCCAGCATGCTGGTGTGGTTCGTGAACATCATCTACGCCTTCACCATGGGCAAGAAGGCGGAAGGCAACTACTGGGGCGAAGGCGCCACGACGCTCGAATGGACGCTGTCGAGCCCGCCGCCGTTCCACCAGTTCGAAACCCTGCCGGTGATCGGGGATGCCGACCACCATTGATGAACAAGCCCTCTCCCACCGGAGAGGCGAAGGATAGCCCCTCCCGGAAACGGGAGGGGCATCTCATATGAACCAGAGTGCTACGCTGCATCCCCTTCCGGCCGACTGGCGCGATTTCTTCGCGCTGACCAAGCCGCGCGTGATGAGCCTGGTGATCTTCACCGGGCTGTGCGGCCTGCTGGCCGCGCCGGGGCATATTCACCCCGTGCTGGGCTTCACCGCGATCCTGTGCATCGCCATCGGCGCCGGCGGCGCGGCCGCGCTCAACCAGTGGTGGGAAGCAGATCTCGACGCGGGGATGAAGCGCACCGCGCAGCGCCCGATCCCGGCCGGGCGGATGAACCGCACCAATGCGCGCGATTTCGGCGTGGCCTTGTCCTGCGCTTCGGTGCTGCTGATGGGCGTGGCGATCAGCTGGCTCACCGCAGTGATCCTGGCGATCTCGATCCTCTATTACGCGGTGGTCTACACCGTCTGGCTCAAGCCACGCACGCCGCAGAACATCGTGATCGGCGGCGGGGCAGGCGCCTTTCCGCCGCTGATCGGCTGGGTCGCGGTGACGGGGCACATCACGCTGATGCCGGTCGTGCTGTTCCTGATCATCTTCTGCTGGACCCCGCCGCATTTCTGGGCGCTCGCGCTGTTCGTGCAGACCGATTACGCCAAGGTCGGCATCCCGATGCTGCCGGTGGTTTCCGGAGAGCGGGTCACGCGGAACCAGATCCTGATCTATTCGGTCCTGCTCCTGCCGCTTAGCCTGATGCCGTGGTGGATCGGCGGCGCCGGGGCAATCTACGGCGTGGCGACGGCGCTGCTGTCCGGCCTGTTCCTCGTCTTCGCCGCGCGGGTCGCGCTGCGGACGCGCACGGGCGAGGACGATCCGATGAAGCCCGAGAAGCAGCTGTTCGCCTATTCGGTGCTCTATCTCTTCGCGCTGTTCGCGGCATTGGTTGCGGATCGGCTCATCCTGGGGCAGGGGATTTCACTATGACCGAGCAACCCGACTCGCAGACCCAGCGCAAGCGGATCATCCGCCAGCGCAATCTTGTCCTGGGCGGGGTGCTCGTCGCCTTTGTGGTGCTGATCTTCGCCATTTCCATCGTCAAGATGGGCTGAGGCCGGGATGGCCGGCACCACGCTCGACAACCGCAACCGCCGCGTTGGCTTGATCGCGCTGTCCGGCGCGCTGGCGATGCTGGGGCTGGGCTATGCCTCGGTGCCACTGTACCGGCTGTTCTGCCAGGTTACCGGTTTCGGCGGGACGACCCAGCGGGTCAGCGCGGCGGAAGCCGCCAGGGTCGCGCTGAGCGACGGGACGATTTCAATCCGCTTCGATGCGAACATCGAGCGCGGCATGCCGTGGCAGTTCCGGCCCGAACAGGTTACCGAGAAGATCACGCTGGGCGGGCGCCGCATGGCGACCTTCATTGCCCGCAATGATTCAGACTTTCCGGTTACCGGCCGGGCGACCTTCAATGTCGAACCCGAGCCGGCCGGCAAATACTTCAACAAGGTGCAATGCTTCTGCTTCACCGAGCAGACCCTGCAGCCGCACCAGGAAGTGCGGATGCCGGTGGTCTATTTCGTCGATCCGAAAATCCGCGAGGATGAAGAGGCGAAAAGCATCGAACAGATCACCCTGAGCTACACTTTTCACCCCCTGAAGGCCGCCCAGCAGTCACAGGTCGCGCAAAACGCTCCGAAGGCTCTGGACCGCACGGATACGGGCGGTTAAGGGGCACGCAAATCACTCCCGGCGGCGCTCCCGCCGCATCGCTTCTTGAGGACACGGGGACGAGCACCATGGCTGGTACCAAGAACCACGATTACCATATCCTGCCACCCAGCATCTGGCCGCTGATCGGCGCCTTTGCTGCGCTGACCTTCACCAGCGGCATGGTGCTGTTCATGCACGATATGCCGGCGGGCAGGTTCGTCATGCCGATCGGCCTGGCGGGGATTCTGCTCACCATGTACCAGTGGTGGGTCAATGTCGTGCACGAAGCCCATGCCGGCGATCACACTCCGGTGGTGCAGCTGCACCTGCGCTACGGCATGATCCTGTTCATCGCTTCGGAAGTGATGTTCTTCGTCGGCTGGTTCTGGGCTTTCTTCGATTTCTCGCTGTTCCCCTCGGAACTGTCGGAAGTGGTTGGCGGTCAGTGGCCGCCCAAGGAACTCGAAGCGGTGCTCGATGCGTTCGACCTGCCGCTGCTCAACACGCTGATCCTGCTGTGTTCGGGCACCACCGTCACCTGGGCGCATCACTGCCTGATCCATGGGGATCGCGATGGTGTGAAGAAGGGCCTGTGGGCAACGATCGTGCTCGGCGTGCTGTTCTCCGCGCTGCAGGCGTTCGAATATGCCCACGCACCGTTCGCCTTTGGCACAAACACCTATGGTTCGGCCTTCTACATGGCGACCGGGTTCCACGGCTTCCATGTGATCATCGGCACGATCTTCCTGATCGTCTGCCTGCGCCGTACCTATGCCGGCCATTTCACCCCGCGCCAGCACTTCGGCTTCGAAGCGGCGGCGTGGTACTGGCACTTCGTCGACGTGGTGTGGCTGTTCCTGTTCGTGGCGATCTACGTCTGGGGCAACTGGGGCTTCCCGACCGAATAATGCCGGACCGGCCAACCGAAAAAACACAGGGGCAGCCGGGACTCGTTCCGGCTGCCCTTTTCGGTCTGTGCCCCAAATGCGGCAGCCGCACCCTGTTCGAGGGCGTGGCGCAATTCGCTCCGCGCTGCCGAGCCTGCGGGCTGGACTATTCCACCTTCAACGTCGGCGATGGGCCGGCGGCCTTTCTCACCCTGATCATCGGCGCGCTGGTCACCGGTCTTGCGTTGTGGCTGGAACTGGCCTGGCATCCGCCCTTCTGGGTCCATATCGCGCTCTGGGTGCCGTTCACCGCCGGCGCGGTGATCTGGGGCCTGCGTGCCGGCAAGGCCGCGCTGCTCGCCGTCGAGTTCCAGCGCAACGCCGGGGAAGCGGGCGGCAAGGACGTCCGCAAGGATTGAGGCACCAGCCATGAAGCGCGCCATCCCGATCATACCCACCCTCGTGGTGCTGCTGGCCGTGGCGGTGATGATGCGGCTCGGCTTCTGGCAGATCGACCGGCTGCACCAGAAGGAGGCGCTGCTCGCACGCTATGCCAGCGCAGCAGGGCTGAGCGCCGATGTGCCGTTCCCGGCGGACAAGATTGCGGCCGAGACCGTGCTTTATCGCCACAGCACGGTTGATTGCACCGCAGTGAACGAACTCAGCGTGATCGCTGGCCAGAATGACAAGGGCGAACCGGGCATGGCCCACACCGCCCGCTGCACCTTGCCCGGAGGCGGCAGCGCACTGGTCGTCATCGGCTGGTCGCGCGATCCGGCCGCACCCGACTGGCACGGGGGCACGGTCAAGGGCACAGTAGCTCCGGGGCCGCGCCTCGTCGCCGATCCGCCGCTGGCCGGGCTTGCCCCGAACGCTCGGCCCGATCCGGCTGAGCTCCCCAACAACCACTTCGCCTATGCGGTGCAATGGTTCCTGTTCGCGCTGACGGCGCTGGTGATCTATGCGCTGGCGCTGCGCAAGCGCCTTGCCGCAGCGCAAGAGCGCCGCTAACGCGCGCCTCCATGGAATACGTCTCCACACGCGGTAGCGCTCCTGCGCTCGATTTCGCCGGCGCGACGCTGGCCGGCCTTGCTTCGGATGGGGGGCTTTACCTCCCCAGGGAGTGGCCCCGCTTCACCGCGGCCGAGATCGCCGCCATGGCCGGGCTGCCCTATGCCGAGCTCGCCGCGCGCGTGATGCTGCCCTTCGTCGAAGGGAGCCTGAGCTACGAGCGCCTGCTCGAATTGACCCGCGCCGCCTACGGCCGCTTCGCGCACAAGGCCGTGACCCCGCTCAAGCAACTCGATGAGCAGCAATGGCTGCTCGAGCTGTTCCATGGGCCGACGCTGGCCTTCAAGGATGTCGCGCTGCAATTGCTCGGCCTGCTGTTCGAGGAATTCCTTGGCCGCTCCGACCAGAACCTGACGATTGTCGGCGCAACCTCGGGCGATACCGGCTCGGCCGCAATCGATGCCGTTGCGGGCCGGGGCAAGATCGATATCTTCATGATCCACCCCAAGGGCCGGGTCAGCGATGTGCAGCGCCGGCAGATGACTACGGTGCTGGCGCCAAACGTGCACAACATCGCAATCGAAGGCACCTTCGATGATGCCCAGGCGATGGTGAAGCGGATGTTCAACGACACCGCCATGACCGGGCGTTTCAACATCGGCGCGGTCAATTCGATCAACTGGGCGCGGCTGATGGCGCAGGTGGTCTATTATTTCGCCGCCGGGCTGCAGCTCGGTGCGCCGCACCGTCCGGTGGCCTTCGCGGTGCCGACCGGCAATTTCGGCGATGTCTTTGCCGGTTATGTCGCGGCGCAGATGGGTCTGCCGATTGAGCGGCTGATCGTCGCCACCAACGTCAACGACATCCTCCACCGCGCGCTTTCGAACGGCGACTATTCCGCCGGGACCGTCACGCCGACCGCCGCGCCTTCGATGGACATCCAGGTTTCTTCCAATTTCGAGCGCCTGCTGTTCGACCTCGGTGGCCGTGACGGCAAGGCACTGGCCGGGCAGATGGCGGGCTTCGAGGCGAGCAAGGCGATGCGGCTGACCAACGCCCAGCTGGAGGGTGCGGCGAAGCTGTTCAGCTCCGAGCGCGCCGATGCCAACGACATGGCCCGCGCGATTCGCTGGGGCTGGGACAGCGCCGGTGAACTGCTCGATCCGCATACCGCGATCGGGCTGCACGCCGCGCGCAAGGCCGGGATCGCCCGCGAAATTCCTGTGGTCACGCTGGCAACGGCGCATCCGGCCAAATTCCGCGATGCAGTCGAGCGCGCTACCGGCCAGCGGCCGCAGCTGCCGAGCCGAGTCGGCGACCTGTTCGACCGCGAGGAACGCTGCACCGAATTGCCGGGCGACTATGCGGCGGTGACGGATTACGTCACCACGCATGCGGTGCCCCGCGCCGGCTGATGGCCGCGCTCGCGCCCGATCCCCTGATCCTCAGCGGCAAGGGCTGGGGCGATTATGGTCTGGTCGATTCGGGCCATGGCCGCAAATTCGAACGCTATGGTGATTGGCGCTTCATCCGCCCGGAACCGCAGGCGATGTGGTCACCCCGGCTGGCCGAGTGGGACGCGCATGGCGAATTCGTGCCCGGTTCGGACGAGGACGGCGGCGGGCGTTGGCAATTTAGCAGCCCCGTGCCCCGCGACGGCTGGGAGCTGGTCTGGAACGCGGCGCGCTTCACCGCCAGCTGCACCCCCTTCCGCCACCTCGGTTTCTTCCCCGACATGGCCCCGGTGTGGGACTGGATGGGCGATATGCTCGCTGGCCGAAGCGACGCCGCTACGCTCAACCTGTTCGGCTACACCGGCGTCGGCACGCTCGCCCTGTCGGACTACGGCCCGGTTACCCATGTCGATGCCAGCAAGAAGTCGGTCGCCCAGGCCCGCGCCAACGCTGCGCTCTCAGGTATGACCGAGCGCCCGATCCGCTGGATTATCGACGATGCCGCCAAGTTCGCCGCGCGCGAGGTGCGGCGCGAGCGGCGCTATGACGGAATCATCCTCGATCCGCCGAAGTTCGGCCGTGGACCAGAAGGCGAAGTCTGGCGGCTCGAGGAACACCTGCCGGGCCTCGTCGCCGATTGCCGCCGCCTGCTCGATGCCGACAGTCGCTTCCTGTTCCTCACCGTCTATGCCGTGCGCATGTCGTCGCTGGCGCTTGGCGGCTTGCTGGCGGAATTGTTCGCGGATATGCCGGGCGTGATAGAGCATGGCGAACTGGCCGTCTGCGAAGAAGGCGAGAGCGGGCGCTTGCTGCCCACCGCCATCTTCGCGCGCTGGCGCAATTCATGATATCGTCATTGCGAGCGCAGCGAAGCAATCCAGGGCGTCACGCGAATTGGCTCTGGATTGCTTCGTTGCGCTCGCAATGACGACGGTGATTGGTTGTACTGGACCACATCGAAATTAGTAAGTAGGGCATACTAATTATGGGAGACAGCCTGATCCTTGAGGTCGCCGACCTCGAAACCGACGTGCTCACCGGAATTTATTCCGAGGAGACCGGGCGGGCGCAGCCGCTGCGGATCACGGTGCAGGTCAGCCTCAGCTGCGAAGACTTCTTCCATCCGCAGACTCCGCTGCACGCCAGCATGAACTACATGGACCTGAAGTTCGCCGCCTCCGAGGCGCTGCAGCAGGGCGTGCATTTCCAGCTGATCGAGGCGGTGGCCGACCATATCTGCGAGACGCTGTTCCTCAAGGACGCCCGGGTGCTGGCGGTGACGGTCAAGATCGTTAAGCTGGCGCTGACCGAGCACGCCGAGCAGATCGGCGTAACCCTCCGGCGCGAGCGGCGCTGATGAAGTTGCTGCGAATCGACGGCCTGCCCGAAGGTGCGCTCGATGCTGCGGCGCTGTTTCACGAAGCCTGGCTGCCCCGCATCCGCGCGGCGGCGAGCGAGGGCGATCTGCTCCTCGCCTTCCCTCCGGCTGACCACACCCAGCGCGGCTGGCGCCTTGCCGCCTTGCAGCAGCTGGCGCGCGAATTGGCGCCACTTCGGGTCAATGCGGTGGCATCGGATGAGGCTTCAGCCTTGAGCGCGGCGGAGGCCTATCTCGCTGCCGCGCCGGGGGTGACCGGCCAGTATCTCCCGCTCGATGGCCAAGGCGCGGGCAAGGTGCTAGAAGGAGCGTCATGACCGTTTTGCAGCCCCTTGTTGACCAGTTCCAGCGGCGCATCAGCTATCTGCGCCTCTCGGTGACGGACCGCTGCGACCTGCGCTGCGCCTATTGCATGCCCGAGCGGCAGGTGTTCCTGCCCCGGTCCGAGGTGCTGACGCTTGAGGAAATGCACCGCATGGCGCTGGGCTTCATCGCCCGGGGGATCACCAAGATCCGGCTGACCGGCGGCGAACCGCTGGTGCGGCGCGACATGATCGAGCTGGTCCGTGCGATTGGCCGCAAGCTTGGTGACGGGCTGGAGGAGCTTACGCTCACCACCAACGGCACCCAGCTCGCCCAGCATGCCGAGGCGCTGTTCGAAGCCGGGGTGCGGCGGGTCAATGTCTCGCTCGACACGCTCGATCGCGCGAAGTTCCAGCGCCTCGCCCGGCGCGACAGTCTGCCGCAGGTGCTCGAAGGCATCGCCGCCGCGCGCGCTGCCGGGCTGGCGGTGAAGATCAACGCTGTCGCGCTCAAGGACATCAACGAGGCCGAACTGCCTGACCTCATCGCCTGGGCGCATGACCAGGGCATGGACCTGACGCTGATCGAAGTGATGCCGGTCGGCGAGGTCGATGAAGACCGCTTCGATCACTATCTGCCGCTGCTCGCCGTGCGCGAGCAGCTGGAGCAGCGCTGGACGCTGGAGGCGGACCCGCACCGCACCGGCGGCCCGGCCCGCTACTGGCGCGTCGCCGAAACCGGCGGGCGGCTCGGCTTGATCACGCCGCTGACCAACAATTTCTGCGAGGGCTGCAACCGCATCCGCGTCACCGCGACAGGCCAGCTCTATGCCTGCCTTGGCGGCAACGAACAGGTCGACTTGCGCGCCGGGCTGCGCTCGGACGATCCGGAGGCTGCACTCAACGTGGCGCTCGACACGGCGATGCGGATCAAACCGGAACGCCACCACTTCGAGATTGACCGCGCCGGCGCGGCCCCGGCAGTCTCGCGTCACATGTCTACTACCGGGGGCTGATATGTCCGCTCGGCTGGTATTCCTCGGCCGGCTCGAAGACGTGGCCGGAACTTCGCAACTCGATGTCGCCGTCGGCCCGCTGCAGCGGGTGCTGGCGACGCTGGACCCCAACCTCGCGGTGGCGCTGCTCGAAGACCGGGTGCGGGTCGCGCTCAATGGCGCCTTGCTGAGCGAACGCGGCGGGATCGTGCTGGAAGACGGCGACGAGCTGGCCTTCCTCCCCCCGGTCTCGGGTGGATAAGATGCCGCGCGACGTCCGCCTGCTGACCGAACCGATCGAGCCTGCCGCCGAGCAGTTCGCCTTTGCCATGGCCCATCCCGCTGCCGGCGGCATCGCCAGCTTCCTCGGCCAGGTCCGCTGCGACGAGGGCGTCGAGGCGCTGGAGCTGCGCCACTACGGACCGCTGACCCTGCCCGGGATGGAGGCGCTGGCCGATCAGGCGCTCGAACGCTGGGACCTTGATGGCCTGCTGGTGATCCACCGCAGCGGGCGGATGTTTCCGGGTGACGCGATCGTGCTGGTCGCCGCCGCCGCCCGGCACCGCCGCGATGCCTTTGCCGCCGCCGAATTCGTGATGGACCACCTCAAGAGCGAGAGCTGGTTCTGGAAGCGCGAGCTGGCCGAGGGCGGGTGGCGCTGGATCGAGCCGCGCCGACAGGATTTCGACGACATCGCGCGCTGGAATTGACGCCAGTTTTCCAAATTTGACCGGCATCAAAGCCTTCTGGCTACCGCTGCGTCAATCAACCTCCTGAAACAGGAGGTTCTGTCCATGTCCAAGCGCATTTCCACCGCCGAACTGGCCCAGGTCGTCGCTGTCACTGCCGCGCCGGTGCAGACCCGGGTCGATCGCAACTTCGGCCTGCCGAGCGGGCTCTACGCTGCCACCGTCGGGCTTTACCTTGCCTTCATCGGCCTGATGGCGGTGCTCTTCGCCAATCCCGAACTGGCGATCCCGCTGGTGGTGATCGCCGCTTTCATCGCCTTTGGCTTCGGCGTGGCCGGGGTCTGGGCGAAGATGCAGCCGGAAAACGATACCCGTCCGCTCAGCTGGGGTCAGTTCTCGAATCGCGGCATCCAGACGCTCAGCGGTCCTCTCACGGCCAGTCAGGCGAGCGTGCAGGTGCTGATCCTGCCAGTGCTGATCCTGGTGTGGGGCCTCGCGATCGCGGTGATCGTCGCGGTCCAGTAAGGTTCAGCTCGGCATCCTGCCGCGCAAGCTCGCCAGCGCCGTATCCTCCTCGCCGACCATCGCGATGACCTTGTCCCGCGCGGCGGCGATGCTGGAGGCGTTGCCGCCGCCGCTGACGGCATGATCGACCTGGTCCGCGGCCAGCAGCGCGTCGAGATCGGCCAGCGCCACCATCGCATCGCTGCGGGCCGATTCGAGATCCGCCAGCGCCACCGTGGCAACCGCCCAGGCCTCGCTCGCGACTGCTGAGCCGGAAGCTGAGCCGACCAATTGCTCGGCCCGGGCGCTCCGGCTGCGGAACCGCTCATGCGCGGCGCGCGCGTTCGCGACCAGCGTATCGAGGCGCGCCGTGAGCTCTGCTGGCGCAGGGCCGAAAGCGGGCAGCGGCGCAGGGGCGGGCATCGCCTGCGCGGGATCGTTTGCCGCCTGTTCGGCCGGCCGCCGCGCGAGCGAGGGATAGCCGGCCTTGTCGGAAGAACAGCCGCCGAGCATGGCAATAGCGGTCAGCGCGGCAATCATCGGGGCGGTGTAGCGGTGGGCAAACATGGCCTCGCCATAGCATCTTTGCGCGCCTGCGAAAGCACCATGGGTTGACTTGGAGCGAGGCGCCACTAAATGCCGCCCCGGGCCACGCGGTCCCAACGCCGCGCGTGCTCTCTGCGAGGAGAGACTACATGACTGATCTACCGATGCCGCCCCAGGGCGCGCCAGCGCGCCCGTGCAAGCCAGAGCGCAAGCCTGCGCGGCCGTTCTTTTCTTCCGGGCCTTGCGCCAAGCCGCCCGGATACTCCCCCGAAAAGCTCGCCACCGCCTGCCTCGGCCGCTCACACCGCGCCAAGCTCGGCAAGGCGCGCCTGCAATATTGCATCGACCTGATGCGCGAGGTGCTGGGGTTGCCCGATACGCATCGCATCGGGATCGTCCCCGGCTCTGATACCGGCGCCTTCGAGATGGCCATGTGGACCATGCTCGGCGCCCGCGGCGTCACCACGCTGGCCTGGGAAAGCTTTGGCGAAGGCTGGGTGACCGACGCGGTCAAGCAGCTCAAGCTCGAACCCACCGTCGTCCGCGCCAACTATGGCCAGCTGCCCGACCTCGACAAGCTCGACTGGTCTGACGATGTGCTGTTCACCTGGAACGGCACCACCAGCGGCGTGCGCGTGCCCGATGGCGAGTGGATCCCTGCCGACCGCGAAGGCCTGTCCTTCGCCGACGCGACCAGCGCGGTCTTCGCTTACGATATTCCCTGGGACAAGATCGATGTCGCCACCTTCTCCTGGCAGAAGGTGCTGGGCGGCGAGGGCGGCCACGGCGTGCTGATCCTCGGCCCCCGCGCGGTTGAGCGGCTTGAGAGCTACACCCCGTCCTGGCCGCTGCCGAAGGTCTTCCGCCTCACCTCCAAGGGCAAGCTCGCCGAGGGCGTGTTCAAGGGCGAGACGATCAATACGCCGTCGATGCTGGCCGTCGAGGACGCGATTTTCGCGCTCGAATGGGCCAAGGAGATCGGTGGGCTCGAAGGTCTCAAGGCGCGCTGCAGCGCCAATGCCCATGCGCTCGACAAGATCGTCGCCGAGCGTGACTGGCTCTCGCACCTCGCGGTCGATAGCGGCATTCGCTCGAAGACTTCGGTCTGCCTCTCGGTCGAGGGTGCCGATGCCGATTTCATCAAGGCGATGACCGTCCTGCTGGAAAAGCAGGAAGCGGCCTTCGACATCGCCGGCTACCGCGACGCCCCGCCGGGCCTGCGGATCTGGTGCGGCGCTACGGTTGATACAGCCGATGTCGAGGCGCTCGGCCCCTGGCTCGACTGGGCCTACGAGACCACGAAATCCGCCTAAACCGCATAGCCCTCTCCCCTTCAGGGGAGAGGGTTGGGAGTGGGGGCTACCCCACCGAAATCCTTCAACATCAGGGCCGGATCGAGACGGACTTCCCCTCTCCCCGGCCCTCTCCCCTGAAGGGGAGCGGGAGTATCAAATGACCAAGCCCAAAGTCCTCATTTCCGACAAGATGGACCCCAACGCCGCGAAGATCTTCGAAGAGCGCGGCTGCCTGGTGGATGTGATCACCGGCGAAACCCCCGAGCAGCTGATCGCCCGGATCGGCGAATATGATGGCCTAGCCATCCGCAGCTCGACCAAGGTGACCAAGGCGGTGCTCGATGCCGCGACCAATCTCAAGGTTGTCGGCCGCGCCGGCATCGGGGTCGATAATGTCGATATCCCTGCCGCTTCGGCCAAAGGCGTGGTGGTGATGAACACCCCGTTTGGCAATTCGATCACCACCGCCGAACACGCCATTGCGCTGATGTTCGCGCTGGCCCGGCAGATCCCCGAAGCCAACGCCCAGACCCAGGCGGGCAAATGGCCCAAGAACGACTTCATGGGCGTCGAGGTCACCGGCAAGACGCTTGGCCTGATCGGCGCGGGCAATATCGGCTCGATCGTTGCGAGCCGCGCGCTGGGCCTGAAGATGAAGGTCGTCGCCTTCGATCCCTTCCTCACCGCCGAGCGGGCAGTGGAAATGGGCGTGGAGAAGGCCGATCTCGAAACGCTTCTGGCCAGGGCCGATTTCATCACGCTGCATACCCCGCTCACCGACCAGACCCGCAACATCCTCTCGGCCGAGAACATCGCCAAAACCAAGAAAGGCGTGCGGATCATCAACTGCGCGCGCGGCGGGCTGATCGACGAGACGGCGCTCAAGGCGGCAATGGACTCGGGCCATGTCGCAGGTGCGGCGCTCGACGTGTTCCAGACCGAGCCGGCGAAGGATTCGCCGCTGTTCGGCACGCCGGGCTTCATCTGCACCCCGCATCTCGGCGCCTCGACCAACGAAGCGCAGGTCAATGTCGCGCTGCAGGTGGCCGAGCAGATGGCGGACTTCCTCGTCAACGGCGGCGTCACCAACGCACTCAACATGCCGTCGCTCTCGGCCGAGGAAGCGCCGAAGCTCAAGCCTTACATGGGGCTGGCCGAAAAGCTCGGCTCGCTGGTCGGGCAGCTGGCCCACGGCAATCTCGAGAAGATCTCGATCGAGGTCGAGGGTGCCGCCGCCCAGCTCAACATCAAGCCGATCACCGGCGCGGTGCTGGCCGGGCTGATGCGCCGCTATTCCGATACGGTGAACATGGTCAATGCCCCTTTCATGGCGAAGGAGCGCGGGCTCGACGTGCGCGAGGTCCGGCATGACCGCGAGGTCGTGTATCACACGCTGGTGCGCGTTACCGTGGCAACCAGCCAGGGCGATCGTTCGGTTGCCGGCACGCTGTTCGGCACCGGCGCGCCGCGGCTGGTCGAGATCTTCGGGATCGGCATCGAGGCCGATCTCGATGGCAACATGCTCTATATCGTCAACGAGGATTCCCCGGGCTTCATCGGCCGGATCGGCTCGCTGCTGGGTGAGGCCGGGATCAACATCGGCACCTTCCACCTCGGCCGCCGCGATGCGGGCGGGGAGGCAGTGCTGCTGCTCAGTGTCGATGAACCGGTGCGCAAGCACACGATCGATGCCGCCAGCAAGCTCCCCGGCGTGAAGCGGGTGATGGCGCTGACGTTCTAGGACTCGTGGCCGCGCGGCAGCGCAGGTGCACCTCAAATCCCCCTCCCGCTTGCGGGAGGGGTTAGGGGAGGGCATGTTGCCCTTCCGGCCAGACTTCGGATAACAGGCCCTCCCCCTGCCCCTCCCGCAAACGGGAGGGGAGACAGGGGGAAGCCACTTTCAGGGCTTGTCATATGGATACCGATCGCGATCTCCTGCCCGAGGGCCTCGAAGACCGGCTGCCGGGAAGCGCTGCCTGCGCGACCCGCGTTGCGCGGGCGCTGATGGATGTCATGGACAGCCACGGCTATGAGCGGGTGCAGACCCCGACAATCGAGTTCGAGAAGTCGATGGCGAGCCGCATGGCCGGGGTCCAGCCCCGTCGCATGTTCCGCTTCGTCGATCCGGCGAGCCTGCGGATGATGGCGCTGCGCAGCGATATCACGGTGCAGGTCGGCCGGATCGCCGCGACTGGCCTTGCCGGCGCGGCGCGGCCGCTGCGGCTGTGCTATGCCGGGCAGGTGCTGATTATCAAGGGCGACGGGCTCGACCCGACGCGCGAGAGATTGCAGGTCGGCGCCGAACTGATCGGCACTGATAGTGTAGCTGCCGCTGCCGAACTGGTCGCGATGGGGATCGAGGCGCTGCAGGCGGCTGGCGCTACCGGCATCTCGGTTGACTTTACTTTGCCCGATCTGGTCGACACGCTGGCCGAAAAGGCGATGCCGCTGGCCCCCGAACTGATCGAGGCAGTGCGGCGCGAGCTTGACGCCAAGGATGCCGGCGCGCTGGTGGCCGAAGGGGGCGAGGCCTATCTGCCGCTGCTCACCGCGATCGGCCCGTTCGAGACCGCCATCGAGCGGCTGGCAGCCATCGATGCAGGCGGTGCGCTCTCCTCGCGAATCAAGGCGCTGCGCGAAATCGCCGCGCGGGTTGCGGGCATGGCGCGGCTGACGCTCGATCCTTCCGAACGCCACGGCTTCGAATACCAGAGCTGGCTCGGCTTCACCTTCTACGCCGACGGTATCCGGGGCACGCTGGGACGCGGCGGGACCTATGCGATCCTCGGCGCCAAGGGTGGGCGTGATGAGCCGGCAATCGGCTTCTCGCTGTTCCCCGACCCGCTGATCGACGCGCTGACCCCGGCCGAACCGCAGCGCGACACGCTGTTCCTCCCGCTCGGCCACGACGCCGAAGCCGCCGCGCGGCTGCGGGCGATTGGCTGGCGTACTGTCGCGGCGCTCTGCGCGGATTGCGATGCGGTCGCGCTCGGTTGCACGCATCGGCTCGAAGGGACCGAAGCGGTCAGGCTCTGAGGCGTCAGTCGGCCGAGGCCGAGCTGCAGTCACCAAAGATCGCCGCCAGTTTCGCGCTCAGCTCCGGCGGGAGCGGCGGGGCGAGGATCGACTCGATGTTTTCCTCAAGATGCGCGGCGCTGCCGGTGCCGGTGAGGATTACATGCGCGCCCGGTTCGTAGCGGCAGAAGCGGTACGCCGCCTCGATCTGCGACTTGACCCCCGCCGCCGCGCGCAGGAAATCCAGCGGATCGGCGGGATTGATGCTCGCGGGATCGAGGTCGCCCTTGTCGATCATCTTCGCCACCGCCTCGATCGTATGCTCCACACTGTTGAGCCCGCGCCGCACCGCGAACATGATCAGCGTGCCGATATCGTGCTGCAGGGTCAGCGGGAACACCGCCTTGCGCGCGCTGGGGTTGAGCAGGTTGAAGCCGATCATCACCACGTCGATCTCGCCCTGGGGCAGGGCAGCCTGCATCATGGTGTGGGCGGTGTCGAAGCGGAACATCTCGGTCATGCCGACGAAGCGGATCTTGCCGGCCTGCTGCTGGCGGCGGACCTCGGGCAACAGCACTTCGTGGACATGGCCGAGCTGGTCGTGGCTGACCCCGTGGAAATGATAGAGATCGACATAGTCAGTGCCGAGCCGCTTGAGGCTGGCGTCGAGGTTGGCGGTAAACTCGGCCGGGGTGTATTTTTCCGGCTTCGTCTCGGCGCCGCCCTTGCCGACCCAGCTCTTGGTCGAGAGGAACAGCTTGCTGCGATCAGTCCCCCGGATGCCCAGCCCGACTGCTTCCTCGGTGCCATAGACCATGGCGGTGTCGAGGAAATTGATGCCGAGATCGATCGCGCGCCGGATCAGTTCCGAAGCCTGCTCGCTCGAGGCCCCGCTGGCCATGCCAAGCCGACTATGCCCCCCGCAGCCGAGCCCGGCTACACTGACCTGTTGATCGGTCCGGCCCAGACGAACGAAATCCATGCATTCCCTCCCGCTCGCGCGCCGCTGTGCGCATCGTGGCGCGGACCTTGCCGCCATGGCGAGGAAAAGACCATGCCTGAAGCGGCAGATTCTGCGGCGTTGCGCTATCGCCCGAACAGCGCCTTCAGCCAGGCATCGACTACGCCCGTCGCGGCATAGTCGGGATCACCCAGGCGGCGGTTGATTTCGGCATGGCCGGAAAGGCCGTCGCCCGGAAAGTCGCGGCGTTCGACTGTTGTGCCGGCGCGGCGCAGGGCCGCCTCCAGCTCGCGCGCCTGGGCCACGCCGTCCTTGCGCTGGACATGGATGAGCAGGAACGACGGCGCATTGGGCGCGGCGGCGTGGAATGTGGGGGATAGGGCGCGCTGGCGTTCGGGGTCGGTGCCGAAGACTTGGCTATAGGTCTGCATCATGAAGCGCCCGCTCTGCTTCATCTGCTCCGGCACGTCATAGGCCGCGCCATCATTGGGGATTACCCCGTCGACATCGGCGAAGGACAGCCCGGCGGAGCGCAGGTAGCGCTCATCGGTGCCGACCAGCGCGACCAGATCGCGCCAGCGCTGTGCCCGGTGATCACGACCCGGCTGCGATCAATCCCCAGCTCATCCGCGCGGTCGAGCAGGGCCTTCAGCGCATGGGCGACATCGCTGGCCTGTTCCTCGACCGTGTGGTCCGGGACCAGCCGGTAATTGATCGAGGCATAGACATAGCCCTGAGCGGGGAAATGGGTGGGCGCCCAGCGGCTCGCCGCGACGTCCTTGTTGCCGCGCTTCCAGCCGCTGCCGTGGACATACATCACCAGCGGTGCCTTTCCGGCCACGCCCTGCGCCCGCCACACATCCAGCTGCTGAAGCGGATCGCTGCCATAGGCGATGGCCTGCGGTCGGGGCGCCTGCGGTGCGTCGTTGCTATCGGTCTGGCCGCACATGCGCTGCGCCAGCCTCGCGCGCAGCCGGTCGCCCGGGGCGGCCTGCGCAATGGACGCGCCAAGCACGGCCAGCGCGGCCAGCGACAGGATCGTGGTCTTCCTCATGCACTTACTCCCGTTTCCCGCGATCCTATCCCGACTCGCCTTCATCGCCAGTCACGAATTGTCGCCGATTGTCGCTTGTCCGTGCTTGACTCCGATAGGCTGGTGACCCTAGGGCGCGCACCGCATGGAGGCCATACCGGCCCACCCGTCCACCCCACGTGCCGAGTCCTGTCGAAGGGCGCGTGGCG
>CANJSX010000039.1 GCA_947477055.1 Sphingomonadaceae bacterium | reverse complement strand
GCCCAGACGATGGCCGACGCCCCGATCCTGACCGCCAGCACCACGCTGCAGCTGGACGCGCCGCTGCCGCTCGATGGCGGGCAGCAGCTGGAAGCCGTGCGCGTCGCTTATGAGACTTACGGCACGCTCAACGCCAACAAGACCAACGCCATTCTGGTGTTCCACGCGCTGACCGGCGACCACCATGTCGCCAGCCCGCACCCGATCACCGGCAAGCCCGGCTGGTGGGCGCGGATGATCGGCCCGGGGCTGCCGATCGATACCGACCAGTTCTTCGTGATCTGCGCCAATGTGCTGGGCGGCTGCATGGGCTCGACCGGCCCGGCCAGCCCGGCGCCGGACGGCATGCCCTATGCCATGCGCTTCCCGGTCATCACCATCCGCGACATGGTGCGGGCGCAGGTCGCGCTGCTCGATACGCTGGGGATCGAGCGGCTGCATGCCGTGGTCGGCGGATCGATGGGCGGGATGCAGGCGCTGAGCTTTGCCGCCAACTGGCCCGAGCGGGTCGAGGCGGTGCTGGTGATCGCCTCCACCGCGCGCCATTCGGCCCAGAACATCGCCTTCCACGAGGTCGGCCGGCAGGCGATCATGGCCGATCCCAAATGGCTCGACGGGGATTACTACTGGCAGGGCAAGGGCCCTGAATCCGGCCTCTCCGTGGCGCGGATGGCGGCGCACATCACCTATCTCTCCGAAGCCGGGATGCACGAGAAGTTCGGCCGCCGCCTGCAGAACCGCACCGAAAAGACTTTCGGGTTCGACGCTGATTTCCAGGTGGAGAGCTACCTGCGCTACCAGGGGCTGAGCTTCACCGACCGGTTCGATGCCAACTCCTACCTCTATATCACCCGCGCGATGGACTATTTCGACCTCGCGGAAGAGCATGGCGGGCGGCTGGCAGAGGCCTTCGCGGGTCCCAAAGCGCGCTTCTGCCTGATCAGCTTCGATACCGACTGGCTCTATCCCACGGTCGAAAGCCGGGCGATCGCCCATGCCCTCAACGCCGCCGGCGCGCCGGTGAGCTTCATGGAACTCTCCGCCCCCTTCGGGCACGACAGCTTCCTGCTCGACGTGCCCGCGCTTGACCGGGTGATCGCAGGGTTCTTGCGGGCATGATCGGCCTGCGCCCAGACCTCGCGGTGATCGCCGAGGCCGTCGCACCGGGCAAGCGCGTGCTCGATGTCGGCTGCGGCGATGGCGCATTGCTCGCGGCGCTGCGCGATGAGAGCGGCTGCGACGCGCGGGGGATGGAGCTCGACCCGGCCAACGTCGCTCACTGTGTGGCGCGCGGGCTGTCGGTGATTCAGGGCGATGCCGATGGCGACCTGGCCTTCTATCCCGACCAGTCGTTCGACTATGCGATCCTCAGCCAGACCTTGCAGACCACGATGCGGCCCGACCGGGTGCTTGATGAGCTGCTGCGGATCGGCCGCATCGCCTTCGTCAGCTTCCCCAATTTCGCGCATTGGCGGGTGCGGCTGAGCCTGCTGTTCGGCGGGCGCATGCCGGTAACGCACTCGCTCCCGGTCGAATGGTACGAGACGCAGAACATCCACCATGTGACCGTCGACGATTTCCGCGCACTGGTGGCGACACGCGGCTACCGGATCGACAGCACCTGGTTCCTCTCGGGCGACCGCCAGACGACCGGCCCCGCGCCCAATTTGATGGCCGAGCACGCGATCTTCCAGCTTTCGCGGTGACCTGACTCGAATAAGATGAAGCTCGTCACCCCGAACTTGTTTCGTCATCTTGAACTTGTTTCAGGACCCATTCATCGGCCCGCGCCGTTACCGCAGAATTGGCGCCAACCTCGCGGGTTGCTTCTTTCCGGAAAGCGCCGGGCCATGCGGCGCAATGGGTCCTGAAACAAGTTCAGGATGACGATTGGGGCATTTTGAACGGGTTCGCTAAGGTCGCAGACGCCGCAACCTCCAGCGCATCAGCCCGGTCACAAACAGCACCGCAGGTACGAGGCCCGCCACGAACAGCAACCAGCGCAGCACCGCCCCGCCGGCCGAGCCATCGTGCAGCGGGTGCGCCCAGCTACCGATCAGCGTCGCGGCACTGCCCCTGGTCGCATCGAACCGGTCCAGCACATCGCCATCGTGCTGGTCGATCCAGACGTAGCTGTGCGGGAAGCGGCGGCTGTGTTCGCCGGGCTGCTGCAGCCGCAGCCGGAACGCCATGTTGCCAAGCGCCGGAACCTCGATCCACGCCAGCCGCGCCTCGGGCATGGCCCGTGCTGCTACCGCAACGGCCCGGCTCGGCGCGATTTGCTCCCCGCTGCCATCGCGGGATAGCGGCTGGGGCAGTTGCGGCGGCGGCCCGAAGGCGGGGGCTAGCACGGCATCGGTCTCGTCGGGCAGGGCCAGCATCACCCCGGTTACGGTCAACACGGCGAGCAGCGGCAACCCGGCCAGACCTGAGAGCTTGTGCCAGTCGCGCAGCGTCCGGACCGGAGGCGCCTGACGGCGCAGGCGCAGCGCCTTGGTCCAGCTGCCGCGCGGCCACCACGCCCAGAGGCCCGAGAGCAGCAGCGCGAGCAGTGCGATCCCGGCATAGCCGACCAGCTCTCCCCCGCGCGGGCCAAGCTGGAGGCGGTAATGCAGGTCGTAGATCCAGGTCATCGCGTAATCGCCCCAGTAGTCGCGGCGCAGCACCCGACTTCCATCGGGCGAGAGCCAGACCATCAGCGGCGCGAAATCCCGCCCGGCGGTCTCGGGCGGGTTGTAATAGCGCGCCGGGATCGCCCCCGGCTGGCCGGTGACTTCCAGCCGCCACGGTCCGTGCTTGTCGGGGAAGCGTTCGCGCAGGGTCAGGATTGCGCGGTCATAGGAAGCCGGTACCGCTTGCCCGGCAGCCGCCTGCGCCGGATGCTGCCAGCGATCGATCTCGACATAGAAGACGAGCACCGACCCGGTCAGCCCGAGCATGACCAGCAGCAGCCCGAGCGAGAGCCCGAGCCAGAGATGACACCGGCGGACGAAGCGGCGCATCGGCCTAGAACCGCAGCCGGACGCCGGCGGTGGCGTTGAGCCCATCCGCCGGGCTGTGCAGGGTCTGCGCGCCGTCCCACCAGGCGTATTCGTAATAGGTATCGGTGAGATTGCGGGCCGATAGCGAGAGCTCGACCTGATCGCTCAGCGCGTAGGACACTTCGGCGTTGAGCACCGCGTAGTCCCCGAACTTGCCTTGCGCCGCGCTGTTGGCGGCGGTCAGCCGGTAGGACGACTGGCCATTTGCCCAGAGCGAGAGGCGCAGCTTCGGCAGGCCAGTGTAGTCCACCCCGCCGGACCACAACCACTGCGGCACGTGATCAATCTCGTTGCCGACAAATTGCGGCGTCGATGGATCGGGGGTGACGATGGTCCCCCTCTGCCAGCTCAGCGCGCCCCAGGCCGAGAGGCCGGTCAGCGGACGGACGGACAGCTGGGCATCGAACCCGTGCCGCCGCGTCACACCGACATTCTCGCTGTCACCGAGCGGATCGTTGAGCTTGCGCTTGATCTCGCCGGTGGCAGTCTGCTGCCAGACGGCCACGCGGCCCTCGATGGTGGAGGACGGCGCGAATTTCAGCCCCGCTTCCCAGCCCTCGTTGATCGAGGGCGCAAGGTCGATGGTGCGCGGCGGAATCAGATAGGCGCCTGAAGCCAGTCCGATCTGGAAGCTGCGGCCCCAGTTGCCATAGAGCGTGATGCCCTGCGTCGGGGTCAGCGCGACCGAGAGCTTGGGCTGGCTGATCGTTCCGTAATCGTTGATCGGTGCGGGCTTGCCGCTGAGCCGGTTGAAGAAGCTGCCGCCGACCCGGTCGCTTCGCCAGGCCGGGGTGAGCTTGAGCCAGGGCGCGGGTTGCAGCACCAGCTGGGCGTAGGCTCCACCGACCGAGAGCGAGAAGGCCTGGTCGCGGGTCTGGCTCAGCGGCACGCGATTGGCACTGGTGTAGCGCAGCGAGACATTGTCCTGCCACTGGGTGTCGCCGCCGAGCTCGGCCATCACCGGCATCCCGGCGAGGTCGGTGTGCCAGTGCAGCGCGGCGATGAAGCCCCACTGGTCCTCATTCGTCACCCGCCGCTGCTGCGCGGCACTGGCGGAGAACTTGACGTAGCGATCGTCGCGCAGGCGGTTGAAATAGGCTTTGGCCGTAAGGTCGAAGCTGTCGCTCAGCGCATTGTCGAAATGCAGGCTGTATTGCCCGACGCTGCGGACATCGCCGTCGCTGGCGTTGTAGGGATTGGTCATGCGCGGGTCGCGGCTTCTGTCGGCCAGGGTCAAATAGCCCGGTTCTTGCGCAGTGCTGCGGTAATAGCGCGCAATCGCGCCGATGCGAACGTCCTCACTGGGCGAGAAGAACCATTTGCCGGCGAGGCTGAGCCGGTCGGAATCGCCATGCTCGCGGTAGCCGCCGGACTTGCGCCAGGCAACGAGGTAGTTCTGGCTGAACCGCCCCTGCTCCAGTCCGGCGGAGAGCTGGCCTTCGACCGTGCCGAAGCTCCCGGCCGAGGCGCGGGCATCGGCA
Organism: Sphingomonadaceae bacterium; assembly: GCA_947477055.1. Classification (GTDB taxonomy): domain Bacteria; phylum Pseudomonadota; class Alphaproteobacteria; order Sphingomonadales; family Sphingomonadaceae; genus Novosphingobium. Next base: position 12,522 of record CANJSX010000039.1, on the reverse strand, counting down.
TAGCTGCCGCCGATCCGGGTCTTGATATCGGCGCTGCCGGCGATGGCGTGAAGGCCGTAGCGCGGATCAGAGGTGCCGCGCACCAGTTCGATCCCGGCAATGTCGAGCGCGAAGAGCTGATCGATGAAGGGCATGTTGCCGTCGTTGCTGTTTGAGGGAATGCCGTCGATCAGCAGCTTGACCGCGTTGACCTCGCCCTCGCCGTTGAAGCCGCGCAGCGAGAACTTGCCGCTGGTCGCGCCCTGGTTGAAATTGGTGACCAGCACCCCGGGCAGGCGCCCGACCAGCTCCCAGGCATAGTTGAAATTGGCGCGCTGGGCGACGTCGCCGCCGAGGCGGTCGATCGAGGTGACCACGGTGTCGCTCGATCCCGCCATGCGGCGGGCGGTGACGGTGATCTCGCCAAGGGTGAAGCTGGTGTCGCTTTCTTCGGCATGGGCGGGACTGACAACGCAAAGCAGGATCGCGGCGGGCGCGAGCGCGGGGATCTTCATGGGCAGAGACTTTCCGAAACAGGCATGACCGGCCGGCACAGCTCAAAGGCGGCGCCGCGTGGAACTAGGGGGTCAGGCCAGGATCGGAGGTCCGCGCAGCGGCGGGCGCAGGCGTTCGCGCCGCTCGGGAGCGCGCGCGGTGAGCGGCAGGAAGCCCAGCGCGAGGATGAAGGCCAGCGCCAGCACGAGCTGGAGCGGATCGGTCGGCGCCACTGCACCCATGCCTAGTGCGGACCAGGGGCAGGCGCCATCGGCCTTGCTCTGCTGGTCGTGTTTTCCGTTAATCGGAATGACGATCTGCTTGACGATCTTGCCGCTGCTGGCGTCCGCGCAGATCGCGACGGTCAGCACATGGTTCTGCACGGTGAGCATGGTGCCGGCCGGCAGCAGCGCCTTGAAGCACAGCATGGCCGCCGCCAGCAGGGCGACGAGCGCGCGGTTGCGAATCAGGAAGGCGCGGAAGGTCTGCATCCGGGCGAGACCCTAGGCCAGTCCCCCTACGCCCGCAAGCGCCTAGCGCGGCAGGTTGAAGACCCGCTCGGCATTGCCCTGCATCAGCATCAGCTTGTGCTCGGGGCTGAAGTCCATCCGGTCATAGGCGGCGACCTCGTCGGAGCTCTGCTGGTAGGGATAGTCCATCGCGTAGAGCACCCGCTCCGGCCCGAGCTGCTCCATGCAGAAACGGATCGCCGGTTCGTAGCCGACCCCGCTGGTCGTGACCCAGATGTTGTTGCGGAAATAGGAGCTGACGGTTTCCTTCAGCACCACCGGTTCCGCCTGCCCGCGCAGCCCCGGTGCGCCGTCGGCGTTGTTCTGCATCCAGTCGAAGCGATAGAGATGCAGCGGCAGGCATTCACCCAGATGGCCGATGACCAGCCGCAGCTTTGGAAAACGGTCGAAGGCGCCCGAGAAGATCAGCCCCATGGTGTGGACCCAGACATCGTGCGGGAAGCCGCCGAGCGCGCCGTAGAAGCCGCGATACTGGTAATGCGGGGCGTTGAAGGGCGCGGTTGGGTGGATGTAGAGCGCGGCGTCCATCGCCTCGAGGCATTCGAGGATCGGCCAATAGGCCTGCTCGTCGAGGTAGTGCCCCTGGAAGTGCGAATTGAGCACCGCCCCGTTGAGCCCGAGCGTGCTCATCGCCCGCTCGATCTCCTTGACCGATCCGGCCACGTCGCGCGGATCGAAGGCGGCCAGCGCCGAGAAGCGGTCCGGATGCCGACCGCAGGCCTCGGCGGCGAGGTCGTTGGCCATGCGGGCGAAGGCCGTGCCCTCTCTCTCGGGCAGCACCTGCACCCCGGGCGCGGTGAGCAGCAGCAGCTGCCGGTCGATCCCGTATTCGTCCATATGCGCAAGGCGCAGCTCGCCGAGGTCCTGCAGCATGTCCTGCAGCCGCGGCATGGCGGCGAACATGCCTGCCATGCCCAGCGAGGCATCGGCCCGTCCGCCATGCTCGAAGAAGGCGACCTGCGCCTTGACCAGCTCGGGGAAGGTCCAGGCCTCCTCGGTGGCGATGCGTTTGTAGGGAGCGTTACGCAGGACCTCGCCGGCGGCGGGCGCGAGCCCGTTCCGTCGGCGCACGCCGCGTTCCTCCATGTGGCTGCGCAGGCCCTTTTCACTACCGTCGGGAAGCAGGGGCATGGCGGCGTCCTCTCGTCAGGTTAGGGAAACTTCTTCTGCAGCTTGGTGAAATTCTCCAGCACGAAGGCCGCGCCGAGCACCGGGTGGGCGAAGCTCATCGCGACCTCTTGGCGATGCGGCCAGGTCTGGCGCCATTCCTCCTCGGGGAGGATAATGTCCGGGCCAATCGGGTTCTCGGGGAAGCACTGCACGGCCGGCTGGAGATGCGCGGTGGTGTGAGCCCAGCCGTCTTCATAATCGGCCTGCCACTGCATCATATAGTTGAGCCGCTGGATCTTCCACACCAGTTCACCGGATTCATTGGCTTCGCAGACGTAGTCGTTCTCGTAGATCCCGGCTTCCCAGAACTGCTGGGGCATGCCCTCGGGGAGCATGTCCTTGACCTCGTCGTGCCAGCCGCCAGCCAGCACGCCACGGAAGCGGCCCTTGGCGGTTTTGCGGTCGGCCGCGACGGTGATCACGTCCTGGAGCTGGAAATGGTCGAGCAACAGCCCCTTGACCGGGCCGCGCTTGCCGCCGGTGAACAGGTTCTGGAACCAGGTGCCATAGAGCCGCATCACTCCAGCGTGGCCGCGATATTCGCCCGAAAGGAACACCACCACGCCATCATCGGCAAACAGCCCGGCCACTTCCTCGGGCCGGTTGTAATCGATGTAATAGCCATAGGCCATCTGCAGGCGGCGGATCGCGTTCAGATCTTCCAGCTCGTTTACGCGCGTTTCCAGGGCGGCAAGCCGCGATTCCACATCAGCCATTTCGACTCTCCCAAAAATCTAGTAAGCAACACTAACAAATGTGAACGTCTTGGCGAGAGGAAAACGACTCATGAGCGAATGGACCGGCCGCGTGGCCATGATCACCGGGGGCGTATCGGGTCTGGGGCTGGGAATCGCCAAAGCCTGCAGCGATGCCGGCATGCGCCTCGCGCTGTCCTACCGCAACGAGGGCTACCGGTCGCAGGCCGCCGAATGGTTCGCTGCCGAGGCCCGCGAAGAGCCGATGTGGGTCAAGCTCGACGTGACCGACCGGGCGCGCTTCGCCGAGGTGGCGGACGAGGTCGAGGCGCAGTTCGGCGCGGTGCATGTGCTGATCAACAACGCCGGGGTCAGCGTCTTCGGCGATACTGCGGACGCCGGCTATGGCGATTACGACTGGATCATGGGGGTCAATTTCGGCGGCGTGGTCAATGGCATGGTGAGTTTCCTGCCCAAGCTGCGTAAGGCCGACGGCCGCCGCCACATCACCAATGTCGCCTCGATGGCCGCCTATCTCTCCGGGCCGCAGGCCGGGCTCTACACCGCCAGCAAGTTCGCGGTGCGGGGCCTGACCGAATCGCTGCGCTACAACCTCGTCGCCAAAGGCATCGGCTGCTCGCTGGTCTGCCCGGCGCTGGTCGCCACCAACGCCTGGGATTCCGCCTTCCGCCGCCCGGCCGAATTCGCCGACACCGGCTTCGGCGAGGTCGACCGCGATGAGTTCACCCGCTTCGGCACCGCCTTCTCCGCCGGGATGGACCCGCACGAAGCCGGCCGCCGGATCGTCGCGGGGATGAGCGAGAACAAGGCCACGATCTTCACCCACCCCGAATTCGCCGAAGACTTCAAGGCGATCTACGAAGAATCGCTCGCCGCCCTACCAGATGAACAAGCCCCGCACGAACGCCTCGAGATCGAACGCCTGCGCCGTGCGGCGAACCGGGCTGCGCTGGAGGGCAAGGAGATTGCGCTGGATGATTTGATTTAGGAGGCTGGAGCATCGCCCGCTCTCTACCCTTCAGGGGGAGAGATACGCAGGCTTGCGAGCTTGCTCGCTAGCCGAAGTTGAGAGGGGGCGAGGCCAGCCAACAACCCTCTCTCCCAACCCTCTCCCCTGAAGGGGAGAGGGCTAGTTTCCTACCGCACCACCACCATGAACGGCGCCCACAGCGCCGGATTGCGCGCGTCCGCGAGCTTGCGATCATGCATAACCCGCAGCACCGCCTTGCGCAGCGCCTCGTCCGGCCCCTTGCCGTCGCGCGCCGCTTCGATCGTGCCGAGCGAGAGGCGGGCGGCCATGTCGTCGCGGACCGGCCAATGGCTCGCAATGACGCGGTGGCCGCCGGCGAAGAGGAAGGCGCGGGCGAGGCCGGTGTAGGCGGCCGCGCTGGTCTGGCTGCCGGCGGCGCTGTCGCAGGCGGAGAGTGCCACCCACTGCGCGTCGGTATCGAGCGCGGCGGCTTCCGAGGCGGTCAGCAGTCCGTCATTCGCTGCACCATCCCCGCCGCCGGGGCTGAGCACCAGCGCGGGTTCGCTGCGCGCATCGAAGGCCCCGGTGACGAGGCCGTGGGTGGCGAAGAGCAGCACGCCGACATCGTGGAGGTTGGTCGCGCGCAACTTCGCCTCGGTCGCGTTCGCGCCGGTGAGCACCACCGGGGTGCCACCGCGCTTCAGCATCCGCGCCATCTCAGCAATCTCACGCTCGGCCCGCGGCAGCGCGCCGAGGAGTTTCAGCGCCGGATCGGAGGGCTCGATTGGCGCGCCAACCGCCACCAGCCGCCCGCTGCGGATGCGATCCTCGAGCATGTCGCCCAGCGCCGCTATAGAAGGGACCACCGAGAGAGCGTGATCCTCGATCAGGAAGCGCGAGGTGGCGAGGTCTTTGCCCCGCTCCGGCACTAGCACGCTCAGCGGCAAGGCCGAGAGGATGTCGCCGCTCGCCACCCGCAGCCGCGTGCCGGGACGGACCAGCCCGGCGACCTCGGGCGTGAAGATCGCTTCGTAAAGCGCATGGGCGGCGTCGAGATCGAAATCGACGGACTTGCCGGCATCGATCCCGGCGCGCAGCCGCCGCACCAGCGCGCGCGCCTCGTGCCGGCGCAGCGGCGAGCGGCCGATCGCCACTCCGCGGCGGGTGACAGCCATGGTGACGAGGCCAAGATCGCTTTCCACCATCGCCAGCAACACCTCGCGTGGGGCGAGCCGGGCCTGCACCTCGGCCAGCGTCAGACGGCGCGGGCGCAGCAGGGTGCGGAAGGCGGGATAGGCGCGGTCAAGCTCGGCCTCGGCTGCTGTCAGTGCGCCTGCGCGCTCGTCGCGCTGATGCTGCAGCGTGTCGCGGGCCACGGCGCTCGCCCCATCGACCCCAAGCTGGCGGGTCAGCGCGGCTTCGGCATCGACCAGCGCCGCCGATGCCTCCTGCCGGCGCCGTAGCAGCAGGCCGAGCCCGCTGTCGCCGGCCTGCTCGCGTTCGGCGACCGCCACCGCCGCCCGGCTGGCGTCGCTTTCGACCATCACCTGCAGCACTTCGAAGGCAAATTCCGTGTCGCCCCCCCGGATCGCCGCATCGAGCGCCTGGCTATAGGCCTCGACATTGTCGAGCACGCCGACGACCTGGCTGCGCGCCACCTCCTGCTGCTCATTGGTGGCCACCGACAGCCGGAAATTGTCGCGCACCAGCGGCAGGCCCTGCGCGACATTGCCGCGCAGGGCCTGGATCCAGCCGAGCGAGATGCGGCTGTTGGTGGTCTGGAAATGGGTCGGTGCGCGCAGCCGAGCCAGCACTTCGGCGGCCTGCGCGGCGTCGCTCTCGGCCGCTTCGAGCTGCCCGGCATTGGCCAGCGACTGCGCCAGCTTGAACTGGCTGAGCGCGATGCCGAGTTCGCTGCCGTTGGCAGCGAGCGATAGATATCGAGCGCCTGCTGACGCATCGCCAGCCCGCGCGGCCGGTCGCCCGCGCGGTCGGCCGCGCCGCCGCCGAGGATCATCGCCGAGGCTTGCAGCGAGCGCCGCCCGGCGGTGCCGAACAGCTCGGCCGAAGCCGCAAGGAAGGGTGCGGCGTCCTCTGGCCGGTCCTGCGAGAGCAGCGCGCTGCCGAGTACTGCGAGGCCATTGGCACGCTCGCCGATGATCAGTCCCCTGGCGCCGACGCCCTCGTCCACGCCCTCGCGCAGGATCGGGATCGCCTCGCCGGTGCGACCTTGCGAGAGCAGTTCCGAGCCCATCGAGATCCGCACCTTGGCGCGCATCGCATGGCCTTCCGGCAGCAGCGCGGATTCGGCGATGAGCTGGCGCAGCAGCGGCTCGGCAGTGTCGCTCATCCGCGAGCGCGAGAGCGCGGTGGCGTAATAGATGCCCACGTCGGCGCGTTCGCTGTCGCCGGGCAGGAGTTGTTGCGAGGCGATTTTCCAGCCGTGTTCGACTAGCGGCAGGGCCTCGGCGGTGCGGCCGAGTGCCATCGCGCTCATCGCCCAGGAGGTGTCGGCATGGATCGTACGCAGATCGTCCGTGCCATGGAGCTTTGCCCAAATGGTCCGCGCCGCCGCAGCGGCCTCGATCCCGCCGACGAAATCGAGCTGGTCCGAGGCCAGGATCGAGCGCGCGTAATACAGCTCGGCGCGCAGTTCCTCATCGGTCTTCGGCGCGAGGGCTATGGCGGCATCGAGCGCGGCGTCAGCCTCGCTCCAGCGCGACAGCCGCGACAGTGCGAGCGCCCTGACCTGCAGCGAGCGTGCGCGCGCAGCCGGATCGCGCAGCGGCGGCAGGGTCGCGTCGATTTCGGCGATCACCGCCTCGGGATCAACGGCAATGCGGTCTTCAGGGGTATCGGCGGCGAGCGCCGGCATGGGGGCGGCAATCGCCAGCGCCAGCGCGCAGAACCCGTCCCCCCATCGCACCCTCACCCGCGCCTCGCCCCCGTTTCCCGGCGCCCCTCATATTTGGAGTAACGGGCGATGGGGAGTGCGCAAAGGGGTAAGTGACGCCCTTTATTCGAAAAAGGCCACCGCGCGCACCTCGATGCTCTCGCGGATCTTCGCATCGGGCAGGCTGGTATCATGGAAGGCGGTGTGCGGGCAGCGCCAGGTAACCGAGTGGTCGCTGTCGTAGAACTTGAACAGCACCACATCGTCGCGGTCCATGTTCGAGAAGTACCACCAGCGGTGCTGGTCGCGGTGGCGGAAGATCGAGGCGGCGACCATCTGGTCCTCGCCTTCAACCGGCGCGGTCAGCGCATCGCCGACCGGGAACTCGTCGACCACGAACAGCGTGTTGTTGCCCATCTCGTCGCCGGCGATCGAGCGGCCGTCCATCAGCGCCAGCGGCCAGTCCTGCGGGCCGGGCGAGAAGGTCCGCCAGAAGGAGAAGCAGATGTGGCGGCGATAGCCTGGACCATCGGGGAAGCGGTCCTTGTAGATCCGCGCCCCGGCCCGTTCGCCGGTCAGCGGGTTGTAGTCGATATGCGCCTCGCCGGCCTGCGGCTGGATCCCGCCGTTGTGCTGGTAGCCCGCGACCTTTTTCTGCGCGCGCTGCGAGAGGTCGGCGGTGGTGCGGATCATCCAGCCCTGCGCGGCGACGCAGCTCGCCCCGGTCAGCAGCTTGATCGCCGCCGCGACCTCCGCGAGGTAATGCGCATCGACATCCGGCTTGTCGAAGAAATCGCGTACCTGGCTGGGGCTGCGGCCGATCATGAAGCCGTGGGTATCGAGGGTGAAGTGATCGCGGATCGGCATGCCATCGCGCACTGGCATCACATGGTCGAAATACTCGCCGGTATTCATCTCGGCGCCCTGGCTGACGTAGCGGCGGGTGACGTAATCGTCCGGCCCGAGGTAGCGGATCAGCGCGGTGGTGGTGCGGGCGGCATCCTCGATAGCGGCGGCCTCGATATCGGCGGCAAGCGTGGCCATTTCTCTCTCCCGGGAGCGTTATGCCGGAGGCTCTTATACATTTGCATAAAGTGACTCAAGCGCGATCTTTTGCATTTGCATAAGCCGCCGCCCCGCCGCATGTCTCGCGCGATGGAAGACACCACCCGCAACCGGCTGCTCCAGGCGGCAGAGCGCATTCTGGTGGAACAGGCCGTCCAGGCGCTGACCGTGCGCCACGTCGGCAAGGTGGCCGAACTTAACGCGACACTGGTGACTTACCACTTCGGCGGCGTCTCCCAGCTGCTGGCCGAACTGTGCGAATGCAATCTCGCGCTGTTGCGGCAAGGCTGGCATGCGCTCGACCGCTTCGCCGAAACGCCAGCGAGCGGCACCGAACCGGTGCTCAACGCCTGGCTCGCGCCGCTCTGCGCCCCCGCCGCCTTCAACCCGCAGGGCCGCGCGCTGATCGTGCTCGACGAGATCGCCGCGCATGGCCCGTCCGAAGTCAGCGCGCGGCTGATGGACGAGATGGTCGGCGTCGCCCGCCGCGTGCAGGAGGCGCTCGCCCCGCTGCTCCCCCACCTTACCGCGGTGGAACTGCGCGCCCGCCTGCGCTTCATCGCCGGCGCCGCCCTCGGCCCGCCCCCGCGCGTGCCCGATGGCGGAGCCGGCCACCCCGCGCTCGACAGCCTGCGCTACCTCCTCCCCTTCGCCCAGGCCGCGCTCAGCCACTAGTTGTCCCACTCACGTGGGAGGCGGACCGGCCCGCGTCCCAAGCATCGACAACCGCTGTGACGGCTGGTACTCCGAGCGCCAGCAGGGCTTCATCCTTCGACAAGCTCAGGACGATCAGATGCTGCGCTTCTCCCGCTCACCCTGAGCCTGTCGAAGGGCACCCGAGGCCGCCAGCAGCGACGAGGTCATAGCCGCGCTCAACGCCAAATGGAACGCATGCGCACCAGCCACCTCGCCGGGACGAGCTCGCGCAGCCGCCGCCTCAACGATGCGCTCGAACAGTCCCAGCGGCTCGACCGCCGGCGCCAGGGCCGCCGCGATGCCCGCCGCAGGGTGTGGGACGCCACCGCGATGGTAAATAGATTGGCGCTGGCAACGCGCAATCCCAAGGAGGTCCGTGATATTCCCGATCTGGTGATCGAGGAATGATGATCAAGTGAGGGGCGCCTAAACTGGAAAGTTGAGGCCCATCCCCACCCACCCCATCACCGCTTGCGATGTTTCCTTGCGGCATAGCGCGCATCGCGGGCGGCCTTGAGTTCGGCTTCGGTCGGGGCTGGCGCCTCGGCGGGGGCCGGTTCGGGCGGGGCGAGGGCGGGTGCGGCGGCGGCTTTGTCGGCTTTGGCCTGGAGGATCGCGGCCTTGCGGGCGGCACGCTTTTCGGCTTCGGCGGCTTCGCGGGCGAGGCGCGCGGCCTGGCGCTGGGCGACCAAGGCTTCATCGACGGCGGGACGTTCGGCGAGCTGCTTCAATGCCTTGGCGCGGGTCTCGCGGGCGAGCGCGGTGCGCTCCTGAAAGCTCGGCTCCTTGTAGCTTGCCATGGTTAGTCTGGGTCTTTCTGGTTCGGTTGGTGTGGAATGGATGGCGCGTTGGGGCGGGCGCCCCTCCACCATCCTTTGGCTGGTCTCCCTCCCCGTTTCGGGGAGGACTTATTCTTCGCCCATGCGGAGCGCGGCGATGAAGGCTTCCTGCGGGATGCTGACATTGCCGTATTCGCGCATCCGCGCCTTACCCTTTTTCTGCTTCTCGAGCAGCTTCTTTTTGCGGGTGATGTCGCCGCCATAGCATTTGGCGGTGACGTCCTTGCGCATTGCGGCGATGGTTTCGCGGGCGATGACCTTGCCGCCGATCGCGGCCTGGATCGGGATCTTGAAGAGGTGGCGGGGGATCAGGTCTTTCAGGCGTTCGCACATGTGGCGGCCGCGTTCCTCCGCGACGCCGCGGTGGACGATCATCGAGAGGGCGTCGACCGGCTCGTTGTTGACGAGGATGCTCATCTTGACGAGGTCGCCTTCGCGCAGGCCGATCTGTTCGTAATCGAAGCTGGCATAGCCGCGGCTGATGCTCTTCAGGCGGTCGTAGAAATCGAACACCACTTCGTTGAGCGGCAGCTCATAGGTCACCTGGGCGCGGCCGCCGACGTAAGTGAGGTCGGTCTGGACGCCGCGGCGGTCCTGGCAGAGCTTGAGGATGCTGCCGAGATATTCATCCGGCGTGTAGATCGCCGCCTTGATCCACGGCTCGTCGATCTGCTCGATCCGGCTGGGATCGGGGTAGTCGGCCGGGTTGTGGAGCATGATCTCGCGGGCGTCGTCGGTCTTCGATTTGCGCAGCTGGATGCGGTAGACCACGCTGGGGGCGGTGGTGATCAGATCGAGGTCGTATTCGCGGGTGAGGCGTTCCTGGATGATTTCCAGATGCAGCAGCCCGAGGAAGCCGCAGCGGAAGCCGAAGCCGAGCGCGGCGCTGCTTTCCATTTCGAATGAGAAGCTCGCGTCATTCAGGCGGAGCCGCGAGATGCTTTCACGCAGTTTTTCGAAATCCGCCGCATCGACCGGGAAGAGGCCGCAGAACACCACCGGCTGGACTTCCTTGAAGCCGGGGAGCGCCTGGGTGGCGCCCTGCTTGACCGTGGTGATGGTGTCACCGACGCGGGCCTGGGCGACTTCCTTGATCTGCGCGGTGATGAAGCCGATCTCGCCCGGGCCGAGCTCGCTCAGCTGCTCGATCTTGGGGGTGAAGCAGCCGACGCGGTCGATCAGATGCTCGGTGCCGCCGGCCATGAATTTGACGCTGAGGCCCTTGCTAATCACCCCGTCGATCACCCGCACGAGGATCACCACGCCGAGGTACTGATCGTACCAGCTATCCACCAGCATGGCCTTGAGCGGGGCCTTGGTATCGCCTTTCGGCGGGGGGATGCGGGTGACCACGGCTTCGAGCACTTCGGCGATGCCGATGCCGCTCTTGGCGCTGGTCAGCACCGCCTTGCTGGCGTCGAGGCCGATGATCTCCTCGATCTCGGCCTTGACCTTGTCGGGCTCGGCGGCGGGGAGGTCGATCTTGTTGATCACGGGGACGATCTCGTGGTCGTGCTCGATCGACTGGTAGACATTGGCGAGGGTCTGCGCCTCGACGCCCTGTGCGGCGTCGACCACCAGCAGCGCGCCTTCGCAGGCGGCGAGGCTGCGGCTGACCTCATAGGCGAAATCGACGTGGCCGGGGGTGTCCATGAGGTTGAGCTCATAGGTCAGGCCGTCGTTCGCGGTGTAGTTGAGGCGGACCGTCTGGGCCTTGATCGTGATCCCACGCTCTTTCTCGATGTCCATGTTATCAAGGACTTGCGCGCTCATCTCACGCTCGGTCAGCCCGCCGGTGAACTGGATCAGCCGGTCGGCAAGGGTCGACTTGCCATGGTCGATATGAGCGATGATGCTAAAATTGCGGATCAGCGAAAGGTCAGTCATGACCCGCGCCGTTAGCAGCGCGCGCCGCGCGTGTCATCTCCGGCGGATTTCCGCCCGGCGGGGTCAGGATTTTTTCCTCATGCGAAGCTGCGAAAGGGTTGCACCTCCCCCCCCCCTTCCCCCTTTTTCCGTCATCCTGAACTTGTTTCAGGACCCATTCCTCGGCCCGCTCCGCTGCAGCAGGATTGGCACATTCCTCGCGGGTTGCTCCTCCCCGGCAGGCGCCGAGTGCGCGACACGATGGGTCCTGAAACAAGTTCAGGATGACAATTTAGGAAGAAACAAATTGAAGTCGGCGTGCACGCCCACGCCAGACACACGAACACCCCCGCTGGCGAATGCGGGATAACGCCGGAAGGGAAAACGCGGACGGGCTGGCCGACGCTAGGATGCCTGAACCGAACAGACTTGGCTGGCGCGCCCTTTGCTGCGAACGTCTGACGAGCGGCGCGCCATGTTCTGGTCAGTTCGATCCTGCGTGCGAGGCGGAGCGGGGAAGAGGAGCACAAGCGCTTCTGCACCCCGCACCCGCCGCTGTGCACCGGTTTGGAACCGATGTGGTGGAGTGTATAACCCATATGGTGTGTTTTATCAAAATTAGGTGCCGGAATGCCTGCGGGGGAAAGCGCAGGGGGCGATGGCGGGCTTTACTTCGCGCGGAAATGTGGGGATTGGGATGTCAACTTGGGCAGGGGGGAAGACTGTGAAAAGCGTCTGCAGCTCCATCGTGCTGGCCATCGGGCTGGGTCTTGCCGCCTGCAACGGCGAACCACAGGAAGCGGAACAGGTCGACATCCATCACATGATGAAGGACGTGGTGGATCCGCAAGCCGACAGGTTCTGGGCGGTCGGTAATGCCGCCTTCAACGAGATCGGCGACATGGACCCGGCGTTGATGACCCCGGCGGGCTGGCAGCAGGCCGAAGCAGCCATGCACGACCTGGCACAATCGGCGCGGACAATCGCCGGGGCCTCGCGGATCACCGCCCGGCTGCCGGGTAACGCGCCTTCTGGAGACCTGCTGCCCGAACAGGCCCCGCGGGTTCAGACGCTGATCGCTGCCGATCGCCCGACCTTCAATGCAAGGGCCCTGGCGCTCGCAGCCTATGCCGAGCAGGGCGAAGCGGCTGCGCGGTCGCGGACATGACGCAATTGGCGGAGATATCCGGCGGCCTCGATGCAGTCTGCGAGGCGTGCCACGGGAAATTCTGGGCCCCGGCTGCAGCGGGCCGATAGCTACCGTACAGCATCGGGCTAGCCCAAGGAGCGACTGCCTTTGCCT
>CANJSX010000038.1 GCA_947477055.1 Sphingomonadaceae bacterium | reverse complement strand
GCTCGATCTGATCTGCCAGCGCCTGACCGGCGGCGGAATCTAGCGTGATTTCGAGCCAGATGGAATCATCTGGCGACTCGGAAATGGTTCAGCTGTGCGACCGATCTTTTCTGCTCAGATTGACGCGGCGATCACCTGCGCAAGCCGCTCGATCCCGGCTGCATCCTCGGTATCGAAGCGCTCCGGCTCGGGGCTGTCGAGATCGATCACTGCGATCACCTGCCCGCCGCGCATCACCGGCACGACCAGTTCCGAGCGGCTGGCCGCGTCGCAGGCGATGTGCCCGGGGAAGGCGTGGACATCGGGCACCAGCTTGGTCGCACCGCACATCGCGGCGGTCCCGCACACGCCCTGTCCCAGCGGGATGCGGATACAGGCGGGCTTGCCGATGAAGGGGCCTAGCACCAGCTCGCCCTCGATCATGCGGTAGAATCCCGCCCAGTTGAGTTGCGGCACGAATTGCCAGATCAAGGCGGCGACATTGGCCATATTGGCGACCACATCGGCCTCGCCCTCCACCAAGGCGCGCGCTGCACCGGCCAACTCGCCATAGAGTTCGGCCTTGGGCCGGGCCATATCGGGGGCAAATTCATACATGGGGCAAGTTCTAGCCGCGCTGGCGGTTGCCGCAAGGCCCAGCCTCGCCTATCTCGCCAGTCATGACGAACCGCACCCGCAAGCTGCTCATCGCCCTCGGCGTCCTGGTCCTGATCGGCGCCGGCATCGCCTGGCTCCTGCATCCCCGGACCGCCGAGCACAGTGTCGACGAGGTTTCCGGCAAGCACCCGCTGCTGGCCGAGGCCGACAGCGAGAGCATTCCGGGGATCAACCTTATCAAGTCGATTGGCTGGGGTGCTGACGGTAAGCCGCAGGCCGCTCCGGGCCTTGAGGTGACCCGCTTTGCCGAGGGGCTCGATCACCCGCGCATCATGCTCACCCTGCCCAATGGCGATGTGCTGGTGGCGGGAACCGGGGGGCCGGGTGGCGGCCCGAGCGGGTTGACCGGTTTCTTCATGAAGCTTGCCTTCATGCGGGTCGGTGCCGGTGGGGCATCCCCCAATGCGATCGTGCTGCTGCGCGACGGAGATGGCGACGGCAGGGCCGAGCAGCGCTTCGTGCTGCGGCAGGGCAACGGGCTATCCTCGCCCTCCGGCCTCGCCTGGCGCGATGGCAAGCTCTATGTCGCGAACCATGACGCCATCCTCGCGTTCGACTATGCGCTGGGCGATACAAAGCTTGCGGGCGAGCCGAAGAAGTTGATGGATCTCCCGGGTGGCGGCAATCACTGGATGCGCAACATCCTGCTCAGCCCGGACGGAAAATATCTTTACATCGCTGTAGGTTCAGCCTCGAATATCGGCGAAAACGGCATGGCGGTCGAACAGGGCCGCGCCGCCATCTGGGAGCTCACCCTCGCCACTGGCAGCTGCCGCCGCTATGCCGAAGGCCTCCGCAATCCCAACGGCCTCGCCTACAACCCGGCGAGCGGCGAGCTGTGGACCACGGTCAATGAGCGCGATCAGCTCGGCCCGGATCTCGTCCCCGATTACCTGACCAATGTGCCCGTAGGCGCGCAATATGGCTGGCCCTGGATCTATTGGAAGGACCAGATCGATTGGCGGGTGGATCACCCGATGCCTGACTTCCTGACCGAATACACCCGCAAGCCGGAATTCGCGCTCGGGCCGCACGTGGCTGCGCTCGGGCTCACCTTCGTCACTGGCGGGGAGCGGCTCGGGCCGAATTTTACCAACGGCGCCTTCATCGCCCGGCACGGCTCATGGAACCGCACGCCGCCTTCGGGCTATGACGTGGTCTTCGTGAAGTTTGATGCGAACGGCAATCCGCTCGGCCTGCCGCAGCCGGTGCTGACCGGCTTCCTCGCCGGCAAGGGCGAAACGCGCGGCCGCCCGACCTGGGTGGCCAAGGCCGCAGATGGCGCGCTGCTGGTGATCGATGACACCGCCGGAATCGTCTGGCGGGTGATCGCGCCGGGCGCGGCGCCCACCCCGACGGTCAAGCCGGTGGTCACCGGGCGTATGCCGCCGCGACGTCAGATTGACACGGCCACCGAAGCCAGCTTCGGGGCTGACGCGGAAGTACGTTAGAGAGGAAGTTACAAGGACTTGCCGGCGCGTCCGGCGAGTTCGGTGACATAGTGCCAGGCCACCCGGCCTGAGCGCGCGCCGCGCCGGCGCGACCATTCGAGCGCGTCGCCTGCTTCGAACGAAAGTCCGAATGCGGCGGCATAGCCGGCGATGATCGCCAGATAGTCGTCCTGGCTGCAGTTGTGGAAACCGATCGAAAGGCCGAAGCGGTCGGCCAGCGCCAACCGGTCGTCGACCGCATCGCGCGGATTGAGCGGGTCGTCCTGCTCCTCGGCATGGCGCGCGACGATCGCGCGGCGATTGGAGGTGACCGCGAGCCGGACATTGCCCGGCCGCGCCTCGACCCCGCCTTCGAGCCAGGAACGCAATGCGCGCGGTCCGCTGCCATCGCCATCCTCGAAACCAAGATCGTCGATGAAGACGAGGAAACTGCGCCCGGCCGCACCCAGCGCGGCAAACAGCCCGGCGAGCGAGGACAGCGCATCCTGCGCCACTTGCACCAGCGCGATCCGCCCTGGGGCCGCGTCCTGCGCGGCGGCAATCGAGGCGCGCAGCAGCGCCGACTTGCCCATCCCGCGTGCGCCCCATAGCAGCATGTCATGCGCGGCGTGGCCAGCGGCGAGCCGTGCGACGTTTTCGGTCACCACGGCCTTTTGCTGGTCGATGCCCTTGAGCAGACCGAGCGCGGGCGCTTCGATCCGGGCAATTGCGCGCGCGTTGCGCCCATCCCAGGCATAGGCCGGCGCCGAGAGCCAGTCTGCCTGAGGCGTGGTTGGCGGAACCAGCCGCTCGAGTGCTTCGGCGATGCGGGCCAGCGGATCGCCCTGATCGTCGCTCATGCCCCGGTCAGCTCCGCCACGTTCAGCGCATAAAGCAGCGCCGCGCCGCCGGTCGCCGCTGGTTTGAGGCCCGCCGCTTCGGGCACGACATGTTCGAGGAAATAGCGCGCGACGACCGGCTTGGTGCGCGCGATCACCCCGCCCGCCTCGAGCGCCGCCTGCTCCTGCCGCATCAGCTGCCAGCCGGTAACGGCCACCGCGCACATCGTGCAGAACGGCACGCTGCCCGCCAGCCGATCATCGAGGCTGGCATCGCCGCGCATCCATTCGGCCACAGCGGCGCAATCGCGGGCCAGCGCGGCGAGCGCCGGAGCATCGCCGGCCTCGCGCGCGATCTCGGCCATTAGTTCCGCCAGCACCGCGCCGCCGTCCAGCCCGAGCTTGCGGGTGACGAGGTCGGCGGCCTGAATGCCGTTGGTGCCTTCGTAGATCGGCGCAATGCGAGCATCGCGGTAATGCTGCGCCGCGCCGGTTTCCTCGATGAAGCCCATTCCGCCGTGAACCTGCACGCCCAGACTGCTGACCTCGCAGCCAATGTCGGTGCCCCAGGCCTTGAGCAGCGGCACCAGCAATTCGGCCCGCGATTGCGCGCCGTCGATCCCCAGCGCGCCGCGATCGATCTGGCCGGCGGTGTAATAGAGCAGCGCCCGCGCGCCTTCGGTCAGTGCCCGCATCCGCAGCAGCATCCGGCGCACGTCGGGATGCTCGACGATGGCCACCGAGGTACGGTCGGGCGAACCGGCGCGACTCGACTGGATCCGTTCGCGGGCAAACGCCATCGCCTGCTGGGTCGCCCGCTCGGCGATCTGCACGCCCTGGCTGCCGACATTGATTCGGGCCGAGTTCATCATCGTGAACATGCATTTGAGGCCCTCGTTCTCGGCCCCAATCATCTCGCCGATGCAGGCGTCATTGTCGCCGAAGCTCATCACGCAGGTCGGTGAGGCGTGTATCCCCAGCTTGTGCTCGAGGCTCACGGCGCGAAGATCGTTACGCGCACCGGGGTTGCCGTCGGCATCGAGCAGGAATTTGGGCACCAAAAACAGCGAGATCCCGCGCGAACCGGCCGGCGCGCCGGGCGTACGCGCCAATACGAGGTGGATTATATTGTCCGAAAACGGATGCTCGCCCCAGGTGATGAAGATCTTGGTGCCCTTGATCCGGTATTTGCCGGCGTGCTCGCCGTCCGCGATCGGGGTCGCGGTGGTGCGCAGCGCGCCGACATCCGATCCGGCCTGCGGCTCGGTCAGGTTCATAGTCCCCGACCACTCCCCGCTGACCAGTTTCGCCAGATAGCGCGCCTTCTGTTCGGCGCTGCCGTGATGATCGATCGCCTCGATCGCCCCGACGGTGAGTGTCGGCAGCAGGTTGAAGGCCATGTTGGCTGCGCCCAGCGTTTCCAGCACGCAGCAGGCAAGAGTGAAGGGCAGGCCCTGTCCGCCGAAGTCGACCGGGCCGGCGATGGAGTTCCACCCGGCCGCGACATACGCCTGCCAGGCTTCGGCGAATCCGGCCGGCAGCATGACGTCGCCATTGCTGACCCGCGCGCCCTCGAGGTCGCCGATCCGGTTGAGCGGCGCCCATTCGCCTGCGGCCAGCGCGCCGATGCCCTCGGCGATCGCCTCGACCATGTCGAGGCTCGCCCCTGCAAAGCGTTCGTCCTCCGCCAGCGCCTCGATCCCGGCGCAGACTTTCATTGCGAATACCTGGTCGGCGGTGGGGGGCACGAAGTCCATGTTGCATCCTCGTTGGCGATTGCGCCCTGCAATTGATGTTGCAATTCGCGGGCCTGCCTATAGCGGCAAGCCATGAGCCGCAACAGCCTGCCAGAGATGCTCGCGCCCGATGTGCCCGGAATCGCGCGTGCGGCGGCGATCCTTGCGGCTGGCGGACTCGTCGCGGTGCCCACCGAAACGGTTTACGGGCTGGCAGCCAGGGCGGACAGCGACGAGGCGGTAGCGGCGATTTATCGTGCGAAAGGCCGGCCGGACTTCAACCCGCTGATCGTGCATGTGCCGGATCTTGCCATGGGCGAGACGCTGGCAGTGTTCGATGCCCGCGCGCGCCGTCTGGTCGAGGCGTTCTGGCCCGGAGCGCTGACGCTGGTGCTGCCGCGCCGGCCGGATGCACCGCTGGTCGCCGCGGTGAGTGCTGGTTTGCCCACGGTGGCGCTGCGCTGTCCGGCTCACCAGGTGATGCGGGCGCTGCTCGCCGCTTCGGGCCTGCCGCTGGCGGCTCCCTCGGCCAACCGCAGCGGCGCGGTCAGCCCGACCAGTGCCGCGCATGTCGCGGCCTCGCTCGGCTCGGGAGTGGACGCGATCATCGACGGGGGGGACTGCGCGACGGGGATCGAATCGACCATCCTAGCCCTGCGCGATGACGGAAGCTGGGAGATTCTGCGCCTCGGCCCCATCACGAAAGCCCAGATTTCTGCGGTTCTCGGCGCCGGGAGTGAAGCCGTGACGTCAGCCGGGGGGATCGAGGCGCCGGGCCAGCTGGCGAGCCACTATGCGCCGGGTAAGCCGGTCCGGCTCGGAGCTGGTGCAGCGGAGGACGACGAATTCCTGATCGGCTTCGGTCCGGTGGTCGGGCAGGTCTCGCTGTCGCAGACCGGCGATCTCGCCGAAGCGGCGGCGCGGCTCTATGCCTGCCTGCACATTGCCGCTGCTGCCGTGAACCCGCGTATCGCCGTTGCCCCGATCCCGGATCAGGGCATCGGCGCGGCGATCAACGATCGGCTGCGCCGCGCCGCAGCGTGAGTTTCAATATTGGCGCTGTGGGACATAAGGGCGCAGCGCCTTGATTTCGTCCCAGGTTTCAATGCGCTTGCGGCAGGCGTCTTCGTCGCTGTCCTCGCAATCCTCGCTTTGATCGCGGTAGCGGTGTTCGAGCCGGGTCAGCCGCTGTTCGGCCTTGCGGATCTGGCGTCCGCGGTGCCGGTCGGCCTCGCCCTGGCTGGTGGTGAGCAGGTCCACCGTCTTGCTCCCGGCACCGACCGCGTCGCGGGTCGTTTTGACCGGCATGGTCGCGAGGTCGAAGACAGTCTTGGCCGCGCAGCCGCTGCAGGCCAGTGAAATGGCCATGAGGATCAGGCTGCGCTTCATCCGGTGTTCCCCGCTTGGTTCATACGAGCCTAGGGGCGCGCTATTGCACCGCGATTAACGCGCCGCCAACTCAGCTTGCGGATGCAACGGCCTGGCGCAAGCCGGTCACTTTTTGTCGGCGTCCGCCACGCCCTTGCCGTCGCCTGGTTCGCAAACCAGCTCGCCTGAGCCCATCGCACTGACCTTGCAGCTGGCGCGACCCTTCACGGTGACACTGCCCGAGCCCATGATGCTGGCGGACACAGAACCGTCGGACGCGAAGCTGGTGCTGCCCGAGTCGGCGATGGTGACCTTGGCCTCGTCGACCTTGAGCCCGTCCATCTGTGCCCCGCCGCTGCCGGCGATGGTGAGTTCGAGTGAATGCGCACTGCCCCCGGCGCGGTAATTGCCCGAGCCCGCCACGGTCAGTTCGAGCTTTTCGACTGTGAGCGCCTGGGTTTCGACAACGCCCGACCCGGCGATGGTGATTTTCGCCTCACGCGCCATCGACACCGCCTTGATTGTGCCCGAACCGGCCAGAGTCAGCTCAGTCGGGTCGGGCATGGTTACCTTGACGGTCACCCGGCCACTCGAATCCCGGTTCCACAGCTTGCCCGGCCGCATGATGCCCAGTGTCCCGTTTTTCAGCGTAAAGCGCATCTGCTCGGCAACGGCGGGATCACCCCCGACCACAATCGCAAGCTTGTCGCCATGAGTGATCACCACATCGTCGGGTCCGGCCAGCACCAGTTCGGTCGGCGCCGGGCCGCTGGTGTCGATCTCGGACAGCGGTTTGCCCTCGTCGTCGCTGATTTTCATCTTCACGCCGTCGCACCCACTGAGCGTTGCAGCTACTGCTAGAGCTGCAACGGGGGCGAGAACCTGGAAAATATGGCGGAATTTCATGGTGCGGCAACTCCTCGGAATGTGTGTATTGGTAATATAATACACCAAGTCGAGGGTCTGGACAAGAGGCGCGAGGCTGTTGCCCGCAAACGAAAAGAGCCGCCCGAAGGACGGCCCTTTCGCATTGCCGAAAGGCAGAAGCTGACCGGCTCAGGCCGGCGCAACCTCGTAATACTTCGGCGCATGCTCGTTGAGGATCGCGAGGATCTTCTTGAGCGCGGTCGGCTCGTCGGTCTTCTCCATCGCGGCCAGTTCGCGCGCCAGGCGCGAGGAGGCGGCTTCGAATATCTGCCGTTCGGAATAGCTCTGCTCGGGCTGGTCGTCGGCGCGGAACAGGTCGCGGGTCACTTCCGCGATCGAGACGAGATCGCCGGAATTAATCTTGGCTTCATATTCCTGGGCGCGGCGCGACCACATGGTGCGCTTGACCTTGGGCTTGCTTTTGAGCGTATCGAGTGCTTCGCGCAGCGTCTTGTCGGAAGACAGCTTGCGCATGCCGATCGCTTCGACCTTGTTCACGGGAACGCGCAGCGTCATCCGTTCCTTCTCGAAGCGCAATACGTAGAGTTCCAACTGCATGCCGGCGATCTCCTGCTCGAGCAGTTCGATCACCCTTCCAACACCATGCTTGGGATAAACGACATAGTCACCAACATCGAAGGCGTGCGCCTTGACTGTCATGTACCGTCCTTTCAACTGGCGGGATTCGCGCCATACCGACACTTGGGCAACTGCATGTCAGGGAAAACTCCGCCGGTGCCGCCTAAGCGGCCCGATGCTCCCATCTACCGTTCTTCCCTGCCTGCCTTTCAAGATAATTGCCCGCCGAACAGACCCGAATGGCCCGGCAGGTGATCAATTATATAGCAGCTCTGCAACAAAACTGCCAGAGGTGAGAATCGTGGCCCGATTCCCGCCTTCTGCCAGTCTTGCAATCAGTCTCGCAATGGAACAATCGCGCCGCCCCTGGGGGGCGTCGAAAGCTCAGTCGCCTTCGCCCGGTTCGGGCGAGAAATAGGTCTCTAATTTGCCGGCCATGCCCTTGAAGTCGCCGGCGTCGCCGGGAGCGTCCTTCTTGGTCGTGATGTTCGGCCATTCGGCGGAATATTTGGTGTTGAGCTCAAGCCACTGCTCAAGCCCGCCTTCGGTATCGGGCAGGATCGCCTCGGCCGGGCATTCCGGCTCGCACACGCCGCAATCGATGCATTCGTTCGGGTTGATGACGAGCATGTTCTCGCCCTCGTAGAAGCAGTCCACGGGGCAAACTTCCACGCAATCCATGAACTTGCAGCGGATACAAGCGTCGGTGACAACATAGGTCATGGGTGCAGATCCCCTTTGGCAGCGTTGTTCTCTAAGGCGGCTGCTATGGGATAAGCGCGCCGTTCGTCAAGCACGCGATAACAGCTTTGCGCTTCCGATGCAGGACCGCGGCGCTGCGGCAGCGCCAAAAGCTCGAATACGCACACCCCGGCCGGTAGCGGCACGACCAGCGCGTCGCCCGGCGCGACCTTGTGATGCAGCCGTTCGACCCGCCTGCCGTTGCAGCGAATGTGCCCCTGTTCGACCAGCGCCTGGGCAAGATTGCGGCTGCGCACCAGGCGCAGGAACCAGAGCAATTTGTCGATCCTCATGCGACCAGTTCCGCCAGTGTGGCGAAGGCGCCGTTGGACGGCGGAGGAGCGCCGGGCGAATCGGTTTCGCGACGGCTCGGCCGCCAGCGCCAGCGCGGCGGCGTGGGCGGCCCTAGGGCACCGTCGGGCAGGCTGCGGGTGACGCTTGCCTTAAAGCCTGCGTCGCGCAACAGCTGCGCGTAGCTCGCGGTGACCAGGCCCATCGAGGTGGCCAGCGCCGGATCGAGCACAAAGTCGCGCCCGGAGGTGGATGTGCGCCGTTGATGCGCCTCGTGCAGGAGTTTTTCGGCGAGATCGATGCGCAGCGCCTGCTGCCCGGCGCGTCGGTATCCAGCGGGCAGGGGTCCGGACATTCCCGGCAGGACCGGCGGCATGACGTCGAGCACAATGGCGAAATTCCGGGGATTTATTCGCGGGAGAAGACTCCATGCTGCGAGCGCCGCTGGTTTGAGCATCGCCGGCACGAAGATATCGAGCGCGCCTACTTTTACCTCCAACCGCCGCAGTGCCTCGCGCTGGCCGCGGTAGAGCCGATCGATGCCCGAGCCGTGCCGGACGACCATGCCACCAGTCTCGACCAGCCGGATCAGCAGCGCGCGCAGCTCCGGTCCGCCTTCAGGCGAAAGGCTGGCCTCGGCGAGGCGGCGTAGCGGGGCCAGCGGGGCGAGGCGCAGCGCCAGCCAGGTGCCAAGGGCGGTTTGCAGCGCACCCCGGACCTCCGCGCCTAGCCCGGCGAGCGCGCCATCCAGCCGGACCCGGGGATCGAGCGTGGTCCGGCCCGGCTCGATCCGGGCAATCGCATCTCCATCGCGGCTGACCGTTCCGTCGTTCAGCTCAAGCGGAGCAGTCCCTTCGGCGATTTCACCGGCAAGCCGCCGCGCTTCGGCCTCAAGTAGCGCCGGCAGGTGTCGTTCGGCCGCTGCCAGCAGCAGCTTGCGGTCGCTGGCCCGCGCCGAAGGATCGACCTGGAAGCGGAATCCGGTCAGCGTCCCGATGGCTTCTCCCTCGACCAGCACGACCTCGTCCTCGACCGTCACCTGCAGCAACGCCGTATCCGGACCGCTGCGCCGCATCAGCACCGAGGTGCGGCGATTGACGAAGCGCTCGGCCAGCCGCGCATGCAGCGCATCCGACAGCCGCGCCTCCACCGCCCGCGCCCGCGCCGCCATTTCCTCGCGTGCGGTCACCCAGTCGGGGCGCTGGGCGATGTAGGACCAGCTGCGGATCGCAGAAATCCGACCCTGCAGCGTGTCGATATCGCCCGAAACATGTTCGAGCTGGGCGATTGCGCCTGCCACCATGTCCAGCCCGAGCGGGCCATGCGCGAGGTCGCTCCAAAGCCGCGTGACGAAGCGCGAATGGGTCTCTGCGCCGTGCTGGCGGAAGTCCGGCAACGAGCAGGCCTCCCACAAGCGGCGGACCTGGCTGGGCGTGCGCAGCGTGGCGACGATTGCCGGATCCTCGGCCAGCCGGCGCAGCACCGCGAGGTCGATGGCTTCGGGCGCAGGGGCGAGCCCGGGCAGGGTCGGCGGTGTCTCGAGGTCGGCAATGAGTGTCTTGAGGTCATCGCATCGCGGCTCGGCCTCGCGCCAGAACAGCTTGGTCAGGGGCGGGAAGCGGTGCTGCTCGAGCGCATAGACTTCCTCGGAGGTGAACTCCGCCTCGCGGCCCGAAGTGGCAAGCGTGCCGAACGTCCCGTCGCGCTGATGGCGCCCGGCACGGCCCGCGATCTGGGCCATTTCCGCAGGCGTCAGCCGGCGCTGGCGGACTCCATCGTATTTCGAGAGGCCGGCGAAGGCGACATGGCCGATGTCGAGGTTGAGCCCCATGCCGATCGCATCGGTGGCGACGAGGTAATCGACTTCGCCCGACTGGTATAATGCTACCTGCTTGTTGCGGGTTTCAGGCGAAAGTGCGCCCATCACCACCGCCGCTCCGCCGCGAAACCGGCGCAGCATCTCGGCCACGGCATAGACCTGCTCGGCCGAGAAGGCGACGATCGCGCTGCGCGGCGGGATGCGTGAGAGCTTGCGGGCGCCAGCATGAGTCAGCTCAGAAAAGCGCGGACGGGAGACGATCTCGGCTTCGGGCACCAGCGCGCGGACCAGCGGCTCGAGCGTGGCCGAACCGAGGATCATGGTCTCCTCACGCCCGCGCGCGTTGAGCAAGCGATCAGTGAAGATGTGGCCGCGCTCGCGATCAGCCGCGAGCTGCGCTTCATCCAGCGCGACGAAGGCGAGATCCTTGCCGACCACCGGCATGGCTTCGGCGGTGCAAAGCAGCCAGCGCGCGTCGGGCGGTTCGATCCGCTCCTCGCCGGTGATCAGCGCTACCCGGTTCGCGCCCTTGATCGCGCAGACCCGGTCATAGACCTCGCGCGCCAGCAGCCGCAGCGGAAAGCCGATCGCGCCGGAGGAATGGGCACAGAGCCGCTCGATCGCGAGATGCGTCTTGCCGGTGTTGGTCGGCCCGAGCACTGCTTTTACGCGCCTGTCGAGGGAAACATTCGCCATGACGAGAAGCAATGTGGCATCGCCCTTGCCGACCGACAAGGCGCCGCCAAGCCGTCGTCCACCGAATGCGGGAAAACGCCTGGAATTCCGCGAAATTAGGCGAAGATTAACCTAACGCGTGCAGGGATGGACCGAACCTCTTCGGGAAGGCTTCAGAGTTTGTTCAAGCCGCGCGACCAGTTCGAGCCCGGCCATGGCGGCCCCGTGGCGATTGCTGCGTCGCTGACTCACGCAGACCTGCTCTCGTCCGGCACCCCGCCATGGATCGGCCAGTTGCGTGAAGTACTGGCGCGGCTCGATATCGCCCCCGACCTCGCGGAAGACATCGGCAGCCGGCGCTGGCTGCGTGGGCTGGCCACGCTGATTGGCCTTTGCGCGCTGGCGCTTTCGCTGCGGCCCGATTTCGCGGTGCCGGTCAGCGCGCCGGGCATCGCCTTCGATGCCGATGCCCGCGACACGTTGCGCAGCCAGATGATCCTCCCGCTCGGCCTCGGCGCCGACAGTGGCGCGCATATGGCGCCGTCGCACATGGTCGTGCCGCTGGCCGCTGCGCCCGAACGCACCGATGTCCAGCTCGTCGCCACGCTCGTCGCCGGGGACAGCTTTGCGCGGATGCTCCAGCGTGCCGGGGTGGACGAGGGCGACGCCGCGCGGGTGTCTCAGCTTGTGGCAGGCCAGGTGCCACTCGCCGAGCTTGAACCGGGCACGCGCTTTGCGATCACCCTCGGCCCACGCCCGTCGGCCGAAGCGCCGCGCCAGCTGATGGGCCTCGATTTTCGCGCGCGGTTCGACCTCGATCTCGCCGTGGCCCGCACGCCGCAGGGGCTCGGGATCCAGCGCAAACCGTTGTCTGTCGATACCACGCCGTTGCGGATTCGCGGCACGGTCGGATCGAGCCTCTATCTCTCGGCCCGCGCCGCCGGGGCGCCGATCAAGGCGATCCAGGAATATCTCCAGACGCTCGATGCCCATTTCGGGCTCGAAGGCGAAATCCATCCCGAAGACAGTTCCGACATCATCGTCGGCTACAAGCGATCCGCCAGCGGCGAGACCGAGACCGGCGAGCTGCTCTTCGCCGGGCTGGAACAGGGCGGCAAGCCGAAGGTCCAGCTGCTGCGCTGGGGCAAGGGCGGCAGCTTCTTCAAAGCCTCGGGCATCGGCCAGCCGCGCGCCAGCCTCTATTTCCCGGTTGCCGGCCGCATGACTTCGGGCTTCGGCCTCCGGCGCCACCCGATCCTCGGCTACACCCGCATGCATGCCGGTGTCGATTTCGGGACGCCTTACGGATCGCCGATCTATGCTGTCGCGGCGGGCACCATCTCCTTTGCCGGGCGCCACGGCGGCCATGGCAATTACGTGCGGATCGAGCACGGCGGGGCGATGGGCAGCGGCTATGGCCATATGAGCCGGAGCGCGGTTTCGCCGGGCAGGTGATCGGCTATGTCGGCTCCTCTGGCCTCTCGACCGGCCCCCACCTCCACTACGAAGTCTACCAGAACGGCCGCACTGTGAACCCGCTGTCGGTGCAGTTCACGGTCACGGCGCAGATCGACCAGCGCGAGCTTGCCGCGTTCAAGGCCCGGGTCGCCGAACTCAAGGCCGTCCGCACTGGCGCGGCGCTGGGCAATCCGGTCAGTGGCGCTGGCGCGCAGACCACTGCGATGCGCGAAATCGCGCGGGTCAACGACAGCCTCTGACGGCGATTTGAACGACGAATTCCGCCAAATCCGTTGATGCGCGCGCAGCTTTGCGCCAGAAGCCTGCCGCATGAGCGCATCCTATCCCGCCACCCGCCTGCGCCGGACCCGTGCCTCGGCCTGGAGCCGGGCACTGCACCGCGAAAACCTGCTGACCCCGGCCGATCTGATCTGGCCGCTGTTCGTGACTGAAGGCTCCGGCAGCGAAGAGCCGATCGGCTCGCTCCCGGGCGTGTCGCGCTGGTCGGTCGATCTGATGGCGCAGCGGGCGAAGGAAGCGATGGCGCTGGGCATTCCCTGCCTCGCCCTGTTCCCCAATACGCAAGCCGAGCGGCGCAGCGACGACGGGCGCGAGGCGCTCAACCCCGACAATCTGATGTGCCGCGCGATCCGCGCGATCCGTGATGCCTGCGGCGATGGCATCGGCGTGCTCACCGATGTCGCGCTCGATCCCTATACCAGCCACGGCCAGGACGGGCTGGTGGACGCTGCCGGCTATGTGCTGAACGACGCGACGGTCGAAATATTGGTCGGCCAGAGCCTTAACCAGGCCGCCGCCGGGGCTGACGTCATAGCGCCATCCGACATGATGGACGGGCGGATTTCCGCCATTCGCGCCGCACTTGAGGGCGCCGACCACGTCAATGTCCAGATCATGAGCTATGCTGCGAAATATGCCTCGGCCTTCTACGGCCCGTTCCGTGATGCAGTCGGCAGCAGCGGGTTGCTCAAGGGCGACAAGAAAACCTACCAGATGGATCCTGGCAACAGCGAGGAAGCGCTGCGCGAAGTAGCGATGGACATTGCCGAGGGGGCCGACAGTGTGATGGTCAAGCCCGGGCTGCCCTATCTCGACATCGTCCGGCGGGTGAAGGAGCGTTTCGAGGTGCCGGTGTTTGCCTATCAGGTTAGCGGCGAATACGCGATGATCGAACATGCCGCCGCTGCCGGCGCGGGTGATCGCGATGCGCTGGTGCTGGAAACGCTGCTGGCGTTCAAGCGCGCCGGCTGCTCGGGCGTGCTGACCTATCACGCGGCGCATGCGGCGAGATTGCTGGGTGCCTGACGCGACGCTGGAAACTTCGCGACTGATCATGCGCCCGCCGGTCGATAGCGACCTGGCCTGGCAACTCGACTGGCTCAACACGCCAGCGGTGATGCGGCATCTCGGGGGCGAGCCACGCCCGCCCGATCAGGCAACTGCAGGGTTTGAACGAAATCTTGCCGCATGGTCTGAGGGCGAACCTGCGTTCTGGACGTTGGTGTTGCGGGCAAGCGGTGAGCTGATCGGCAAATGCGGACTGAGCCGGATCGAGGAAGAACCCGCCCCCGCTGAAATTCGCGGGGCCATTCAGGTGGGCTGGGCGCTGGCCGAACCATTCTGGGGCCAGGGCGTCGCTTCCGAAGCGGCGCGGGCGGCTATCGGGCGGGGTTTCGCGGTATATCCCGTGCCGGAAATCTGGGCCCAGACCAGCGATTCAAACGCAGCATCGACCCGGCTGATGGGCCGGCTCGGGCTCCTGCGGTGCGCGGACCTGTTTTACTTCGATACCGACTATCCCGCGGCCGACAATCCGACGACTGTCTACCGGCTCGGACGCGACGAATGGTCGGCGGCATGACATCGTTCCCATCCGCCAAACGCGGCATCTTCGTCGCGACGATCCTTGCGGGCAGTTTCCTGCTGTTTCTCGTCCAGCCGATGGTCGCGCGCATGGCGCTGCCGCGGCTGGGCGGGGCGCCCAATGTCTGGAACAGCGCGATGCTGGTCTATCAGGCGCTGCTGCTGGCGGGCTATGGCTATGCCCACCTCCTCTCGAAATATCCGCTGCGGCGCCAGGCGACGATTCATCTCGCGCTGATGGTGCTGGCGGCGGTGACGCTGCCGATCGCACTGGTCGATCTGCCGTCGCCCGCGCCGGGCCGGGAAGTGTTCTGGGTGCCGGCGCTGCTGGCACTAACGATCGGGCCGGTGTTTTTCCTCGTTTCGGCTCAGGCGCCGCTGATGCAGCGCTGGTATGCAGCAGATCCGCAAGCGGGCGAGCCCCGGGCACTCTACGCCGCCTCCAACATCGGCAGTTTTACCGGGCTGATTGCCTGCGTGGCGAAAGCGCGCTGGAATTCGCCGCCGCCCCATGACGTCAGCGAGCTCTCGGCCGAACCGGTGCCGGCGGCGCGCATTGCCCTGTGGCTGGCGCTGGCGGCGGTGCCGTCCGGGCTGATGCTCTCCACCACCACCCATCTCACGACCGATCTGTTCGCGATGCCGCTGCTGTGGGTGATCCCGCTCGGGATTTATCTGCTGAGTTTTGTCATCGCCTTCGCCAGTGATCAGCGCCCGGCCCGGGCGATATCCGCGCTGGCGCCGCTGGCGATGCTGGTGGCGGGCGGATTGGCGATGGTTTCGCGCCATACCCAGGCGCTCACCCCGGTGCTCGCCAGCATTGCCTTGCTCCTGATCATCTCGGTGGCGCTGCATTCCCGGCTCTACGCGCTGCGGCCCGGTGTCTCGCGGCTGACTCTGTTCTACCTTGTCATGTCAGCGGGCGGGGCGCTGGGCGGGTTGTTCACCGCGCTGATCGCCCCGCTGGTGTTCGACTGGGTGTGGGAGCATCCGATTCTGGTGCTCGCAGCAGCGGTGCTGTTGCCCGAGGTTCGCTGGCTTGATTGGCGCCGGCTGCCCGGGCTGTCGCCGGAAATGTCGCGGCTGGGCCTGCTGGTCGCGCTCGGCACAGCGGTGTTTCTGGCGAAATTTCTGTACGATCTCAGCGGTGAAGCCAATCCCGGCATCTGGCGCTGGGTGCTGACGATGGCTGTTTCGCTGTGCGGTCTGGCGCTGTTCCCGTGGCGCTGGGCTTTCCTTGCCGGACTGCTGGCGCTGATGCTGGCGCAGGGCGGGCTGGAGACGATGAATTCCACGAAGCTGGGCCAGCGCAGCCGCAGCTACTTCGGCATCTATACCGTCCGCGACTATCCCGACCAGAAGCTGCGCACGCTGGCTCATGGCACGACGCTGCACGGCGAGCAGAGCTTCGATCCCAGGCTGCGGCGCGTGCCGATCACCTATTACGGACCGGGCTCGGGCGCCGGCATCGTCTTTGGTGAGGCGGACGCGGTATTCGGCCCACATGCCCGCATCGGCGTGGTCGGCCTCGGCACCGGAACGCTCGCCTGCTACCGCCTGCCGGGGCAGGACTGGCGTTTCTACGAGATCGAAGCGGCGGTGCTCCGGCTCTCGCGCAATGGCACCTTCACCTACATCCAGGATTGCGCGCCCGACGCGAAGATCGTGCTCGGCGATGCCCGTCTCAAACTGGCAGAGGCGCCGCGCGGGAGCCTCGATATTCTGGCGGTCGATGCCTTTTCGTCCGATTCCATCCCACTTCACCTGCTGACCGACGAGGCCTTCGGGATCTATCTCGATGCACTCTCTCCCTCGGGCATCCTGCTGGTGCATATTTCCAACCGCTTCATCGAGCTCGAGCCAGTGCTGGCGGCCGAAGCGCGCCAGCGCGGGCTTACGGTGGCCCTGCGTGACGACAATCCGCAGAGCAAGGACACCAACCTCTTCACGCCCTCGTCCTGGGTGCTGGTGACGCGCGATCCCGCGAAACTGGCGCAATTGCGCCAGCTCCAGCCTGACCTGCCGTGGACGCCGTTGAAACCACCCGCGCCGCATGCATGGACCGATGACCACGCCTCGATCCTGCCCTATGTTCGCTGGCGCAACATCCTGGGGAAACTATGAGCACCGATATTTCCATCATCTCGCTGCACGGCAAAACGCCGCGCATCCATTCCAGCGCCTTCATCGCGCCCGGCTGCCGGATCATCGGCGATGTCGAGATCGGGCCGGATTCCTCGGTCTGGTACAATTGCGTGATCCGCGGCGACGTGAACCGCATCATCATCGGCGCGCGCACCAATGTGCAGGACGGCACCGTAATCCACTGCGACAGCCCCAAGCCGAAACGGCCCGAAGGGATCGCCACGATCATCGGCGACGATGTCCTGATCGGCCACATGGCGATGATTCACGGGACGGTCCTTGAAGACCGCGCCTTCGTTGGCCTCGGCGCGATCACCATGGACGGCTGCAAGATCGAATCTGAGGGCATGCTCGCCGCGGGCGCAATGCTCGTGCCGGGCAAGGTGATCGGCGCGCGTCAGCTGTGGATGGGCCGCCCGGCAGTGTTCGCGCGCGACCTCACCGAGGCCGCACTGGCCGACATGCAGGCCGGCACCCAGGGCTATGTGATCAATGCCCGTCATCACCAGGCCGCATTGCTTGAGCAAACCCAAGGTTGAACTGCCCGCAGCCGCGGCACTGCTGGCTCTGGCCGATGCCGAAGGCCGGCTGGCGGTGCGGGTGACCCCCGGCGCGCGGATCGAAGTGCTGGAAGTGGCCGATGGCCGCCTGCTGGCGAAGGCCCGGGCCAAGCCCGAGGACGGCAAGGCCAACGCCGCGGTGCAGGAATTGCTGGCCAAAGCGCTCGGGATAGCGACGTCACGGCTTCACTTGTTGCGCGGCGCAACATCGCGCGAGAAGCTGTTCCGGATCGATGGCTAGCGGTCCGGCGACGACCATTCCTTGGCCTCGAGCCGGTTCTCCCTCAGCCGCAGGGCCAGTCCCAGCCCGACCCCGACCCCGATAGCGACGGTTAGGTCGGACAGCACGGTCAGCACCAGGGTCAGTACCAACAGCACCCGGTCGCTCAACGGCGCGGCCCAGTATTGCGGCCATT
>CANJSX010000037.1 GCA_947477055.1 Sphingomonadaceae bacterium | reverse complement strand
GGCGCTCGACTCCATCGAGCCGCGCCTGTTCGGCGTTGACCGCAGCGATGATGGATGCCGCCAAAACCACATTCCTGCCGCTCAACCGGTCCGACGTCGACCTCGGCAATTCGGTTTATACCTCGCGCAACGATACCTGGCGTGCACTGGTGGCGCTGAACGGTGAGATCGGCAGCAACTGGCGCTGGGACACCTATTACCAGTTCGGGGAGACGAAGGGACGCGAACAGGGTAAGCAGCGGCTTGAACAGCGCTGGCGGGATGCCGTGGACGCGGTATTCGTAACAGCCCAGTACGTCGGAACATCGGGACTGACGATCGGTTCGATCGTCTGCCGAACAACCCTTTCAAGTCCCGCGAACGGCTGTGTTCCGGCCAACGTTATGGGTGCAGGCACTGTCAGACCCGCAACCGTTGCATGGGTCATCGCGGATTCATGGCAAACACCCCGCTTCCGGCAGCACAGCATGGCGGCCAATCTTCGCGGGACCTTACTGGATGGTTGGGCCGGACCGATCTTGGCCGCCGCCGGAATCGAATATCGCACCAATCTCTCCGAGGGCGATGCCGATGCCAACAGCAAAGCGGGCCTTTTCCAGAGTGTCAATTCGACCGTGCTGCCCACGCTGACGCAAAAAGTTGTAGAAGGCTATGCGGAAATCAACGTTCCGATCTTCAAGGACGCCCCCATCGGCAAGTCCTTCGAAGTCGATGGTGCGATCCGTCGCACACATTATAGCCTTTCCGGCAACGCCACGACCTGGAAAGTCGGCGCGGTTTACCAGCTCAACGACGAATACATGCTGCGCGTGACTCGTTCGCGCGATATTCGAGCCCCTTCGCCGCAGGAACTGAACCCCAACACCCGGGTTACGGCGCTCTCGCAAGCAGACCCGAAGCATGGCATCCAGTACATCATTCCAGCCGTCATTGGCGGCAATCCGAACCTCAATCTCGAAAAGGCCAACACCTTCACGATTGGCGCAGTGTTCAAGCCAAACTGGCTGCCGAGGCTCCGGGTTTCGATCGACTACTATGACATCAAGGTTGATTCAGCGATCGACATCATCAGCATCCCTCTGGCCGTCACCGTGTGCCGCAAGGGAAGCTACCCTGACGTTTGCACCATCGGCACTGACAGCGCGGGCAACACTGATCGCATCCTTCGCCTGTTTGCGATCTATCAGAACGTGAACCAGTTACATGCTCAGGGATTTGAACTGGTTTCAAGCTATTCGCTTCCGCTTGCCGATGGTGACTTGAACTTCTCGGTAAACGCAAACTATATCAACACGCTCTCGACCACGTTGCCGGACGGCAGCGTACAGGAGTTTGCCGATGTAAAGGGAAACAGCGGGTCAGTGACCACCATCTTCGGGGTGCCCAAATGGCGAACCGATGCGGTGATCACCTATGCTCGCCCAACTTGGTCGATCACTACCCAGCTGCGCTACATTCCAGCGGGAATCCTCAATCGCAATTGGTTCGGACCGCAGGATTCGGGCTACAATCCCTATCTCAAGGACAGCGTCAGCAATAACCGGATAGGCAGCTGCCTTTACGTGAATTTAAACGGCAAGGTTAAGCTCTATGGCGAAGGCGACCACAAGGTTGAGCTGTTTGGCGGCATAAACAATCTGTTCGATAGGGATCCGCCCGCAAACCTCCGATTCACCGGTAACGGGCTGTATTTCGATCCGATCGGCCGCTCGTTCAAGATCGGCGTCCGCGCCGATTGGTGATCGTGGGCAGATGTCGGTGCGCCTCCCTCCCTTTGGCGCTCCGGCATCTGTTCCGATTACGCATTTATGGGAGGCGCAATGTGATTCGCCATATCATCAGCCTATCAAGCGGAGCGGCGCTGCTTGTCTGCGGTCAGGTCATGGCGCAGAGCGTTGCGCCACCGGCGCCGGCCGCAATCGCGACGCCCGGCCCACCGGTCACCAATGGCGAGGGGCTCTACTGGCCATCGCAGGTCCAACGGCAGGCGCTGCCGGCCGACCGCGAAGTCGCCATGGCGACCTTTGCATGGACGCCCAGCTACCGCGTCTCGGTTCTGCGCCGCGCGCATTATGTCGACCCGGCCCGCGCACATCCGAAGATGCTTGAGGATAAGACTCAGATATATTTCATCATTTCGGGTTCGGGAACGCAGGTACTGGGCGGTCGGCCGGCACGGGAGACCTCGGTCGTCGATGGCAATCACAACGGCGATGGCCCGCTGGCCGAGGGCAAATCCTTCCACATCGCCGCAGGCGACGTGGTGGTGATCCCGCCCCACACCTGGCATCAGACCTTGCAGGATGCCGGGCCGCCGATCGTCTACCAAATGGTCGACGTGAAAACGCCGACCCGGATGCCCTAGGCCGGACCGCGTCCGCTGCGACATCGCGGCGATCCCGCTTGCTTCAGCCCAATCATGCCTCGCCGGCCAAACATCGCTCGCAGGATTGACTCGCCTTGCGAAGCGGTTTTGCCGTGCTAAAGGCAGGCCGACTTCCAGCCCCCGGGGGAATGATTCTTAACATGGCAAAGATCAAGGTAGCGAACCCCGTCGTCGAAATGGACGGCGACGAAATGACCCGCATCATCTGGCAGTGGATCCGCGAGCGGCTGATCCTGCCCTATCTCGACATCGACCTGAAGTATTACGATCTCTCGGTCGAGAAGCGCGACGAGACCGGCGATCAGATCACCATCGATTCGGCCAATGCCACCAAGCAATATGGCGTTGCGGTGAAATGTGCGACGATCACCCCGGACGAAGCGCGGGTCGAGGAATTCGGCCTCAAGGCGATGTGGAAGAGCCCCAACGGCACGATCCGCAACATCCTCGGCGGCACGATCTTTCGCGAGCCGATCGTCATCTCGAACGTTCCCCGCCTGATCCCTGGCTGGACCGACCCGATCGTGGTCGGCCGCCATGCCTTTGGCGACCAGTACCGTGCGACCGATTTCGTCGTCCCCGGCCCCGGCAAGCTCCGCCTCGTGTTCGAAGGCACCGACGGCACCGTGATCGACCGCGAAGTGTTCCAGTACCCGAGCGGCGGCGTCGCCATGGCGATGTACAATCTGGATGATTCGATCCGCGATTTCGCCCGTGCCTCGATGAACTATGGCCTTAATCTGGGCTGGCCGGTCTATCTCTCGACCAAGAACACGATCCTCAAGGCCTATGACGGCCGCTTCAAGGACCTGTTCCAGGAAGTCTACGAGACCGAAGGCTTCAAGGAAAAGTTCGCTGCCGCCGGCATCGTTTATGAGCACCGCTTGATCGACGACATGGTCGCCTCCGCGCTCAAGTGGTCGGGCAAGTTCGTCTGGGCCTGCAAGAACTACGACGGCGACGTCCAGTCCGACCAGGTCGCGCAAGGCTTCGGCTCGCTCGGGTTGATGACTTCGGTGCTGATGACGCCCGACGGCAAGACCATCGAGGCCGAGGCCGCCCATGGCACCGTTACCCGCCACTATCGCCAGCACCAGCAGGGCAAGGCGACCAGCACCAACCCGATCGCCTCGATCTTCGCCTGGACCCGGGGCCTGATGTATCGCGGCAAGTTCGACAACACCCCCGATGTGGTGAAGTTCGCCGAAACGCTCGAGCGGGTCTGCATCGCAACCGTCGAGACCGGCAAGATGACTAAGGACCTCGCGATACTGATCGGCCCCGAACAGCCCTGGCTGACCACCGAGAAGTTCTTCGAGGCGATCGTCGACAACCTCGAAACGGAAATGAAGGCCTGGGCGTAAGTCTCAGGCGCATTTCCAGCCAATCTGACGGCCCGCTCCGGCAACCCCGGGGCGGGCTGTTTGCTTTGGCCAGACCGGTCCGGATCGGAGCAGATAGCAAATCGACATGTAGGGAATCGCGGCATAGCTTCTGCCCCTTCCCGAGGAACAGGAGCAGTTCGATGCCCAATGATCCTGCCGATTATCACTGGCTTGACAGTCTCTCACCCCTGCCCCGCATGATCGAGGAAGCCCGCAGTCTGCTTGGGACCAGGGAGGTCCCGGCTGCAGGCAACAACAAGGCGATCATGGCGTGGGCCAAGGAGTTGGGCGATCCCTCGGTCGCTGCAGTCTATACCGCCGACAGTGTGCCCTGGTGCGGACTGTTCATCGCAATCATTGCCAAGCGTGCCGGTAAGATCCCGGTCAAGGACCCGCTGTGGGCGCTCAACTGGGGCCAGTTCGGCGTTCCGGTCGGCCAGCCCGGGCTGGGTGATGTGCTGACCTTCATCCGCCCCGAAGGCGGCCATGTCGCGCTTTACGTCGGCGAGGACCAGAAGTGCTACCACGTGCTCGGCGGCAACCAATCCGACCAGGTGTGCTTCACCCGGATCGAGAAGATCCGCCTGAAAAAGGCCCGCCGCCCGAATTACATGAACCAGCCGACCACGGTGAAGCCCTATGTTCTCTCGGCCAAAGGGGTGATCTCGTCGAACGAGGGCTGAAACGGCCAATCGCTCAAGGCTACACGTGACGCCACACGTGACGCCACACGTGACAAGGGCACCTTCCCTGCCCTAACCTGCCGCGAATGGCAGGCCCCTTCGTTTTCGATCCGACATCACCGCTAGGCGATGCGCTGGTAATTCTCGGCTCGGCCGGCATCGTCATCCCGGTCTTCGCGCGCTTCCGGATCACCCCCGTGATCGGCTTCATCCTCGTCGGAATTCTGGTCGGCCCGTTCGGGCTGGGTGCGCGGGTGGCCGAGTATCCCTGGCTCTCGCACATTACCATCACCGATCCGCACCGGCTGGAGCCGTTTGCGGAGTTCGGGATCGTGCTGCTGCTGTTCTCGGTCGGGCTCGAACTCTCGTTCGAGCGGCTCTGGGCGATGCGCCGGCAGGTCTTCGGGCTGGGTTCGCTCGAGCTGATCCTGGGCGGGCTGCTGCTCGGCTCGGGCCTGCTGATCCTCGGGTCCTCGCCATCCACAGCGCTCGCGATCGGCCTCGCGCTGGCGCTTTCCTCGACCGCATTGGTCCTGAAGATCTCGGATACGCGCACCCCGGTGGGCCGGGCGGCGCTGGCCATGCTGCTGTTCGAAGACATCGCACTGGTCCCGATCATCTTCCTGCTCGGCGCGATGGGCCGGGGCGAAGCCGCGCAGGATATGGACGATTTCATCCGCACACTGGGGCTCGGCACGGTCGTTGTCGTCGGATTGTTGCTGATCGGGCGCTATATCCTGCCTACCCTGTTCGCACAGGCAGCGCGGACCAAAAGCCCCGAGGTGTTCCTTGCCGCCAGCCTGCTGGTGGTGATCGTCGCGTCGCTGGCCACCGCCGCCGCCGGACTGTCGCCAATCGTCGGCGCACTGACCGCCGGGCTGCTGATCGCCGAGACCGAGTATCACGGCGAGGACGAGGCCATGCTCGATCCGTTCCGGGGGCTTGCTCTGGGGGTGTTCCTGATCACCGTCGGCATGGGGCTCGACCTGGGTTTCGTGGTCGACCACCTTGGCGAAATCGCGCTGGCGGTGATTGCGGTACTGCTGGCCAAGGCGATCGTCACGGGTCTGGTGCTACGGCTGATGGGCGCACGGGCGGGCACCGCGCTCGAGACCGGGATCCTCCTCGCCAGCCCCTCCGAAACCACGCTGATCGTGCTCGGCGTGGCGGTGAGCGTGCGGCTGATCAATCCCGAGGCGGCGCAGTTCTGGCAGATCGTCACCGCCATCGGCCTGACGGTCACCCCGATCCTAGCGATCGTGGGGAGCTGGGCGCGCCGCCGGGTGGAGCGCATCGCCTATCTCGACGACGCCGTGGACGATGAAGACAAGACCCGCGCGATCGTGGTGGGTTGTGGCCGGGTCGGGCGGCTGGTCGCCGAAATGCTGGCCGAACACGGCAAGCGCTACATCGCGATCGATGCCGATGCCGATGCGGTGCGGGCGGCGCAGGCCAGCGGGATCGTTGCTCTGTTCGGCGATGCCGCACGTCCGGGGGCACTCGCCCGGATCGGCGCCGGAGAGGCGAGCGCGGTAATCCTGACGATGGATGAGCCGCGCAGCGTCCAGCGCATGGTCCGCCAGCTGCGCGGGCAGTTCCCGACCCTGCCGATCATCGCCCGCGCCTGCGATGCCAGCCACGCCGCCGCGCTCTATCGCGCCGGGGCCAGCCACGCCGTGCCCGAAACGCTTGAAAGCTCACTCCAGCTCTCGGAAGCCGCGCTGGTCGATCTGGGCGTGCCAATGGGCCCGGTGATCGCCAGCATTCACGAAAAGCGCGACCTGTTCCGCCAGCTCATGGAAGAAGGCGAGCTCAGCGAGATGCCGCGCCTGAAGAGCGCGGCGCTGCGCGACCGCGCATCCTGACCTGCTTCAAATCCCCCCGGTCACCGCCGGCCGCTCCAATGCCTCCAGTCCCGCCACCAGTGCCCGACTGCAAGCCGCGAGGCGGTCTGCCTCGGTCGAGCGGATCACGAAATTGGCGCCGCTCTTCCCCTCGCGCCAGAAGGGATAGGAGCCGATCTGGCAGCCTTCGTGCGTCCGCTCGGTCTCGCGCAGCAGGTCGGCGACTTCGCTTTCCTGGATCCAGCAGCCGACCGTCTCGGACAGCATCACCGCACCGCCTTCGAGCGTGCCGGTGAGCGCATCGAGCATCCCGGCGGTTATCTGGGGCACACCCGCCATAATGAAGATGTTGCCCGCGCGGATGCCCGGGGCGCCGGTATAGCGGTTGGGGATCAGTTCGGACCCGGCGGGGACCCGCGCCATGCGCAGCCGCGCTTCGGTCAACCCGCCGCGCGTCTCGTAATAGCCTTCGAGGATCGCTCGCGCATCTGGGTGAACCTCCACGCCGACGCCGAGCGCGGCGGCAATGGCGTCGACAGTGATGTCATCATGCGTCGGGCCGATCCCGCCGGTGGTGAAGAGATAGTCGTATTTGACGCGCAGCCGGTTCACCGCCTCGCCGATCGAATCCATCTCGTCCGCCACCACCCGCACCTCGCGCAGGCGGATGCCCTGCACGCCGAGCCAGCTGGCGACCTGGGCGATGTTCTTGTCATGCGTGCGGCCGGAGAGAATCTCGTCGCCGATGACGATGAGGGCGGCGGTGTAGATGCGCTGTGATTCGGCCATGGCAGATGGCGTTAAGGCAAATGCGTGCCGCCCGCTACTCCGCCGCGGCGTGAACCGGCAGGCGAGAGAATTTCAGCACACCGTCGTCGATCGGCGCATCGCGCAGTTCGCGGCGATCGGCGCGGTAGTCCATGCTGATCTGCCAGGGGCCGTCCTGCGCACTGCGGGGGATGAGGTGCCGCCCCCGGGCGATGTAGCCGGAAGAGAACTTGTCGAAGGCCGAATCCTCGACCAGACTGCTGTCGTCCTTCAGCTCCGGCACGACCACATCCGCGCCCCACACGTCCATCTGGTTGAACAACCGGCAGAGCCATTCGGCGGCGATGTCCACCCGCAGCGTCCAGCCGGCGTTGAGATAGCCGAACAGCGCCGCGAAGTTGGGCAAGTTGGAGAACATGCAATTGCGGTAATACCAGTGCTCGGCGAAGTTCACCGGCTTGCCGTCCATCGAAATCGCAATCTTGCCGCAGACCGCGAGCTTGAGGCCCGTGGCCGTGACGATCACGTCGGCATCGATGTGGCGGCCATCCTCAAGTTCGATCCCGGCCTTGTCGACCACCTTGATCCGCCCGGTCGCGATATCGGCCTTGCCGGCCTTGATCGCCTCGAACATGTCGCCGTCGGGCACCAGGCAGAGGCGTTGTTCCCACGGCTTGTAGGGCGGGGTGAAGGCCTCGTCGTCCCAGGCTTCGCCCAGCGAGGCGCGGATCTGGTCCTTGAGGTATTCACCCATCTCCGCCGGCTTTTCCCGCGCCCGCTTGAACAGGAAATCCTGCATCACGATGTTGCGCGCGCGGATCAGCGCATAAGCCCACTTGCTGGGCAGGATGCGGCGCAGCGTGTTGGCGAGCGCGTCCTTGGCGGGGCGCTGGAGATACCAGCTGGGGGTGCGCTGAAGCATGGTGACATGCGCGGCCCGGTCCGTCAGCGAGGGGACCAGCGTCACCGCCGTCGCGCCTGAGCCGATCACCACCACGCGCTTGCCGGAGTAATCGTAGTCCTCGGGCCAGAACTGCGGATGGATCACATCTCCGCCGAAGCTCTCAAGACCGGGGATGCCGGCATCATGGGGATCGTCGTAGTCGTAATAGCCAGAGCCGAGAAACAGGAACCGGCCGCTCACGCTGGAGCGCTTGCCGTCCGCGGCTTCGCATTCCACGGTCCACAGCCCGCTGGCGCTGTCCCAGTTGGCCGAGAGCACCTTGTGGTCAAAGCGCATGTGCTCACGCAGCCCCCGGCTGTCGATCACGTGGTTGAGGTAATGGAGGATGCGGTCGCCCGCAGCGATGGCAGCTTCGTCGCCCCAGGGTTCGAAGGCGAAGCCGAGGGTGTACATGTCGCTGTCGGAACGGATCCCGGGGTAGCGGAACAGATCCCAGGTCCCGCCCGGGCGCGTCCGTCGGTCGAGGATCGCAAAGCTGCGCTGCGGGCAATCCTGCTTGAGATGCGCGGCCATGCCGATACCGGAAATACCTGCGCCGACGATGATCACGTCAAGCGGCTGGTCGATCGACTCCATCGCGGTCATTAGGCTCCCTCCTATTAACATTGATGTAAGCTAACGCATCGCCGATTGCCAGCATCATCCGCGTTTGCAAGGAAGGTGCAATGACGATCATCGCTGCGCGCAGATATTCCGAAGGCAAGGCTCAGGCCGGGCCGGTTGCCATCGACGGAGCCGAGCGGCCGAAGCTGCCTGCCGGTACATTCGACTGGATCGGCGTGGCCGAACCGGCGGCAGCCGAGATGAATGTCCTGCGCAGCCAGTTCGGGCTGCATCAGCTTGCCGTGGAAGACGCGCTCAATCCGAACCAACTGCCCAAGGTCGAAGTCTACGGACGCCACTTGTTCATCGTCGCGCGGACCGCTGCGATGGAAGAGGGCGAGCGAATCGAATACGGCCAGACCGCGCTGTTCCTCGGACCGGACTTCGTCGTTTCGGTGCGCTTCGGTTCGACTCGTGCGCACTCCACACTGCGCAACCGGCTGGAAAACGATGCCTTGCGGCTGGCCGAAGGGCCCGACTTCGTCGCCCATGCGATCCTCGATTTCATTGTCGATGGCTACCAGCCGATCATCGACAAGCTTGAGGTGGCGGTACAGGCGATGGAGGAACGAGCTATCGACGAGTTCCCCGAGCAATCGATCATCCGCCGCATCTTCCGCCTGCGCCGTCAGCTGCGCCGGTTCCAACGGATCATCGGCCCGATGGAGGAAATGTGCGAGCGCCTTGCCGTGCATGAACTTCCGTCGGTCGATCCCACGGCGCGGATCTGGTTTCGCGACGTGCTCGATCATGTCCGGCGCACCATAGTGCGGATCAACGGGCTGAAGGAGACGCTGGCCAGCATTGTCGAGACCGCCAGCCTGCTCGAACAGCACCGCCAGGGCGAGATGACCCGCCAGCTCGCCTCATGGGCCGCGATCCTCGCCGTGCCCACCGCGATCGCCGGGATCTATGGCATGAACTTCAAATACATGCCGGAACTCGAGGAACCCTGGGGCTATCCTGCGGTGATGGCGTTGATTGCGCTGGTTTGTGGCGGGCTGTGGCTGCGCTTCCGCCGGATGGGGTGGGTCTGATGGCCGGGCACGGCTCCAACCGCGTTATCCTCACCGCGCTCGCGGCCAATGTCGGCATCGCCATTGCCAAATTCGTGGCGGCGGCGATCACCGGCTCTTCTGCAATGGTCACCGAAGGGGTGCACAGCCTGGTCGATTCGACCAACCATGTGCTGCTGCTTTACGGAACGAAGCGCAGCGGCAAGCCGGCGGATGCCAAGCAGCCTCTCGGGTATGGGCGCGAGCTCTATTTCTGGAGCTTCGTGGTCGCGATCCTGGTCTTTGCGCTGGGCGCCGGGGTCTCGCTCTATGAGGGCGTGCTGCATCTCATCCATCCCGAACCGGCGAGCGACGTGCTGATCGCCTTCGTGGTGCTGGGCGTGGCGGCTGTGCTCGAAGGCTGGTCCACCTGGGAAGCGATGCGCGAGTTCAATGTCGCGCGCGGGCCAAAGGGGCTGATCGCTGCGGTGCGCGATACCAAGGACGCGCCGACGCTGATCGTGCTGCTCGAAAACACTGGCGCGCTGATCGGCCTGGCCGTCGCTGCCGCCGGCATCGCACTGGCGCACTGGACCGGTAATCCGATCTGGGACGGCATCGCCTCGGTGGTGATTGGCCTGGTGCTGGGCGCGATTGCAATCCTGCTGTTGTTCGAGGCCAAGGGCCTGCTGATCGGTGAAAGCGCCGACCCGGAACTGATCGCGGCGATTCGCGAATGCTTCGAGGGACATGCCGGGGTCTGCGCGGTGCACGAGGTTATCGCCGTTCATCAAGCCCCGCACATGGTGGTGGCGATCATCAGCGCCGATTTCGAGGATACGATCCTCGCCCGCGAGGTCGAGCAGACGGTGCGCGACATCGAGGCGGCGGTCGCTACCCGGTTCCCGACGGTCGCGCGGGTCTATGTGCGCCCGTTGTCCGGGCTTTGAGCACCAGCGCCTGACCGGATAAAAAAAGGGCCGGTACTGGACCGGCCCTTTGGAAGTTTTGGGAGAGGATGCCTGAAAGGCACCCCCTTTATGATCAGCAACTCGATTTGTTGCAAGTGCGAAAAGAGCGTTTTGCAGTGCAAAATTGCATCAGCCGGAAATTTGGGTTGTTCAGCGCAATTCCGTTCAGTCTCGACAGCCTGAAACTGAATATCTATGCCCCGATCCCATGAAACTGATCATCGGCAACAAGAATTATTCGAGCTGGAGCCTGCGCGGCTGGCTTGCGGCGAAGCAGTCCGGAGTCGCTTTCGAGGAGATCCAGATCCCGCTCTACGGCGATGATTGGGACGCCCAGAAGCGCGAGATTGTCGATATTGCGCCATCTTCGGGCAAGGTCCCGGTGCTGTGGGACGGCGACGCGGTGGTCTGGGACAGCCTCGCGATCATCGATTACCTCGCCGACAAGGTCGGGCGTGACCGCTTCTGGCCCAAGCCGGACGATGCCAGGGCGATGGCCCGCTCGATGGTCGCCGAAATGCACTCCGGCTATGCTGCATTGCGGCGCGAATGCCCGATGAATGTTCGCCGCCGGGTCGAAGGTGCCAAGCTGAGCGAAGCGGCCCGCGCCGACGTTGTGCGCATCCTGACGCTCTGGGCCGAAGCAAGAGCGCGTTTTGCGCAGGGCGGGCCTTACTTGTTCGGCACCTTCTGCGCGGTCGACATCTTCTATGCCCCCATCGTCAGCCGCTTCATCACTTATGGCGTCGGGGTGCCCGGCTTCGCCATGGCCTATATGGAGGCGCTGTGGGAGCACGAGTGGATGCAGGACTGGATCGACGACGCCGAGGCTGAGGAATCGGTGATCGAACAGTGGGAGGTTCCCGCAAAGCGCGGCTGATCCGGCGCAAGCCTGCTTGCGCTACCCCGGCAGATGCGGCTAACGCGCCTCCATGGGAATCCTTGGCAAGATCTTCACCTGGTGGAACGGCGCGACAATCGGAACGCTGTTCAACTCCGCGATGACCGGCGAGCAGGTCGGCACCGACGGGCAGGGCAATCGCTACTTCCGCTCGAAGAAGAAGCGCGCGGCAGACCAGCCCTTCGCCGGCACCGAGCGGCGATGGGTGATCTACGAAGGCGCCAACGACGCCAGCCGCGTGCCGGCCGAATGGCACGGCTGGCTGCACCACTCCTATGACGCCGTGCCAGAAAGCCACCTGCCCCCGCCACGGGTGTGGGAAACCGACTACACGCCCAACGCCACTGGCACTGCAGATGCCTATCGCCCGCAGGGCGCGCTCGAGCGGGGCGGCCACCGCGCCCGCGCGACCGGGGATTACGAAGCCTGGTCGCCCGAGGCGTGAAACGGAGCTGCGTCCTTGCCTTGGCCTGCGCGCTCGCGCTTGCCGGCTGCAAGGGCCGGGACGAAGCCGCCGAGGCGATCACCACCGATGTGCCCCAGTCCGTTGCCGGTCCCGCCGGGGCTGCGAGCGGCGCGGTCGAGAGCGAATTCGGCACCCCGGTGAAGGACCGCATCGCAACGCTCGGCCTGCTCAACAAACGCAACAATATCACCCAGAACATCACCATGAAGCCGGGCGAAGCGCGGCGCATTGGCAATGTCATCATCAAGCTCGCCACCTGCGAGCGCACCGTGCCGTGGGAACGCCCACCCGAGACCAGCGCCTTCGTTCAGGTCTTCGTCGAGGAACGCGCCAGCACCGATCAGCCGCTGGCCTGGCGCAAGGTCTTCTCGGGCTGGCTGTTCAAGAACTCGCCGTCGCTCAACGCGGTCGAGCACCCGGTCTATGACGTCTGGGTCAAGGACTGCGCGATGAAGTTCCCGGGCGAGGAAGAGGACCCGGCGGCTTTTGCATCGCCGAGCAGCGCGGCAAAGCCATCAGGCAGCGCCAGCCCGGCCCCGACGCCCTCGCCGACTACATCGCCCACCCCCGCCAGCCCCTCGCCTGCTGCCTCGCCGCAGTAGCCCGGCTTGGCCTGCGCTTCGGCCAGCAGGTCCAGATAGCGTTTCTGGCTGATCTCCACCGCACCCATGCTGGCCAGGTGCGGGGTCATGAACTGGCAGTCGAGCAACCTCGCTCCGGCGCGGCGGAGCACCGCGACCAGCCAGGCCAGCGCGACCTTGGAGGCATCGGGCACTCGGCTGAACATCGATTCGCCGCAGAACACCCGGTCGAAACCGACGCCATAGAGCCCGCCGACCAGCTCACCATCGTGCCAGCATTCGATCGAATGGGCCTGGCCTTCGTCATGCATGGCGAGATAGCTCTGTTCGATCCGGTGGCTGATCCAGGTATCGCGCGCTTCCCCGCGCGGCCCGGCGCATTCCGCGAGCACCTGTTCGAAAGTGGCATCGCAAGTCACGGTGAAACGCCCGCGCCGCAGGGTGCGCGCCAGTGAGCGGGAACAGTGAAATCCATCCAGTGGCAGGATCGCGCGCTTGCGCGGTTCGACCCAGAAGATGTCCGGATCGTCGCGCGCATCCGCCATCGGAAAGATCCCGCTGCGGTAGGCCAGCAGAAGTAGATCCGACGTTATGGCCTGCGGAGAACGGGGCGCGTGCATCGGATGCCATATAGCACTCCAGCTTGTGCTTGCCATCACCCCCCTCACCCTATAGAGGCTCGCCCGCCCGCAGGAGTGTAGCTCAGTTGGTAGAGCATCGGTCTCCAAAACCGAGGGTCATGGGTTCGAGTCCCCTCACTCCTGCCAGCATTCCCCGGGGCCCTGCGAGACCGATGGCGGAACTGAGCGAGACAGACACTTCAGATACTGTTTCTGCTACCGCCCCCGGCGGTCGCGGCTGGCTGCTGCTTGGGCTGCTGATGGCGTTCGCCGCGAGCCTGCCGGGCATCCTCGCGCGCTATCCGCAGATGACGGATTATCCTGCACATCTCGCACGCTACCATGTGATGCTGGAGATTGCGCACAACCCGGTGCTGCAGCGCTTCTACAGCTTCGACTGGTGGTGGTCGGGCAATCTCGGCGCCGATCTGCTGATCCAGCCGCTGGCCGCGATGTTCGGGCTGGAAATGGCCGGGCGGATCATCGTGATCCTGATCCCGGCGCTGACCGGCTTCGCCATCATGGCAGCCGAATGGGCGCTGCGGCGGCGGATCGGCTTCGGCAGTTTTCTCGCGATGCTGTTCATCTGGTCCCCGGCGCTGCTGCTCGGCTTTCTCAATTTCACTCTGTCGCTGGCGATGATGCTGTTTGCCTTCGCCGCCTGGGTGCTGCTCGAGGGCAAACGCTGGCGGGTGCTGGTAATGGCGCCCTTCGCCGTGGTGGTATGGCTCTGCCACGTCTCGGGCTGGGGCATCCTCGGGCTGGTGGTGTTCGGCTATGAATGGAACCGGCGCGGCAACTGGACCGCGCTGGTCGCCCCCTGGTCGCTGTGCCTACCCTTCATTCCCCTGCTCGCCGGCGGGGGCACCAAGGGGTTGTTCTCCTATGGCCCTGCGGTGCAGGCCTACAAGCTGGCAATCTGGATGCAAGGGATGCGCGACCAGTGGCGCCCGTTCGATCAGTATAGTCTCGCCTTTGTCCTCGGGATCATCCTGCTGGCAGTGGTAATCCGCCGGATCGACTGGCGGCTCGGCTGGGGCGCGGTGGCGGTGCTGATCGGCTCGATCGTCATTCCCCGGCATATCTTCGGCGGC
The DNA here is from genome assembly GCA_947477055.1 of Sphingomonadaceae bacterium. Lineage (GTDB taxonomy): Bacteria > Pseudomonadota > Alphaproteobacteria > Sphingomonadales > Sphingomonadaceae > Novosphingobium. Next base: position 3,354 of record CANJSX010000037.1, on the reverse strand, counting down.
GATCTCGCCGATTCGCGGATGATCTCGACCGGGCTGATGCTGATGTGCCTGGCCATCGAATGGCGACCGCCGGTGTGGCTGCTGCTCTCTGCCCCGGCGCTGTTCTTCGCGCGACTTGAGGTGACGACCAGCTCGTGGATCGTGAACTCGCGCGAGACCGAGGTGCTGTTGGGCGCGCTCGATCACCTGCCCGAAGGCGCGCGGGTGGCGAGCGCAGTGCAGACCGAGGTGATCGCCTGGTTCTACAGCCCGTTCGAACATATCTGCGGCTATGCCGTGGTGCGGCGCGATGCGCTGACGAACTGCAATTTCGCGCTCCCGAAGGTCCACATGCTGCGCGTCAACGACCTGGGCCGCGCATTTGCCGATCCTTCGCACCGGATCCGTCGTCGCCCCCACAAGCCGGTCGAGCTGGCGAACTTCAAACCAGCCCAGCACACTGACTGGCTGTGGTATGTCGGGCCGGTCAAACCTTCGAGTCTGCCTGCCGGGGCCGAGATCGTGTGGCGCTCGCCCAACTCGTTCCTGGCGCGACTTGCAAAGCCGGAGACTGATCGCTAAGTGGCCTCACGTCTTCCTACATAGGGAAACATCAAAGCCCCTCCCGGCACCTGCGCCGGGGCGGCGATGAGCCCATGGTGAAAGGCGAAGAGGATATTCACATGGACGAGCAACCCGCAAAGCCCAGAACGAGCCCCGGCGAATTCATGCGCCAGGTGCAGGCCGAAGGCCGCAAGGTCGTGTGGCCGACGCGACAGGAGACCGTGACCACCGCGATCTTCGTGGCGATCATGATGGTGCTGCTGGCGGTGTTCTTCCTGGGCATCGACACGCTGTTCGGCAAGATCGTGCAGCTGCTGTTGTCGCTGGCCTGACGCAAGGAAATTGAGGGGAACTATGGCCCGCTGGTACATCATCCACGTCTATTCGGGCTTCGAGAACAAGGTTCGCGATTCGATCCTGTCCGAAGCCGAGCGGATGGGCCTGTCGCAACTGGTCGAGGCTGTCGAAGTGCCGACCGAGACCATTACCGAGGTCAAGCGCGGCAAGAAGGTTCAGGTCGAGCGCAAGTTCATGCCCGGCTATGTGCTGGCCAAGCTGGTGCTCAACGACGACGTCTATCACCTCGTCAAGAACACGCCCAAGGTCACCGGTTTCCTCGGCCCCAACGGCAAGCCCCAGTCGATTTCCGACCGCGAGGCCGCCCGCTATTTCGGCGCGCGCGACCAGGCGCTGGCCGAACCGAAGCACAATATCTCGATCGATTACGAGATCGGAGATTCGGTCAAGGTCAACGCTGGCCCCTTCGCCAGCTTTACCGGCACGGTGGAAGAGCTCGATTTCGACAAGCAGCGCGTCAAGGTTGCCGTCTCGATCTTTGGCCGTGCCACCCCGGTGGAACTGGCCTTCGAGGAAGTCGAACTGGTCAAGTAGGCCAGAACGCGGCTTTGACATTGCATTTGCGGGCGCTTTCGATTAGGCGCGCGCCTTCGCTCGGCACCAGCTAGGCGATTCCGTGCGGGAGAAGGGCTTCGCGCCCTTTGCTTGACCGCTCACTCTGAGGTCCTTCGACAAGCTCACGATTGAGCGGGTCAAGGCCGACAGGAAGAAAGGAGGCCCTTCGTGGCCAAGAAGATTGAAGGCTATATCAAGCTGCAGGTGCCGGCCGGCAAGGCAACACCTTCCCCGCCGATCGGCCCGGCCCTGGGCCAGCGCGGCGTAAACATCATGGAATTCTGCAAGCAGTTCAATGCTTCCACGCAGGAAATGGAAACCGGCATGCCGATCCCGACGGTGATCACCGTCTATGCGGACCGGTCGTTTTCCTTCGTCACCAAGACCCCGCCCGCCAGCTTCCTGATCAAGAAGGCCGCCAACCTGAAGTCGGGCTCGAAGGAGCCGGGCAAGATTTCCGCCGGAACGATCCTGCGTTCGCAGCTGGCCGAGATTGCCCAGACCAAGATGGCCGATCTCAATGCCAACAGCATCGAGCAGGCCACCAAGATCATCGAAGGCTCAGCCCGTTCAATGGGCCTGCAGGTTGTGGAGGGTTAAGCACATGGTGAAACTGGCCAAGAAGGCGAAGAGCCTGACCGCGAAGCTCGGTGACAACCAGAAGCTTTATGGCGTCGACGAGGCGATCCAGCTCCTCAAGGATCTGAAGACCACCAAGTTCGACGAATCGATCGAAGTCGCGCTGAACCTTGGCGTCGATCCTCGTCATGCCGACCAGATGGTGCGCGGCATGGTCGTGCTGCCCTCGGGCACCGGTAAAGACGTCAAGGTTGCGGTGTTCGCGCGCGGCGACAAAGCCGAAGCGGCGCTCGCCGCCGGGGCCGACAAGGTTGGCGCCGAAGACCTGCTGGAAGACATGCAGGCCGGCAACCTCGACTATGGCCGCGTGATCGCGACGCCCGACATGATGGGCATCGTCGGCCGCCTCGGCAAGGTGCTGGGCCCCAAGGGCCTGATGCCGAACCCGAAGCTTGGCACCGTTACCCCGAACGTCGCCGAAGCGGTCAAGGCTGCCAAGAGCGGCCAGATCGAATTCCGCGTCGAGAAGGCCGGCATCATCCATGGCGGCATCGGCAAGATGAGCTTCGGCAACGAAGCCATCCGCGCCAATTTCAACGCCTTCGTCGATGCTATCGTCAAGGCCAAGCCGGCCGGCGCCAAGGGCAAGTACCTCCAGAAGGTCTCGGTGTCCTCGTCGATGGGCCCCGGCCTCAAGATCGACCTGGCCGAAATCCACGGCTGAGCCCCGGCGGCATGGATGGTTTGAAAAGGCCGGAAGGGGAAACCCTTCCGGCCTTTATCATTGATGCCAACCGGGCACCCAAAAATGGGGCCGGGAAAGATATCTTTCCCGGCCCAGTTGCTTCGGGTCGCCTCGTCAAAACTGTCAGGCAGCGTGAAGGTCGAACGAATCGTCCGGCAGGCTGAGTCCGACATCGCTGTCGCACTGCCAGACGAGCCGCGCGTTGATCGGATCGAAGCCCTCGACCTCAACCGTAACCTTGGAGCCGATCTCGGCCGCGATCTGCACCGACGCGCGCAATCCGCGCGAAGAAATGTCATGAACCTGCGCATCCTGGCCATCGACCTGGAAGGCCACTGGGTTTTTCCGGGTAAAGTCCTTGAAGCGCATGTCGCGGCGATGGTCCGCCGTGCGCACGGTCTGGCGGGTGATCGAACCCAGGATACCGCTCCCAGTCGGCTTCTTGCGGGTCTTGAGCGGCGACGCATCGTCGACAATGATGCCTTGCATGATCTGTTCGCGACGCGACATCAACGGATCGGTGTCCAGCACTGCGACGGACGACGCCTCTGCACATCCGGCGACCGAGATTTCAG
>CANJSX010000036.1 GCA_947477055.1 Sphingomonadaceae bacterium | reverse complement strand
GAGGCGGATCCAGCCGAGGTCGCCGCCGACCGCCGCGGTCGAGGCTTCAGAAAACTGCCGGGCATAGGCAACGAAACTGCCGCCCTGGCGCAGCTGCTCGACGATGCGCTTGCCGTTCTCGAACACCGCTGGTTCGGTTTCCGGGGTGGAAGAGAGGAATATCTCGCCGATGCGGAACTCCTCGGTACCCTTGGCCGCGCGCAGCCGCACGAGCAGCTCGTTCACTTCCTCGTCCGCGACGTTGACGAAGGGCTGCACTTCGCGGCGCAGCACCCGCTGCCAGGAGAGTTCGCCGCGGATCTGGCGCTTGAGCGATGCGGGCGACGAGCCGATCTTGACCAGATAGGCATTCATCGCGTTAGGATCCTGGTTGAAATTCTGCGAGGCGACACGGGCAAAGGTCTGGTCGACCTCCTCGTCGCTTACTTCGCTGTCCTTCACCTTGGCCGCCTGGATCTGGAGGGTCTCGTCCATCAGATTGCGCAGGACCTGTAGGCGCAGGCGCTGCAGTTCGTCCTCGGTCACCTTGTTGTCATTGGCGGCGAGGATCAGCGCGACGCGCTGGTCGACATCGGTGCCGGTGATGATCTCGCCGTTGATCACCACGGCCGCCTTGCGCACGTTCGGATCGTTGTGCGTGAAAATGGTGATGTTTTCGGGGATGTTGAGCGAATTCTGCGCTTGCGGCGCCGATCCGGCATCCTGGGCATTGGACGCGGTGGTGACGGCGGCAAAGGTAAGTCCGATGGCGATGGCGATGCGGCCCACAACCGTTCCGGACGCAGTCGCTCCGGAAGCAGTCGTTCGGGGAGATGTGGGGGGTGCGGACTTGCGCTTAATCATGTTCACTAGCGTCTCGATCCCGTGTCGCGCCCGCAGGTTGCGGGCCATTTGGCCGGTCCACTGCGGCAGACCGGCTTAACCAATGCTGAGCGCGGATAGCGCGTTTGTCTGAGCCTGCCAACGATTCAACCGCTGCTGTCAACGGAAACCAAGATTGCGGAAGGCGAGGTGGATCTGGAAAGTATTGCCCCTGACCGCATCGCCGGTCGCGACAAAATCGCGCCGCCAGGTGAGGGACACCTCAAGGCAATCGTCCTGATAGGCCGAGCCGATGCGGGTGCGCAGTGCCTGGAAGCCGTTGGCGGCGCTTGAGGGATCTTCGGTCTTGTTGGTCAGGTTGAACACGCCCGAGCCGAACAGCGACCAGTTGCGGGCGAAGGCGACCCGGCCGGCGAAGCGCAGTTCCTCGCGATCGCGCAGGTCTTCCAGCGCCGGCAGCGCGTCGCGGTTCAGGCGGAGATAGCCGATCTCGGCATAGGTGCGGTGATCGCCGACGGCCGCGTCAAACTCGTTGCGGCGGATCGCCAGGCTGTCCTTGTCGAGCCGGAAGCGGTGCGTAAGCTTGACGAGTTCGCCGATGCGGACGTCGGTGCGGCCGACGAAGTCCGAAAGCCGGTCGGTCAGGCCGGTCCCGTCGGGAAACAGCGCCGGCTTGCGGGTCAATCGATAGGACTGCCCGACCGTGCTGCTGATCCGCAGCCCCGGCCGATCCAGTTGCCAGTCCAGCCCGTAAGTGAAACGCACCCCATCTTCGACCCGGTCGTAGCCGGGGAAGCGGTTGAGCGCGAAGAGGTTCGAATCTTCCAGTTCGATCGCGCGGGCATCTTCGTTGGGCACGGCAAGGTTGCGCACCCGGGGCGAAGCGACGATCTGGAAGCGCGGAGAAAGAACCTGAGTTCCACCAGCCAACTTACCGAGAAATGGCCATTTGATGTCGAGCGCGGCAGTCGCATAGCCACGGCTCTGCCAGCCCGGGTTGCCGCGATAGATGCTGGTTGCGAGGAGCAGATTGTCGTCCGAATGGTAAACGTCGCCGCGGGTCAGTGCAGTTAGCGTCACTTCCTGGCCCATGCCGGTGATGCGGGTGAGATCCCAGCGCGCGCCGGCGAAGGCGCGCTGGGTGTCCTGGCCCTGGGTGCGGGTAATCGCGAGCGAGTTGAACTGCAGCTGGATCCGGCCGCCGACCAGCGGCGCGGGCATGTGCCGGCGATAATCGATCACCGGCAGCGCTACCGGGACCTGGCCCTGCTTGTCGCCCACCCGCAAGGTCTGCGTGGCCCAACCGGAAATCGACAGTAATGAATTAGAATCAATGCGTTCAAGATCAAACATCGAGCGAAGTCGATCATCGCGACTGATATCGTAACGGCGCAGGAAGGTCCGGTCCGAGGCGATCCGGCCCGATGCGGTCAAGCTCCAGTAGGGTGAAAGCTGGAACCGGCTGTTGGCGGCGAGATAGCCGCGCCAGTCGGTCTGCTTGGTCGCGCTGCCCAGCGGAATGCGTGAGCTGCGCGTGGCATAGCCGCTGATCTGGTAGGCGCCGGAACCGGTCAGCGTGCGATGCTGTGCCGAGACCATCGGCAGCGCCTGGGTGTAGATATAGCCGGTCAGCGTCAGGTCGCGATTGTTGCCGAAGCGCTGGTACCACGCCTCGCTGATTTCGACCCCGTTGGAGGCGGAGAGGCGCAAGTCGGGGATCAGGGTGCCCGAAATCGCCCGGCCATCGGTCGCCACCATCAGCCCGGGCAGCGGCAGCAGTCGCGCTCCGAACATTTCCAGCCGCGCGCCGTTGAAGCGCACGGTGGCCTTGTCAGGCATATAGATCACCTGGCGGGCAGTGATTCGCCAGCTCGGGGTGCGCGGGCAACCGGCGTCGTCCTCGACTTCGCAGCCGGTATAGGCGGCATGATCGAGCACGATCGCGCCATCGCCGCGCCGGACCCCGTCGTTGGCCGCCAGCCGCCCGCCTTCGCGCAGCACCAGCAGCATGTTTTCCATCGCTCCGGCCTTGAGCTCGTCGGTCAGCTCGAGCTTGTCGGTATAGAGCTGGTTGCCGTCGTCATCGACCGCGCGGATCGAGCCGCTGGCCTCGACCAGCCCGGCCTTGCGGTTCCAGCTCACTTTGTCCGCCCGCACCGATTTGCCGTCGCGGCGCAGCACGACATTGCCGCTGGCGGTGATGGTTTCAGAATCGTCGGAATATTCGATCCGCTCCGCCTCGAAGGCGATCGGGTTGCTCTCGGTGCCGCTCGGTGCCGCATCGACGGCTTGCGCAAGCGCCACTTCGCCGCACCACGGAATCGCAAACGCCAGCATCGCGGCGGCGATCGTCGGGCGAATACGGGAGAGGGCGCGCAGCCGGGGCTGCCGAAACGGGAGCATGGCTTGCCTATTGCACTGCCCGCGCCTAACTGCAATCCGGCTTGGCCACGCTGACAAACACCCTGCCGCGGGCCGCCTTTTCCGGGAGTTGCCATGAAAGTCGAGTTCGTTTCCGCGCCCACCTCCCGCCTGATTGCCAGCCTGGTTGACCAGGACGCTCTGCCTTCGGGTCTGGAGCAGGTGCTGGCCGATGCCGCGCGGGCCTCACGTTTTTCCGGCAAGCCGGGGCAGGTGTTCGAAGGCTTTGCCGATCGCGGCGGGCGGCTCATCCGGGTGGCATTGGCCGGGCTCGGGGAGAAGAACTCCAAGGCGCGGCTGGCTTCGCTGGAAAAGGCCGGGGCCGGACTGGTTGCAAAATATCTGACTTCGGGCGAGGCTACGCTGGCGATTGATTTCGCTTCCTCGGGCCTTACTGCCAGCGAAGCGGCGACAGTGCTGCTCGGCGCGCGGCTGCGCGGCTGGCGCCACGATGCCTATCGCACCAAGCTGAGCGAGGACCAGAAGCCGTCACTCACCACGATCGAGGCGGTCGGCGCCCCGGCCGGGGCAGATGTGGCCTGGGCAGCGGAAGCGGCACTCGCGACGGGCGTCGAATTCACCCGTGAGCTGGTCACCGAGCCGGCCAATATCATTTATCCCGATAGCTTCGTCGCACGCTGCCAGGCGCGTTTCGCGGGGACGGGTCTGGAGCTGACCGTGCTTGACGAGGCCGAGATGCGCGCGCTCGGCATGGGCGCTCTGCTCGGCGTCTCGCAGGGTTCGCCCCGCGCCCCGGCGATTCTGGCGATCCGCTGGAATGGCGAGGCAGCCGGCGCGAAGCCCACTGCCTTCGTCGGCAAGGGGGTGACCTTCGACACCGGTGGCATCAGCATCAAGCCCGCTGGCGGCATGGAAGACATGAAGTGGGACATGGGCGGCGCCGGTGCGGTCGCGGGCACGATGCTCGCCCTCGCGCTGCGCGGCGCCAAGGCCAATGTGGTCGGGGTCTGCGGGCTGGTCGAGAACATGCCGGATGGCAACGCCCAGCGCCCCGGTGACGTCGTGACGTCGATGTCCGGCCAGACGATCGAGGTGATCAACACCGACGCCGAAGGGCGGCTGGTGCTGTGCGACGTGCTGACCTGGGTGCAAAAGGTCCATGCGCCGGCGCGGATTGTCGATCTCGCCACGTTGACCGGGGCGATGATGATCGCGCTCGGCCAGGAGTATGCCGGGGTCTTCGCCAATGACGATGCGCTGGCCGATGGCCTGCTCGCGGCCGGCCTTGCCAGTGGCGACAAGCTTTGGCGCATGCCGCTCGCCCCCGAATACGACAAGCTGATCGACAGCCCGATTGCGGACATCAAGAACGTTGGCCCGCGCTTTGGCGGATCGATCACCGCCGCGCAGTTCATCCAGCGCTTCATCGATAAGGGCACCCCCTGGGCGCATCTCGACATCGCCGGAATGGTCTGGGCCGACAAGCCCGGCACTACATGGGACAAGGGCGCGACCGGCTATGGCGTGCGCCTGCTCGACCGCTACGTGCGCGACAACCTTGAGGGGTGATGGCGAATCTCTCCCCTCCCGCTTGCGGGAGGGGACGGGAGTGGGCCTCTTCTGGCTCACTGACCCACCCCCAACCCCTCCCGCAAGCGGGAGGGGAAACTGATGCGGGTCGATTTCTACCAGCTCGGATCGCTGAGTGCCGAGGCGGCGCTGCCGCAACTTGCGCGCAACACGCTGATGATCGGAGAGCGGATGCTGGTCGTCTCTTCTGACGAGGCGCAGCTGGCGCGGATCGGCACGGCGCTGTGGGAGGCGAAAGACAGCTTCCTCGCCAACGGGCCAGCTGGCGGCGCGCATGATGCGCGCCAGCCAATCCTGCTCGCATCCGATACCTCGGCGGCGAACGGCGCGCGTTTCGTCGCGCTGGCGGATGGCGAGTGGCGCGATGCCGGGCTGGAGTTCGACCGCGCCTTCCTGCTGTTCGGCGAGGCGACGCTCGACGGCGCCCGCGCCGCCTGGCGTGCCCTGGGCGAGCGCGACGGGGTGGAGCGGCGTTTCTGGAAGCAGGACGGCGGGCGCTGGGTCGAAGGACCCTGACGCATAATCTTGCGGCGCAGCATTTTCCCGGCTAGGGGCGCGCCGAGCTTTACAAAAACACATGTTTGCAAGGAATTCTCCATGGCGGCTACCCGCACCTTCTCGATCATCAAGCCCGACGCCACCCGCCGCAATCTGACCGGCGCGGTTACGAAGATGCTGGAAGAAGCGGGCCTGCGCGTCGTCGCCTCGAAGCGCATCCACATGACCAAGGAGCAGGCCGAGGGCTTTTACGGCGTCCACCGTGAGCGCCCCTTCTTCGGTGACCTCGTGTCCTTCATGATGTCCGGCCCGGTGGTGGTGCAGGTGCTCGAAGGCGAAGACGCCGTGAAGCGCAACCGCGACATCATGGGCGCGACCAACCCGGCCAATGCCGAAGCCGGCACGATCCGCAAGGAACTGGCCGAATCGATCGAGGCCAACACGGTCCACGGCTCGGATTCGGAAGAGAACGCGGCGATCGAGATCGCCTTCTTCTTCAAGCCGGAAGAAATCGTCGGCTGAGCCGATCTGCTCGGCTGTTCAGAGGGCCGCCTGGGCGATCAGGCGGCCCTTTTGATTCCGGTTTCCGCTAGCCCTGCGGTCACCATTAACCCTTTTGAGCGCCCTGCGAATCCTGCCAGGCGTGCTAGGCATCACTCATGGAAGTAACCCGCGACGCCATCTATCACGACCAACTCGTCCGCGTGGCCCGGATCAATGCCGACACCAGCGACGACCCGTTTCTCGCCCGTCGCCTGCGCGAGGCTGCGATCCTGCACGAGCGGACGGCTCGCAAGATGCGCCGCGAGGGGGTTGGGGAACAAGAGAAGCTTTAGCGCTCCGCTAGAACGCGTCGCCCGCATCCAGCCGCGCAGTCAGTTCGGTTCGCTGTCGCACGTAATCGGCCACCATGCGCGGATAGAGCTGGTATTCGGCCAGGACCACCCTGTGGCCCAGTGTTTCCGCCGTGTCGTCGGACAGGATCGGCACGGCGATCTGGCCAAGGACCGGGCCGCCATCCAACTCCTCTGTGACAAGGTGGACAGTGCAGCCACCATGGCTTTCACCCGCGTCGATGGCCCGTTGATGGGTGTCGAGGCCCTTGAACTTTGGCAACAGGGCGGGGTGAGTGTTGAACATGCGGCCGGCCCATTTTTCTGGCATGGCGGGGCTGAATATCCGCATATAGCCGCACAGGGCGACATATTCCGCACCAGCATCGCGCAGGGCCTCGTTCATGATCGCCTCGTGCTCCTCACGAGTCAGGCCGCGATGGGGATGGGCAAAGGTGGCGATGCCCTCTGCTTCAGCGATCTTCAGCCCGCGCGCATCGGGCTTGTTGCTGGCAACCAGCACAATCTCATAGGGGCAATCGGGCAGGCGCGATTGGTAGAGCAGGGCCGACATGGTCGTGCCATTGCCTGAAAGCAGGCAGGCGAGTCGGGCGCGGGTCATGAAATCCTCGCCGGCACGGGGAGGAACTCAGGCGACATGCGTCGCCTCCCAGCTTTCCCGGCCGCTCCAGTCCTCGGCGCTGCCCTGCACAGAGCAGCCGCGTGCGCCCGGTTCGATTGCGCCGATCACGTTGACCGTCTCGCCGGCAGCTTCGAGTTCCGCCTGCACTGTAGCCACATCGTCCGCCGCGACCACCAGCACCATGCCGATCCCGCAGTTGAAAGTGCGGGCCATCTCGGCCGGCTCGATATTGCCCTGCGCCTGCAGGAACGCCATCAGCCGCGGCTGTTCCCAGCCGCCGACGTCGATCCGCGCATGGAGGCCCTCCGGCAACACGCGCGGGACATTTTCCAGCAGCCCGCCGCCGGTGATGTGGGCAAGGGCGTGGATTTTTCCGGCGCGGACTACCGGGAGCAGGCTCTTCACATAAATCCGCGTCGGCTTGATCAGCGCGTCGATCAGCAGCACCTCGGAATCGAACAGCGCCGGGCGATCGAGCTTCCAGCCCTTGTCGGCCGCCAATCGTCGAACCAGCGAATAGCCGTTGGAATGGACGCCCGAACTGGCGAGGCCGAGCAGCACGTCGCCCACTGCAACCTTGTCGCCTGTCAGCTGCTCGCCGCGCTCCACCGCGCCGACGCAGAAGCCGGCGAGATCGTAATCGCCCAGGGCATACATCCCCGGCATTTCCGCCGTCTCGCCGCCGATCAGCGCGCAGCCGGCCAGCTTGCAGCCCTCGGCGATGCCGGCGACCACGCGCTCGGCCACGCCGTTCTCGAGCTTGCCGGTGGCGAAATAGTCGAGGAAGAACAGCGGTTCGGCGCCCTGCACGATCAGATCGTTGACGCACATTGCGACGAGATCGATGCCGATCGCATCGTGCCGGTCATGATCGATAGCGAGCTTGACCTTGGTGCCGACCCCGTCGTTCGCCGCAACCAGCAGCGGATCCTTGTAGCCCGCTGCACGCGGATCGAAGTATCCGCCGAAGCCGCCCAGCTCGGCATCGGCGCCCGGGCGGGCGGTGCTTTTGGCGAGCGGGCCTATCGCTTTCACCAGCGCGTTTCCGGCGGCGATCGAGACGCCGGAATGTTCATAGGTATAGCGGTTGAGGCGGGGATTATCGGACATGGTGAAGCGCCTAACGCTTTCGCGCTTGGATTTCCATGAGTGTTTCGGCAAAAGGCCAGCGGTTTCCCCCGATGACACTTGCAAACTCCCTTCAGCAGCTGCGGCACTACCGCCCAGGACCCGCCGCGCAGCTGCTCGGCGCGCTTGCGCTTGCGCTGGCCGGAGCGCTGCTGCTGATCGGTCCGGCCCGGCTGATCGCGCAGATCGAGGGCGACCGCGGGATTGCTGCGGTGGCGACCTCGACCGATATCGAGGTGGGCGGCATCCAGGTCGAAGCCACCGGCAAGACCGGTCAGGAAGCGCGCGAGGCCGGCTGGGTGCTGGCCCAGCGCAAGGCCTGGGAGCAGCTCAAAGGCCCGGAAATGAGTGACGGGCAGATCGCCGGCATGGTCTCTGCGGTGGTGGTCGAGCGCGAGCAGATCGGGCCGCGCCGCTATATCGCCACGCTGGGCGTGATTTTCGACCGGACCCGCGCCGGCCAGTTCATCGGCGGCGGCGGCGATATCGCGCGGAGTCGCTCGGCGCCGCTGCTGACGATCCCGGTGCTCTATTCGGGCGGGGCGGCGAAGGTTTATGAGGTGCGCGGGGCCTGGCAGAAGGCCTGGGCCGAATACCGCGCCGGAGCGAGCGCGATCGATTATGTCCGGCCCTCAGGCAACGGAGGCGATTCGCTAGTGATCACCGCCGGCCAGCCGGGACGGCGCAGCCGACTGTGGTGGCGCAACCTGCTCGACCAGTTCGGCGCCGCCGACGTAATCATGCCGGTCGCCCGGCTTGAGCGGCAGTGGCCCGGCGGCCCGGTGAGCGGGACGTTCACGGCCCGCTACGGCCCGGATAACAGCTGGCTTGAGACCTTCACCCTGACCGCGAACGATGAGAAGGGCGTGCCGGCGATGCTGGCCCAGGCGGTCACCCGGCTCGATGCGATCTACAGCGATGCACTGGCGCGCGGATTGCTCAAACCCGATCCGACCCTGCAGACGCAGGCGCCGGCGCTTGACGCGGCGCTGGCCGCGATCATCGCGCAGGGCCAGCAGCAGGCCACCGCCACCGCTGCGCCGGCCAATGCCGCCACCCCCGGCGCAACCCCGACGCCGACTCAGGCCGCGCCGGTCGTCTCCAGCTTTACCGTCCAGTTCGCCTCGCCCGATGCGCGCGCGGTCGATGCGGCGCTGGGGGCCGTGCGTTCGGCCTCGGGAGTGCAGGGGGCCTCGGCCAGCTCACTGGCGATCGGCGGTACCTCGGTGATGCGGGTCAGCTATGCCGGCACGCTCGATCAGCTCGCCGCCGCGCTGCGCGCCAAGGGCTATTCGGTGACGGTCGGCACCGGCGCGCTTTCGATCCGGAAATGAGATGAGCCAGATCGCGCTTCCTCTGGCGCCTGGCGGGGCCGGGGGGCCTTCGCGGATCGTGGTTGGCAATGCCAATGCCGCTGCAATCGAGGCGCTGGGCCGCACCGCCGACTGGCCGTTTCGCACCGCCGTGCTGTTCGGGCCGCCGCGCTCGGGAAAATCGCTGATCGCGCGCTGGTTTACCGACATCGGCGCGGGCGAGGCGATCGACGATGCCGAGCGGCTCGACGAGACCGAGCTGTTCCACCGCTGGAACCGTGCGCAGGCGAGCGGGACGCCGCTGCTGCTGGTCTGCAACGCCGCCGAGGGCGGCTGGCAGATCGCCCTGCCGGACCTTGCCTCACGCCTCGGTGCCGCGTTGCATCTCGAAATAGGCACGCCGGACGATGCCCTGCTGGCCGAGTTGATCGCGGTCCATGCCGAGCAGCGCGCGCTGGCGCTGGGCGAGGATGCGGCGGCCTATCTTGTCCCGCGCACGACGCGTTCCCACATGGGGGCCGAACGGCTTGTCGCCACGATCGATCGCCTGAGCCTTGAGCGCAAGGCGGCACCGACCATGGCAATCTGGCGCGATGCGATTGAGGAACTGACCGGGGCGAGCCAGCCGCGCTTGCTTTGAGCAGGAATAAATGGGACAAATGGGGCACATGATCGGCGATCTCATCTCTTACCTTGACTCGATCAAGGCCCGCGACCCGGCCCCGCGCACGCGCTGGGAAGTATTGCTTTATCCGGGGCTTTGGGCAGTCGGCTACCACCGCGTGGCCCATGCGCTGTTCAAAATGCGGCTCTTTTTCCTCGCGCGATTGGTGAACCACATCTCGCGCTTCCTGACCTGCATTGATATTCATCCCGGCGCGAAAATCGGGAAGCACCTGTTCATCGCCCACGGCTTCACCGTGATCGGCGAGACCGCCGAGATCGGTGACAATGTCACCATCTACCAATGCGTCACTCTGGGCGGTACCAACCCGGCCAACGGCGTCGGCGGCAAGCGCCACCCGACCCTGCTCGACAATGTCATTGTCGGCTCGGGCGCGCAGATCCTCGGGCCGATCACCGTGGGCGTGCGTGCGCGAGTGGGCGCGAATGCCGTGGTGACCGATGACGTGCCCGAGGGCGCGACCATGGTCGGGATGAAGGCCCGCTCGACCCTCGTTGCCGCCGAAACTTGGGCGAAGGACTTCGTGCCCTACGGCACGCCCTGCTCGGAACGCTTCGATCCGGCGACGCAGAAGCTGGAAATCCTCCAGTGCGAGGTGGAGACGCTCAACAAGCGGCTGGCAGCGCTGCTGGAAGCGCGTGATGCCGAGGTCAAGGCGTCCGAGGCGAGCAAAGGCGCTGGCGTGGGTGGGGGCAAGAAGTCCGCTTGAGCGCGGTCGTCACCCCCTTCCCATTGGCCCAGGCGCGTGGCGCGCAGGTGGGCTTTGAACGCGAAGAACTGCAACGCATCCTCGATCTCTACGGCCGCATGGTCTCGGCCGGCGAATGGCGCGATTACGCGATGGACTTCGGCAAGGATGCCGCCGTGTTCTGCGCCTACCGCCGCGTCGCCGAATATCCGCAGGCCCGGATCGAAAAACGCCCGGACCTGCGCGGGCGGCAGGGCATGTGGGCGCTCTATGGCGAAGGCGGGCAGGTGCTCAAGCGCGGGCACGAACTGGCCGGCGTGCTGTTCCCGATCGAACGCCGGCTGGTGAAGCTGGTGGCAGACTGAGGGTTCAGGCCCGCAGCAACCCCGTTTCCGGCACCAGACTGCGCAGCCGCTGAGGCAGCTGGTCTACCACCCAGTGGCGGATCGGGGTCCAGAAAGCGGAGAGCGTCAGCAGCGCCGAGCCGATCACGAGGCCGGTCAGCGCGACGTTGAGCTCGACCGCGTCGAATTGACGCAGCAGCATGGTCATCGCCACCAGCACATAGGCCAGCGCCGAGACCAGCAGCGCCCGGCGGTCGACCGCCAGCGCGACCACGCCCATCGCCATGTAGATCGCGATCACGCCGATGGCGGCAGCGGGGGCGATGTTCTCGCCCTCGGTCACGCCGATGGCATGGAACAGCGGGTGGGCGATCAGCGGGGCGGCGAGCAGGTGGAGCCAGAAGGCGACATCGCTGCGGCGCGTCTCGCGCTTGCGGTCACTCATGTCCCAGCGCATCGCCAGCGTGAAGACGGCGAGGCCCGAGGCGAAGGCGAGCGGCATCATCACCACTTCGCCGTCATGCGGGAACAGCGGCATCAGCGCGGCAGCGATCAGCGCCAGCACCATGGCGACCAGCGCAGCGGTGCCGGCGGCAACAGTGATCGGCACCATGAAGCGGAGCCAGTGCAGCCAGGTCCCCCCGGCCGCAAACAGAGCAATCGCAGCGGCAACCAGGGTACCGGTCCGGTCGGTCAGATTTGCGCCATTTTCCGCCAATAGCTCGATCGGCGCGGCGACCAGTCCGCCGACGAAGGCGAGCAGCAGCACGATCGAGGGCAGGGCCATGCGGCGGCGGGCGGTGAAGAATTCGGCCATGCCCCAGGCCGCGGCGGCGATCAGCGCACCGGCTAAGCCGGGGGCGATCGCTTGCCCGATCCCGCCCATCGCCACCAGCAGCAGCACCGCAGCGATGGTCACGAAGATGTCGTTGAAGCCAGTGATCAGGCGGAAATGTTCTTCATCGACGCTAGGTGCGGACCTCAAACCGACGGCATGGGCGCGGAGCGCGTCAGCCGCTTCGTGACTGATGACCCCGGCGGTGACGGCGGATTGCAGGTCGGCTTCGGTATACATGGCGACATTCTCCCCTGAACTGGGGGAGAATGTCGCAACTGTGTTGCTGTGTCAATACAGCAAATGAGTTCAGCCTCAGCCGCCCTTCAGTGCCTTCTGGATCAGTTCCAGCGTCATCATCGACTGCTGCATGCCGTTCTGGAAGACGACATCGCCCGAGCGGGCGCTGATCTTGTCCCAGGCGGCGGCGAAGCCTTCGACGGTGCGCTGGTCCGGCGGGAGCAGGGTGCCCTGGCCCATCGTCACCCAGGCTGATTGGTAAACGCCCGCACCGGCACCGACGATGGCATTGGTCGGCGCGTCGTCGGAAACGAGGTAGAGCGCGGCGGGGACGACGTTTTCCGGGTTGAAGGCCTGGAAGGCTTCTTCCGGGAAGATGTCCTCGGTCATCCGCGTGCCGGCGGTGGGGGCGAGCGAGTTGACCCGGATGTTGTACTTCGCGCCTTCGAGATAGAGCGTCTTGGCCAGCCCGACCATGCCGAGCTTGGCCGCGCCATAATTGGCCTGGCCGAAATTGCCGCCGAGCCCGGTGGAGGAGGTGGTCATCAGGATGCGGCCGTAGTTCTGCTCGCGCATCAGTTCCCAGCAGGCCTTGGTGGCATAGGCCGAGCCCTGCAGGTGGACCTTCACCACCAGATCGAAATCGGCGACTTCCATCTTGATGAAGGTCTTGTCGCGCAGGATTCCGGCGTTGTTGATCAGGATGTGGACGCCGCCCCAGGCTTCCTTGGCCTTGGCGACCATCGCTTCCATCTGCTCATATTCGGTGACGCTGGCGCCGTTCGACATGGCCTCGCCGCCGGCAGCCTTGATCTCCTCGACCACGGCAAGGGCCGCGTCGGAGTGGCCCGTGCCGTCGCGCGATCCACCGAGGTCGTTGACCACCACCTTGGCCCCGCGCCGGGCCAGTTCGAGCGCATAGCAACGGCCGAGGCCGCCGCCCGCGCCGGTGACGATGGCTACCTTGTCCTTGAATGAAATGCTCATGTCCGCTTCCTCGCCATGCCGGGGCTATCGCTTGTTTGAAGCGGCGGAATGGCACGTCGGAACGCGGCTTTCAATGGCCATGCGCAGGCGCGGCGGGGCTGTAGCGTCAGCCGCCGGGCCGGATCGCGCCGCCGTAGTCGCGAATCAGGAACCGACCTTGGCGCTGTCGAGCACGACCAGCCATTGGTGCTTCATTTCCTCGCTCATTTCCCCGCGATAGAGCCCGCCCACCAGGAAGACATGGCGCTTGCCGAGCATTGCCCGGTATAACCTTGACTGGCCCTGCAGCCCGGCACACTGCGCCTGATCGCGCGTGAAAGTGATGCCGGTATCGTCCTGGCGGATCACGTTCCAGCGGCTCGGGCAGGTCAGTTGCTCTGCCGCCGAAAAGCCGCGGTACCAGTCCTCGATCTGCTTGACGCCGCGACCGCGCGGATAGACGACGAACTCGATCGCCTCACTCCAGTCGCTGGCCGATCTGCCCTGGATCTTGATCCGGTCGAGCACGTAGTCGGGGCTGGCGTCCTGGTAGAAAATTGCATCCTCGCCAGCATTCATCACCGCCTGGGACAGCGCGGGATAGCCCCGATGATCGATCAGCAACCGCTCGGCATGGGCCGGGGTGCTGAACGCCAGAGCAAGCGCAAACAGAGCCTTGTATCGCATCTCCTATCCTCCGGGAGCCAATATGCGCCTGCGAAGCTTGCTCTTCAATAAACGAGTGGTGTCAGCGCAAATTTTCCAGCGCCGGGATCAGTTCGTCGAAATGGTCGATCACGGCAGCGGCGCCCAGCTCATGCGGGGGTAGGTCGCAAAAGCCGAAGCTGACGGCGATGCAGGGCAGTCCGGCAGCGGCGGCGGCGCCAGTGTCGAAGGTGGTATCGCCGACATAGGCGGCGGGGCCGGTGTTGCCGGACCGGGCCAGCATCTCGTGCAGCAGGTCGGGCGCGGGTTTGGCGCGGCCGGGGCCGAGCGTGTCGCCGCCGATGATGGTGAAGAAGCGCTCGGCCAGACCCAGTTCGCCGAGCAGCTTGCGGGCGTAATATTCGCGCTTGTTGGTGACTACGGCGAGAGCCACGCCCCGGGCCGCCAACGCGTCGAGCATCGCCTCACCGCCCGCGTACAGCCGCGAATGGACCGCGATATTGTTCTCGTAAAATTCTAGAAGTTCGTCGAACAACGCATGGGTCTCGTCATCGGGCAAGGGGCCGCCGGTGATCGCCAAAGCGCGTTCCAGCATGCGCAGCGCACCGCCACCGATTAGTCCGCGTGTCTCGTCGAGCGACACCTTCGGCCGTCCGGTCAGCGAGATCGCGTGATTGAGCGCGTTGCCCAGATCCGCACTGGTGTCGAGGAGGGTTCCGTCGAGGTCGAAGCCGACGATTGCAAAAGGAAAATCGCTCATGGCCGCGCCGATGGCGCGCAATTGTGGAAACGGCAAGCATTTGCTGGCATGGAACGCGCCATGAATGCTTCGCCCTCTCCCCTCGCCGTGATCATCCTTGCCGCTGGCAAGGGCACCCGCATGAAGAGCGACCTGCACAAGGTCCTGCATCCGGTCGCCGGGCGGCCGATGATCGAGCATCTGCTCGCCAGCGTGGCCGAGCTTGAGCCCGCGCGGCAGGTGGTAATTGTCGGCAGCGGGCGCGAGCAGCTCGAGACGGCGCTGGGTGAGCGCGCGGCTTTCGCCGTGCAGGAGCCGCAGCTCGGCACTGCCCATGCGGTCCAGCAGGCTCAGGCCGCGCTGGCCGGCTTCAGCGGCGATGTGCTGGTGCTTTATGCCGACGTGCCCTTCGTCCGCGCCGATACCATGCGCGCGATGATCGCCCGGCTGCATGAGGCGGACAGCCCGGCGGCGGTGGTGCTCGGCTTCGAGCCAGCGGACGCATTGCAGTATGGCCGGGTGATTGCCGACGATGGGCGCATCGCCAAAATGGTCGAATTCAAGGACGCGAACGACGCGGAACGCGCCTGCCGCCTGTGCAATTCCGGCTTGCTCGTGGCACGGGCGGAAGACCTGTTCGCGCTGCTCGCCCGGGTTGGCAATGATAACGCGCAGGGCGAATATTACCTGCCCGACGTGGTCAACATCGCGCTGACCGATGGCCGGACCTGCGCCGTGGTCGTCACCGGCGATGCCGACGAGGTGGCCGGGATCAACAGCCGCGCGGAACTGGCCGAGGCCGAGGAGCGCTGGCAGCAACGCCGACGCCGCCGGGCGATGGACGACGGCGCCAGCCTGCTCGCCCCGCACACGGTGTGGTTTGCCTGGGATACGGCGCTCGGGCGCGATGTGCTGGTCGAGCCCAATGTCGTGTTCGGACCCGGGGTGCGCGTGGCCGACGGGGCGCGGATTCGCGCCTTCAGCCATCTTGAGGGCGCGACGGTCGGCCCGGCGGCGGAAGTCGGCCCCTATGCCCGGCTGCGCCCCGGTGCGGTGCTGGGGGAACAGGCCAAGGTCGGCAATTTCGTCGAGATCAAGGCGTCGGTACTGGGCAAGGGCGCCAAGGCCAATCACCTCTCCTACATCGGCGATGCCGAGGTCGGGGCGGGGGCGAATATCGGCGCCGGGACCATCACCTGCAACTACGACGGCTATTTCAAATACAAGACCGTGATCGGCGAGCGGGCGTTCATCGGCTCGAATTCGGCACTGGTCGCTCCGGTGCGAATCGGCGCGGATGCGATTGTCGCGGCCGGAAGCGCGGTAACCCGCGACGTTGCCGACGGTGAACTGCGGATCGTGCGGGGCGAACAGCTGGTCAAACCGGGCTGGGCCGACCGCTTCCATGACGCGATGCGGAAAAAGAAATCCGACCGTAAGGGCGGGTAGCTGTAACTATCTGTATTTAAACGGCTTATCACCGATATCTCCGATCCGTAGAAGCTCTTCTTAAGCATGCATGTTTAGCAGCTGTTGGCCCCGAACTTGTATCCTCGCGGTCGAGACTTGGACACGGGGAATCATGGCAGTTTCGTCGAAGTGGCGCGGATGGCTTGGCGCCGCCCTTGGGGCGGGAATCGCTATTGCGCTGCTGCTTGCCTTCGATCAGTCCGATTTCGTCATCGCCATGGTCCGCTCTGGCGCTCCGGCGGTCGCCACCGTGTTCATCATGGCGCCGCTGGGCGTGCTGCTGCTGGCCTCCCGGGGCATTCGCCGGGTCGGCGAACATCGCCTCGAGATCCGCAAGCGGGCCAAGGCGCATCGCGCCGCCCATGCGCTGGCCAAGCGCGATCCGCTGACCGGGCTCTATAATCGCCGCGGGCTGATCGAGGACATCTCCGTACTGGCCCGTGAAGGCGCGGCGCGCGGCCGGCCGCTGGTGCTGATGATCCTCGATCTCGACAACTTCAAGATCGTCAACGACCAGCATGGCCACCTCATCGGCGATGACTTGCTGCGCGAGACGGCGGACCGGATTTCCTCCTGCTGCCCCGACGATGCCCTGATCGCGCGGATGGGCGGTGATGAGTTCGCGGTGGCCTTCACCTTCGAGACGGGCTTCCAAATCGTGCCCGAAAGCGTGTGCTGCCATATCATCGATGCGCTCAACCAGCCGGTCGAGGTGGAAGACCTCAAGCTGCGCGTCAGCGCCTCGATCGGGATCGCGATGTTCGCCGATGGCAATATCAACGTCTCGACGCTGCTGCGCCAGGCCGATGTGGCGATGTACCGCTCCAAGCAATCGGGGCGGAACTGCTTCCGCTGGTTCGATACCACGATGGAGCAGGACATCCGCGAACGCGCTGAGCTTGAGGCCGAACTGCGCGAGGCGATCAACCGGCAGGAGTTCGTGCCTTATTACGAGGTCCAGAAGTCGCTGCTCGACGGATCGATCGTCGGCTTCGAGATTCTCGCGCGGTGGAATCACCCCGAGCGCGGGCAGATCCAGCCCGGCGTGTTCATCAACATCGCCGAGGAATGCGGCCTGATCGGCGAGCTTTCGCTGCAGCTGCTGCGCCGGGCATTGCTCGAGGCGCGCGACTGGGGGCAGGACTACCGCGTGTGCTTCAACGTTGCGCCGGCGCAACTGCGCGATCCGGCCTTTGCTCAGCAAGTGCTCAAGATTCTCACCGAAACCCGCTTTGCGCCGCATCTGCTGGAAATCGAGATGACCGAGTCAGTGCTCATTTCCGATGCGCAGATGGCCAAGTCGGTGATCGCCTCGCTCAAGAACCAGGGTGTGCGGCTGGCGCTCGACGATTTCGGGACCGGCTATTCCTCGCTCCAGCACCTCAGGGCGCTGCCGTTCGGCCGGATCAAGATCGACCGCAGCTTCGTGCGCGCGCTGGGCGAGAGCGCCGAATCCGATGCGATCGTCACTGCGGTGCTCGGCCTGGGCCGGTCGCTCAACGTCGAGGTCGTGGCCGAGGGGGTCGAGACCGCCGAAATCGAAGCGCGGCTGATCGAACTGGGCTGCACCCAGGGGCAGGGCTGGCTCTATAGCAAGCCGGTCTCGAACGAGCAGTTGCAACCGATGTTCGACAGTATCAAGGATATGCGCGGCGAAAACGTGGCTTGACGGGATATCATGATATGATATCAGTATATCACTATGACCCGAATCCTCACCGGCCCGCCCGAAGAAGGCATCAAATCGCTCGATGCCCGCGCGGCCGAGCAGGGCAAATCGCGTTCGGAGGTCCTGCACGAAGCGGTGGCCTGGTATTTCCGCAAGCCGGAGGAAGCAGAATGCGCATCCTGACCGATATCCCAGATGAGGACATTGAAAGGCTCGAT